>CAZTNV010000042.1:0-6815 GCA_964615535.1 uncultured Mycobacteriaceae bacterium | reverse complement strand
GGCGGGTAAACAGCTTTCGTTCGATCCGGCCCGGCAGATACGGGCAGGGCATCGGGCCGGACCGGAAGAAGTGGTGAAGCGTGCTGATCTCCGGCTTGATGATCGACATGATCGGCCTCGGTTCAGCGGATATCGCCATTATTCATAGCCGAAGAAAGCGTGGCCGAGATCGACCGTCAGCGCAATCAATTGCTGCTGAATCCAATCCAGGAATTCGTGCAGACCCCGACCCACCACTTCGTCAATGGAGTGAGCGGCCAGCACGGCCTGGATATCGTCGACCCGCTCCATGGCCGTGTTTCCCCCGGACAAACCGTAATCTAACTTGAGTCGATGGAGCAGGGTACTGGTTTGCCGCATGCAGATGGCGACCGAGCGCGGAAAAGCTTCGTTGAACAGCAGAAACCCGGCGACCTGATTGGGCGCGATGCCGTGAGTATAGATGCGGCGAAAGGCATGATAGCCGGCCGCGGAGCGCAACAAGGCGTTCCACTGGCTGGCATCGAGCGGCGAGCCGACATCGGCGATCGAGGGCAGCAGGGTATGGTACTTGATATCGACCAGACGGGTGGTCTGGTCGGCACGCTCCAGGGCCTTGCCGATCTGGTAGAAATACCATCCCTGGTCGCGGTAGAACGTGCCCTCGACAATTCCGGTATGGGTCTGGCAGCCTTCCTTCACGACACCGCACAGGCGGCCGAGCGCCGGCAGCACCACATCGGCCGGGGACAGGGTCGCCAGCGTGTTGTAGAAGACGTTGAGCTGGCTCCACATTTCGGTGCTGATCAGCGGCCGCAGCATGCGGGCATTCTCGCGCGCCATGCGCACCGTGGACAGGATCGAGCTCGGGTTGTCGCGATCCAGCACATAAAAATCGATGACGTTCTCCGCGTTCGCCTCTCGGTGGCGGGCGAAAAACCGTTCGTTGTCGGCGTTGAGCTGGATGATCGGCACCCAGTTGCGCGCGCCGCGCTGATCGCGCGCGAAGGTTTCGTTGACGTCGAGGATGCGGGCCAGGTTCTCGGCGCGCTCCATATAGCGCGCCATCCAGAAGGTGGCATCGGCGAAGCGGGCGAGCAGGACCGGCATGATGGCAATCTATCCCAGTACCCAGGTGTCTTTGGACCCGCCGCCTTGCGACGAGTTGACGATCAGCGTGCCCTTGCGCAACGCCACGCGGGTCAGCCCGCCGGGCAGCACCCAGGTATCCCGGCCGGTAATGGCGAAGGGGCGCAGATCGACATGGCGCGGCTCGATGCCGGTTTCGGTGACGGTCGGGCAGACCGACAGCGCCAGCATCGGCTGGCTGATGTAGTTGGCCGGATCGGCCAGCAGGCGTTCCCGGCAGGTCGCGATCTGTTCACGTGTCGAATGCGGGCCGATGGTGATGCCGTAGCCGCCGGATTCCCCCACCGGCTTGACCACCAGCTCGTCGAGATGGTCCAGCGTAAAGGCCAGTCCTTCCGGTTCGCGGCAAATATAGGTCTCGACGTTGGGAATGATCGCCTCTTCGCCCAGATAGTATTTGATGATTCGCGGCAGATAGGCATAGACCGCCTTGTCGTCGGCGCAGCCGGTGCCGATGGCGTTGGCCAGCCCGACATTGCCCTTGGCATAGGCGGCGAACAGGCCGGGCACGCCCAGCAGGCTTTCCGGATTGAAGGCCAGCGGATCAATGAAGTCGTCGCCGATCCGGCGATAAATCGTGTCGACCCGCGACAGGCCGCTGGTGGTCTTGACGTAGACCCGGTCGTTCTCGACGACCAGATCGCGCCCCTCGACCAGAGGCACGCCCATTTCGCGCGACAGGAACACGTGCTCGAAATAGGCGGAATTGTAGGTGCCGGGCGACAGCAGAACCACCTCCGGCTTGTCGATTCCCGCCGGCGCGATCTCGCACAGCGCCTCGTGCAGCCGCATGCCGTAGTCATCGACCGGCAGCAGCGCGACATTGTCCATCAGATCGGGGAAGGCGCGCTGGATCATGTGGCGGTTTTCCACCACATAGGAGACGCCGGAGGGGCAGCGGCAATTGTCTTCCAGCACGCGGAACACGCCGTCGCCGTCGCGCACCAGATCGATGCCAAGCACATGGACATAGGTGTGGAACGGGACGTCGAGACCGACCATGCCCTCCACATAGTTTTCGTTGCCCAGCACCAGATCGGCCGGGATGATGCCATCCTTCAGCACTTTCCGGTCGTGATAGACGTCGTGCAGAAACAGGTTGAGCGCCCGAACCCGTTGGATCACGCCGGCGTTCAGCCTGGTCCATTCCTTCGCGGTGATCACGCGGGGGATCAGATCGAAGGGCAGGATGCGATCCACCGCCTGGCTGTCCGACATGATCAGAAACGTGATGCCGAGGTTGAATAACTCGCGCTCGGCATCCTTGGCGCGGCGTTGAATATCCGCCAGATCAAACTGCTTGAGCCGTTCCAGGATGATCGCCGTCTCCCGTGCGTGGTCGTCGCCGCGGCCGATCAGCTCGTCGTAGAATTGGCCGGAATCATAGGCTGCCAACAAATCGTTGAGGCCGGAGGCCATCAGGGTCAAGGGTGCGCTCCTGTCGCTGAGGGGCTGGGCTCACCCCAACGGGGGATATCGGGTCAGCCCTGTGACGGATTAAACGCCAATCCCGCGGTTCCCCACAACTGCGTTCGCATGCTCCGGACCAGATTTCAGCCAGATTTCCGGCGGTCCGGAGCAACTGGGCAATTCGTGAGCAGCAACCGGGGCATTCTGCTTGCTAAGGCGCCGGAGGTGCCGCCGGCGCGTCCGGCGATGAGATAGCGGTGCCGTCGTCGGGCGGCGGAGCCTCGCGCAGCAACACGATCGAAATGCGGCGGTTGCGCGGATTGCGGGGATCTTCGGGAAAGAATGGCTGGGTGTCGGCCAGACCGACGATGGTCGCGATTCGCTCGGGCTCGATGCCGGCCGCGATCAGCGCCCGCCGGCTGGCATTGGCCCGGGCCGAGGAGAGATCCCAGTTGTCGTACTGCTCGACATTGGCATAGGGGGTCGAGTCGGTGTGGCCGCTGATCGAGACACGGTTCGGCAACCGCCCGACCGCCTGGGCGACCAGTCCCATGAGCTGGCGGGTGCGGTCGAGCAATTGCGCGCTGCCGATCGGGAACATCGACAGCCGCTCCTGATCGACGATCTGGATGCGCAGTCCCTCGGGCGTCTGATCGAGGATCAGGCTTTGTGCCAGCTCCTGAAGGTTGGGTACCGACTGGATCGCCTGACGCAGAGCCTCGGCCGCGGCCTCGAACTGGCGCTGCTCCTCGGCCGCCCGCGCTGCAGCCAGTTGCCCGGCGGTGATCGGCCCGGTGGCCCCGCCGGCGTCGGCTCCGTCGGACCCGGCCAGGGGATGGGGCTGTCCGGCATGCTGGCCGCCATCGACCGCGGCATCGCTCGACTCGTCGGCCGATCCGGCATCGATCCGGTTGCTGCCCTCGACCGGCTCGGGCCGGCCGGGGATGTGGCGGTGGGTGCTGAACCGCGCGCTCGGGCTGGACATCTGCCCGGGCGACCCGATGGTCAGACCGCCCAGCACGCCGCCGGCACCGCTGGACGACCGTGCCACGCTGCTGGGATCGAAATAGTCGGCGACGCCGCGGCGCTGCTCGTCGGTGGTCACGTTGAGCAGCCAGAGCAGCAGAAAAAAGGCCATCATCGCGGTGACGAAATCGGCATAGGCGACCTTCCACGCCGAGCCGTGATGCCCCTCATGGCCGCCCTTCTTCCGCTTCTTTACGATGATGACCGGGCCGTTCGGGTTGGTCGCGACCATGATCGAGACTCCGCATCGGATGCATCAGGCCGCGGGCGGCAGCGCCTGGGTCGCCTCTTCGACTTCGTAGAAATCCGGCCGAACGTCGGAGAACAGGGCCTTGCGGGCGAATTCGACAGAGATGGCCGGTGCATAGCCGTGGAGATGGGCGAGCAGCCCCGCCTTGATGCACTGGAAGTACTTGGTTTCGGCGTCGTACCGGGCCTTGAGCGCACTGGCCAGCGGGCCGACGAAGCCGTAGGCCAGCCAGACCCCTAGGAAGGTTCCGACCAGTGCGCCGCCGATCAGGCGGCCCAGCACCTCGGGCGGCTCGGTGATCGACCCCATGGTCTTGATCACGCCCAGCACCGCCGCAACGATGCCGAGCGCCGGCAAGGTGTCGGCCATGGTCTGGACCGCGTTCGCGACCTGATAGATTTCCTGGTGGTGGGTCTCGATCTCCTCCTCCATCAGGTCTTCCAGCGTGTGCGGGTCCTCGGAACCGAGCGACATCAGGCGGAGATAGTCGCAAATGAAGGTCATCGCATGGTGATTGCCGGCAACGGTCGGGAATTGTTGAAAGATCGAACTTTCTTCCGGCTTTTCGATGTGCTGCTCCAGGGTCAGCATGCCTTTGGTCTTGGCGACCTTGAACAGCGTGTAGAGCAGGCTGATCAGTTCGAGATAGGACTCCTTGGAATGGCGCCGGCCGGTTACGAGCTGGCCGATCGCCTTCATGGTCCGCGCCAGGACGGGCTTGGGGTTGGCGATGATATAGCCGCCGATCGCGGCGCCCACGATGATCACCACCTCGAATGGCTGCCACAGCACGCCTAAATGACCGCCAAGGGCCGCGTATCCCCCCAGCGTGCAGACCACTACGATAATCGATCCAACAATTGTAAGCATCGTGCGATTCCGCGTGCGCCGGGCCGTGCGGGGGGCCGCGAGGACACCTCGACTCCGTCAACGATCAACGGTTTTCCTTAACAAGACTTTAAGTGAGCCCGCCTATCCTTTGATGCCGTGCAATCCGCCATGGCGGCGAAGGCACGAACGGCACATCGCGGGCCGGTCCGGGATTCAGGGAGACACGGGTGCGAACCGGTGTGGCTGCGGCCGACCCGCCCCACGCCGGACAGCCGGTCATGAGTCGGACGGTACCGGCCCGGTCGCCAGCAGGCCAAGCAGTCGACCTGCAATTACGGTCAATCGCACCAGGAAACCTCTCTACATCGACAGGCTCGCTTGATGAGCCTTTGGAATGGGTGATGCTATCGAAAAGCCATTCCATGGCTTCTCTTGCCAGGGACGCGCAGAGCATGGAAAAAGCACAATCGATAATGTTGTTCTTCGATAACATCTCGAGCTGCGAGTCAACCGAGGCATTGTTCCATCTCTTGCGAGTTTCGGCGAAGAGCTTCGGTTATGATAAGGTTGCCTATGTTCCTCTCGATAAGGATGAAAACACGAATAAGAAGTTTCAGTTATCTCCGATCATGATGGATTATCCCAAATGGTGGGTGAGGCGCTATATTGATCAATCATTTCATTTAATCGATCCAGTTCTAATGCAGGCCAATAAAACAGATCAGTATGTTGATTGGAAGACTATACAAAATAAAATGAAATTGAGCACAAGACAGAAGGAGTTTTTCGATGAAAGCCGCCTTGCTGGTCTTATGAATGGATTGACGGTTTGTTTTCACGGCCCGAGTGCGCAAAGCCACATTATCAGCCTTGCAAGTTCAAACAACAACGAGTTGGACGATAAAGACAAGCGTATAATTGCGTCTGTGATGTTCTCTTTCCATCAGAAATATCGGGAACTTACAGATGAAACTGTCTTAAAAAGAGCCGATCCCCATCTTACGCAACGTGAAGAAGAGTGCCTCTACTGGAGAGCGCAAGGCAAGACTTTGCCCGAGATAAGTTTGATTCTTGGCATCTCAATCAACACCGTTGGATTCCATATGAAGAATCTCAGGCGTAAATTGAACTGTCATGACAGCGTTCAAGCAGTGGTAAAAGGCATAAAACTTGGTTTAATCGATTCTTAATCTGTTAGCCTACCCGATTGGGTAGTAGCGGAACGATCGATCATCATGTTCATTGCTCCTCCTCTTGTCGCACCGCAATAGAAGGAGGGTTGCGGGGTTTACCGAACCCGGTCAACAATTGGTAGGACAAGCATACAGGACTTCCTTCGGTCAATAGTTCTATATTGAACAACGACCGAAAATTGAACAACAGTCAAGACTGGCGTCTGCCGGCATTGACTTGAGTCGGTGACAATGAATTGGCGACCAATGCATGTAGAGCATCGGTCGATGGTGCCCTATGAGCAAACTCAAGCGATACAATGTCAACGTTTCTCACGGTCGCACATCGGTGGCCCTGGAGGAGGTATTCTGGCTTTCGCTGAAGGAAATTGCTTGGGAAACATCACGAACAATTCACCAGATCACCATGGAAATTGATAACATACGCGAGCCGGATCAAGGTCTGGCTTCGGCAATACGGTCATATATCGTTCGCTATTACAGGGAACGGTACAATCTGGCAAACCGAGAGATGCCGCCTCATTGACGAACCAATGGTCCGGCAAAGGTTGCGCCCGGATCGTATCTCTTCATCCAGCCTTTACGTGCAAAGCTCGCCCGAGCGGGATTCGGCCCCGGAAAACTTTCGGAGTCGATCCGCGAGGCCGGCCATGATTGCGGCGTGCCGACCGGCAGGCAACGGGGTGTCGCAGATCAACGCCCGGCTCAGGGGGCGGCTTCGGCAACCATGTCCTCGTGGTCCGGCAACGCCGCGAACAGGCGCTGGCGCTCGCTCAGCATGCGGCGGAAGGCGGCCAGTTCGGCCCCTTCAAGGGTGCGGCCGATGCGCTCGTCGCGGCTGAGCGGATCGACCTGGGCACCGTCGGCCAGCACCTCGTAATGCAGATGCGGGCCGGTCGACAGGCCGGTCGACCCGATATAGCCAATCAGCTGACCGCGCGCGACGCGCTGACCCGCGGCAACGGCAATGCGGCTCA
>CAZTNV010000041.1:16236-17081 GCA_964615535.1 uncultured Mycobacteriaceae bacterium | reverse complement strand
GGGCGGCCTCGATCTCGTCCGCATCGGCCGGCTTGGCGATGTAATCGACCGCCCCCGCCTTGACCGCGGCCACCGCCGTCGCGATGTTGCCGTAACCGGTCAGCATGATGATCCGCGCATCGGGCCGCGCCTCGTGCAGCACGGGAACCAGTTCGAGCCCGCTGCCGTCGCACAGGCGCAGGTCGAGGATGGCGAAGGCGGGTGCCAGGCGGCGTGCCAGATCGATCCCTTCGGCCACGCTTTCGGCGCTGATCACTTCAAAGCCGCGTTTTTCCATTGCCCGCGCCAGACGACTGCGAAACGGCGAGTCATCGTCCAGGATCAAGAGGCTGCGGGCCGCGCCGCGGGCCGGCAACGGCTTCGTCTCGTTCAGCGCCAGTGCATCCATCGATGTCTAACTCCTTCTCCCCTCAATATCATGTCGCAGCCATTGCACGGCAACCTGGGCACCGCCGTTTCGGCCGTTCACGAAGCGCAATCTGGCCCCGACGCGCTCCAGCAGCGTCGCTGCGATGAAGATGCCGAGCCCCATGTGATTGCCGCCATTGGCGCGCGCGGCGCCGCGCCCCGACAGGTACGGCTCGCCCAGCCGGCTGAGCAGATGAGGCGGAAAACCGGGGCCGTCGTCGGTGATGGTCATGGCGATGTCTTCCCGACTCCATTCGGCTCTCACCGTTACGCGGCGGCGGGCGAACTGGATCGCATTCTGCAACAGATTTCCCAGGCCGTGGATCAGCTCCGGCGAGCGCCACAGAGAGGGCGGCTTGCTGGCATCGCGCGGCACCGGCTCGATCACCAGTTCGATCTCCGGCCGCCGATAGGGCTGGGCCGAGGCCTCGATCAGC
>CAZTNV010000041.1:0-16226 GCA_964615535.1 uncultured Mycobacteriaceae bacterium | reverse complement strand
CCGCTCGAACGGCTCGCCGCCATCCGCCTCGGGCTGCGCCGCCAGCCCCGCCAGAATGGTCCGGCACCGCTCGACCTGGCTGTTGAGCAGTTCGATATCGTCCTTGATCGGGCTGTCGGGCGGCACTTCGCCGGCCAGTTCGCGGGCCACCACGGCGATGGTGCTGAGCGGCGTCCCCAGCTCGTGCGCCGCGGCCGCGGCCAGGGCGCCCAGGGCCGACAATTGCTGGGTGCGGTCCAGGGCCATTTGGCTCGCGGTCAACGCATCGCCGATCCGTCTCGCCTCGTCGGCGACCTGCCATACATAAGCCGTAATAAATACCGCTGCCAGGGCCAAGCCCACCCAGACGCCCAATTTGTAGATATTGACCGGAATGCCGACCAGGGTACTGGGGCTCGGCGCACCGGGCAGCGGGTAATGGGCGACGGCCAGCACGGTGATCGTGGTGAGCGTCAGCACCATCATGATCATGGTGCCGCGCCGCGACAGGATGATCGCCGACACGGTCAGCGGCGCCAGCAGCAGGACCGCGAACGGGTTCTCCAGCCCGCCGGTGAGATAGAGCAGCACGGCCAGTTGCACCACGTCATAGGCCAGATAGAGCGCCGCGTCGCGCTCCCTCAGCCGCAACCGGACCCGGCTTTGCAGGGTGGCCGCCAGATTGAGCAGCGCCGACACCGCGATCACGGCCACCGCCGCCATGGTCGGCAGCTCGTAGCCCAGGCCCTGCTCGACCACCACAACGGTGGTCAACTGTCCCGCAATCGCGATCCAGCGGATCTCGATCAGCGTGCGCAGGCTGATCCGTCCGCCCATGATCGGTCCGGTCGTCGTCCCGTGATCCATCCGCTCCGCTTTCCGCGACCCCGCACGCCCGTTCAGGGTCCGGAGACCGCGGTCGCCGGCCCGGCCTCCCGCTCCGCCCCCTGCACTGGCGGAGCGCCGGCCGAGCCGCCATATTGCGACCATGCCCGAAGAGCCCGCCATACAAGTCGACCGTCTGACCAAGCGTTTCAATGGTGTGACGGCCGTAGACGACATCAGTTTCGTGATTCCGCGCGGTTCGACCACGGCCTTGCTGGGCGGCAACGGCGCCGGCAAGACGACGACGATCGCCATGCTGCTGGGACTGCTTCTGCCCACCGGCGGCCGCATCCGCGTGCTCGGCATCGACATGCTGGCGGCGCGGCACAAGGTTCTGGCGCGGATGAACTACTCGTCGCCCTATGTCGACCTGCCGCACCGGCTGACGGTGCGCGAGAACCTGACCGTCTACGGCCATCTCTACGGCCTGCGCGACATCGGCCGGCGGATCGCCCTGCTGGTCGGGGAACTCGATCTGGCCGCCTTCATCGACCGCGCCTTCGGCAAGCTGTCGGCCGGGCAGAAGACCCGCGTCGCGCTGGCCAAGGCGCTGATCAACCAGCCCGACCTGCTGCTGCTGGACGAGCCGACCGCCTCGCTCGATCCCGATACCGGCGACTGGGTTCGGACCTATCTGGAGAGCTATCGGGCCGCGCGCGGCGCCACCATCCTGCTGGCCAGCCACAATATGGCCGAGGTCGAGCGGCTGTGCGACGACGTGCTGATGATGAAACAGGGCCGCATCGTCGATCGCGGTGCGCCCGGCGCGCTGCTGTCGCGCTATGGCCGCGACACGCTGGAGCAGGTGTTCCTGGACATCGCGCGGGCGCGGCCGGCCGAGGCGGCCGTTCAAGGATAGCGGCATGAGAGACGACGCCTTCGCGCCCGAGCGCCGGTTCGACGAGACCGGCGCCCCGGCCGGTTCCACCTTGCGCCGGATCTACGCCATGATCCTGCGCTACTGGTATCTGCTGCGCGGATCGTGGCCGCGGCTGCTGGAGCTGGCCTATTGGCCGACCATCCAGATGATCCTGTGGGGGCTGATCACCCGGCATCTGCTGACCAGCAGCGAATGGGTGGCGCAGGCCGCCGGCGTGCTGATCGCCGCGGTGCTGCTGTGGGACGTGCTGTTCCGCGGCCAGTTGGGCGTGTCGATCTCCTTCCTGGAGGAAATGTGGAGCCGCAATCTCGGCCATCTGTTCGTGACGCCGCTGCGCCCGCACGAATGGGTGCTGTCGCTGCTGGCGATGAGCCTGATCCGCACCCTGATCGGGGTGGTGCCGGCGGCGCTGCTGGCGATCCCGCTCTATGCCTTCAACATTTTCGAGCTCGGGCTGCCGTTGCTGGCGTTCTTCGCTAATCTGCTGGTCACCGGCTGGTGGATGGCGCTGATCATCATCGCGCTGATCCTGCGCTACGGGTTGGGTGCGGAAAGCCTGGCCTGGCTGATCGTGTTCCTGTTCGCCCCGGTCAGCGCGATCTACTATCCGGTGTCGGTGCTGCCCGAACCGCTGCAATGGCTGGCCTATGCCCTGCCCCCGGCGCATGTCTTCGAGGGCATGCGGTCGACCCTGTTCGGTCACGGCTTCGCCTGGGGCCATCTGTTCGCCGCGATCGGGCTGAACGCGGTCTACATGGCGATGGCGGGGTGGATGTTCCTCAGGTTTTTCGACGGCGCCCGGCAGCGCGGCGCGCTCGTCCAGCAGGGCGAATGACCGGCCCGGAACCGGCGTCACCGAAGCCGGTTGAGTGTTCGTGACGTCGATGGAGGGTGGTTTGGCCGAGGATGCCGACCGGACGATCAACCGGATGTTCCGGCGGATGGAGTACCGATTGCCCCGCCGCGGCGCCGCGGGCCTGCGCGCGCTGCGGCATCCGAAGGCCGGCTGGTTCCGCGTCCCGGCGGGCGTTCTCCTGATCGTTGGCGGCGTGCTCGGCTTCCTGCCGGTGCTCGGGTTCTGGATGCTGCCGCTGGGCGTCATGCTGCTGGCCCAGGACATTCCGTTCCTCAAGCGGCCGACGGCCCGCCTCGTGGCGTGGCTGGAACGCAAATGGCACCTGTGGCGGGCACGTCGACGATCCGGCAGACCTCCGGACAACCGGGCCTGACCGCCACCCTTCCCGTTCCGACCGGAGATCGACCACCGGATCGGTCCTCGGTTGACCGGTTCCGGCGGCGCGCCAGACTTTTTGCTTCCCCGCGGCCGCGATTTCCCGCGGCCGGCTTCAGCAATCCTGTGCAAACGGCACAAGGGTGCGATCCGATGGATGCGGCACCTTGGCCTTTTCGTATGGCCACCTTACCTCAAAGATTTGATCCCTTGGGATTAGTTCTGCTTTAGCGCTTCATTAACTCCTTGATCAGCAAATTCGACTCGCAAGGAAGGCGGCGCATCTGCGCGGCCCGCCAGAGTTCGGTCCCCTTTCCTGACTTTCGTTCCGTTGAAAGGATGCGAGCATGCTGAGCAGATTGCGGATCGGCAGCCGGATGATGCTGATCGTGGCCGTTGCGATGTTGAGCACCATCGCCGTTGCAGCCGTCAGCCTGGTCAACTTGCACCAACACCTGATCCAGGAACGGCGGGACAAGGTACGAAGCCTGGTCGAAGCGGCCCTGAACGTCGTGACCCAAATCCACCAGCGGGTGGAACGCGGCGAGCTGACCCGGGAGGACGGGCAGCAGCGCGCCCTGGACGCGGTCGGCGCCATGCGCTTCGGCAGCGGCGACTATATCTGGATCAACGACATGAACGGCGTGCTCCTGGCCCACAACAACCAAAGCCTGATCGGCCGCAATCTGTACGACTCCCAGGACGCCACTGGCCTCTACTACATGCGCGAGATGCTGACTGCCGCGCGGGCGGGCGGCGGCTTCGTCTCGTATCACTGGAACCGCTCGGCGGAGGCGCCGTCGGCCGCCAAGCTCAGCCATGTGGCGCCCTTTGCGCCCTGGGGCTGGGTGATCGGCACCGGCATCTACATCGACGACCTCGACGCCGATCTGCAGGAAGCGATCATTTCGAACGGCGGCGTCGCCACCTTCCTGCTCGCGGTCGTCGGCGGCATCGCGTATTGGGTCGGCCGGGGGATCGTCGGTCCCTTGACCTCGATCACCGGCGCCATGGCGAGACTGGCCTCGGGCGACAAGACCATCGAGGTCACCAACGCCGCCAATCGCGACGAAATCGGCGATCTTGCCCGGGCGCTGGTCACGTTCAAGACCAACGCCATCGAGATGGATCGGTTGCGGGCGGAACAGAACGAGCTGACGCGCCGCCACGAGGCCGAGCGGCTGGCCAATATGGCCGATCTGGCCGATCGGCTCGAAACCAGCATTTCGGAGGTCGTTCAGGCGGTTTCGACGGCGGCCGGCCAGATGCACCGTTCGGCGGCGGCGATGGTCGACACCGCGGAGACCACCGGCCGTCAGGCGGGCGTGGTCGCGGCCGGCTCGGAAGAGGCCTCGGCCAATGTCCAGACCGTCGCGGCGGCGACCGAGGAGCTGTCCTGCTCGATCGGCGAAATCGCCCGCCAGGTCGATCAGGCGAGCGCGGTCGCGCGCGAGGCTTCGGCGGAAGCGGAGCGGACCCGGGCGACGGTCGGCGGTCTGGCGCTCGCGGCCCAGAAGATCGGCGAGGTGGTCGGGTTGATTTCGCGGATCGCCGAGCAGACCAACCTGCTCGCCCTCAACGCCACGATCGAGGCCGCGCGGGCCGGCGAGGCCGGGCGCGGCTTCGCGGTGGTCGCCAGCGAGGTCAAGGCCCTGGCCGGACAGACGGCGCAGGCCACCGACGAGATCGCAAGCCAGATCGGCGGCATTCAGAGCGAGACCGCCAGGGCGGTGCAGGCGATCGAGGCGATCGGGGGCATCATCAACCAGATCAATCAAACCTCGCAATCGATCGCCTCGGCGGTCGAACAGCAGGGGGCGGCGACGCAGGAGATCACCCGCAACGTCGAACAGGCGGCCCAGGGGACCCTGCGGGTCTCGGGCAGCATCTCGGGCGTGCGCGACGGTGCGGTGGAAACCGGGCGGGCCGCCGGCGAGGTCCTGACCGCCTCGTCCGACCTGACCGCCCAGGCCGATCGCCTCCGCCACGATGTCCAGAGTTTCGTCGGGCGCATCCGGGCGGGCGGCTGAACCGCCGCCGCGATCAGTTGGTTCCCAGCCGGCGCAGCAGATCCCCGATGCCGTCCGCCGGCCGGGCCGCGGGGCCGGCGGCCGGCGGCGGGGCGCTCGGCAGCGGCGCTTCCGACCGGCGCAGCAGCTCGGCGATCGGGTCGCCGGAGCGACCGCCCGCCGGTCCCTCCCCGCTCGCCACGACGCGCAAGGAGTCCGAGCCCGGCAGTGCCCGCGCCGGACGGTTGCCATGCGCGGCGATCATCACGTCCCGCCAGATTTGGGCGGGCAGGCCGCCGCCAGTCACCCGGTTCATCGGCGACCGGTCGTCGTTGCCGACCCACACGCCGCAGATCAGATCGGCGGTGAAGCCGACGAACCAGGCATCGCGGTAATCCTGGCTGGTGCCGGTCTTGCCCGCCGCCGGCCGGTCCAGCCGTGCGGCGCGGCCGGTGCCGCGCATCGCCGGGTCGAGCACCGCGGCCATCATCCGGCTCAGCTCCCAGGCATGCCAGGGCCGCACCACCTCCCCCGCACCGTTGCCGCTGCGGCGGAAGACGTCGCGGCTGGACGAGTCGGCGATGCGGGTGAAGCCATGGGGCCACACCGCCCGGCCGCTGTTGGCGATCGCGCCATAGGCGGCGGTCAGTTCCAGCAGGGTGACTTCGCTGGTGCCCAGCGCCAGCGAGCGGTCGCGCCGCAGCTCCGACGAGATGCCGAGCCGGTGCGCCAGATCGATGGTGTTGCGGATGCCGGCGATGTCGATCACCCGCACCGCGGCCGTGTTGGCCGAGATCGCCAGCGCCTCGGTGGCGGTCATGCGGCCGCGATAGCGGTTGTCGAAATTCTGCGGCGACCACGCGCCGATCGTGATCGGCGCGTCGAGCACCTCGGCGTCCGGCGTCAGGCCGTTCTCGATCGCCGCCAGATAGACGATCGGCTTGAACGCCGAACCGGGCTGGCGCCGCGCCTGGGTCGCCCGGTTGAACTGGCTGTCGCCATAGGACCGGCCGCCGACCAAGGCCAGCACCGCGCCATCCGGCGTCATCACCACCACCGCGGCCTGGCCGGTGCGCGCCTCGCCGCCGCTGCGCCCCAGATGCTCGGCCACGATCGCCTCGGCCCGGCGCTGCAGCGCCGGGTCGAGCGTGGTGGTCACGGTCAGGTCGCCGCGATCGAACCCAACATGGTCGTGCACCTCGTCCGCCAACCAATCGGCGAAGTAGCGCCCGCCGCTGCCGACGCCGGGCCGGCGGCGCGGCGGCGGCGGCGCGCTGCCGGCGGTGGCGGCCTGCTGCGGCGTGATGAAGCCGGCATCGACCATGGCGCTCAGCACGATATCGGCGCGCGCCTCGGCCAGTTCCGGCGCGGTGGCCGGGGAGAATCGCGACGGCGCCTGGAGCAGCCCGGCCAGGATCGCGGCCTGGCGCAGATTGACCTCGGTCGCCGGCACGCCGAAATAGGTCCGCGCCGCGGCGTCGATGCCGTAGGTCCCGGCGCCCAGATAGACCCGATTGAGATAGGCGGTCAGGATCTGATTCTTGGTGTAGGTCGCCTCCAGCCGGAACGCCAGCAGCATCTCCTGGATCTTGCGCCGGAAGGTGCGGTCGGGCGTCAGGAACAGGTTCTTGGCGAGCTGCTGGGTGATGGTGGAGCCGCCCTGGACCATGCGGCCGGCCCGCAGATTGGTCCAGGTCGCCCGTGCGATGCCGATCGGGTCGACGCCGAAATGGCTGTGGAACCGGCGGTCCTCGATCGCCAGCACCGCCTGGATCAGATGCGGCGGCAGATCGGCGGCATTCACCGCCTGCCCGGCCAGATCGCCGAAGCGCGCCAGATCCGTGCCGTCGGCCGCGACCAGCGTCAGCGCCGGCCGCCGTTCCGGCATTGCCACCTGGTCGATATCGGGCAGGTCATAGGCGAACCAGGCCAGCGCGGCCAGCAGCGCGATGGTTGTCCAGATCGCCGAGACCAGCGTCCATTTCACCAGCCAGCCCCCCCAGCCGCGGGGCCGGGACGGCGCCCGGCCGGCCCGGCGCCGTCCCGGCCCCGCGGGCGGGCGAGCGGATGGGCGGTTCGGCCGTCCGGGAATCGGCCGGAGCGGGGCATGCAGGGTCGGGCGCTTGGCTCTGGACGGTGGCATGACTTAACTGATGGGTGAAAATGCCAACACTATCAAGTGGCAAAAGAACGGCATGAAAGTTCTTGATGAATTCCTTTCCGGTGTGCGGAATCGGTCACAGCCATACCCCGCGACAAGGATCAACCCATTTTCTCGTTGGACTCCGATCCCAGGCGCTTGGAAACGGTTTTATATCGTAATATGCTGAAAGTTCGTCTCAAACCCGGAGGACCCGTCCGGACCCGGTGTGCCGATGTCGGGACATGGCGGGCCGGGATCAGGGATGATCAATCCGAAAGGAGATGGAGGAGGAGGCCCAATGACCGTCGAACGCATTCTGAAGATCAAGGGCACGCGGGTTCATACCGTGGCGCCGGAGGCGACCATCGCCGAAGTGTGCAAGACATTGACCGAAAAGGGGGTTGGCGCGCTGGTGGTCAGCGCCGACGGCAAGGCCGTGCTCGGCATCATTTCGGAACGCGACATCGTCCACGTCATCGCCGGCAAGGGCCAGACCGCGCTGGCCACGCCGGTCAGGGACGTCATGACCAGACAGGTGGTGACCTGCGGCCTGCGCGAGCGGATCGACGACATGATGGCCCGGATGTCGCAGGGGCATTTCCGCCACATTCCGGTGGTCGAAAACGACGAGTTGTGCGGCATCATCAGCATCGGCGACGTGGTCAAGCGGCGGCTCGACGACGTCGAATCCGAAGCCACCCATCTGCGCGAATTCATCTCCGGCCGGTAAGGCCGCCGGGCGCCCCGGCCCGGTCGCATCCGGCCGGGCCGGGGCGCCCTCGCGATCGTCGCCCAGCCATCGGTTCCGCGCCATCAGCGCAGGGCGCCGGCAATGGTCTGGAGGATCAGCCGGCGCAACAGGCGGACGGCATTAAGCGCCTCCTCGCCCCAGGGCAGCGACCGGTTGTTCACCTCTTCCCGCCAGGTCTCGAAGGATTTTCGCGGGTGGATGCGCAGTCGATCGGGCAGGACGCCGGCCTTCTCCTGCGGCCGGCCGGCCCAGGTGATCGACCGCTGGACCTCCTTGCGGATCATCAGAATGAACTCGCCGGGCGCCGCCAGCGCGATATACAGCGCGCCGCTGGCCTGCTCGGCGAATGCCGCGAATGCCGGATCGATCCGGGCGAGGTGCTCGGTCGCCATCACCTCCCCGCCCGAAATCGACGCCAGACGCTCGGCCACCCGCCCCGGCCAGGGATCGGGCGGCACCGATCCGATCCGGTGCTCGCCGTCCTGGCCCAGCCGGATGACCATACCGTCGCAGCCGAAGCTGGCGATCAGGGCCGGGCCCTCGACCTTCAGGGCCGCGGCCACCGAGCCATGCGCCTGGATGGCGGCGCCGAACCGGTCGATCTCGAAATCGAAGCCGATGACCCGGCTGGCGCGATCGCGGGCCAGGAGTTCGGCCAGCTTGAACGCCGCCAGCTCGGCGAACAGCACGCTGTAGACCCGGATCGAATGGGGCACCAGACGCGGCGTCGAATGATGGCAGGCGATCAGCCCCCACAGCCGCCCTTCGACGATCAGCGACAGCGAGAACGATGCCCGGACATTCATGTTCTCGAGGTATTCGACATGGACCGGCGACACGCTGCGCAGGCCGGTATGGCTCAAATCCAGCGGATGGTCGTCGGCTGCGGTACCGCCGACCCGGACCAGCGGCACCGGCCGGTAGCGCACATCGGGAATCGCCCGAATCAGGTTGATGGCATAGAGCGCGCGGGCCTGGGCCGGAATGTCCGAAGCCGGGAAATGGTGGCCCAGAAACGACCCGAAAATGCTGCCGGTCCGGGATTCCGCGACCACCTCGCCATGCCAGTCGCGATCGAAGCGATAGACCATGACGCGCTGATAGCCCAGCATCCGCCGAACCTGTTCGGCCACGATCCGGCACAGCTCGTCGGTGTCGGCGGCGTTGCGCGCACGGGTGATGGCATCGGTGACCTGATCGAACAGCGCCGAATTGGCGCTCTCGGTCGATGTCGCCGGCTCCCCTTCGATGATCAGGTAGTTGTCATGGCGATGCCATACCACATCGACATGGGCGCCCAGCGCGGTGTGCAACCGATAGGGATTGAGCGCGCCGCGCCCTTTCTCCCGCGTGGTCGACACCAGATACGGCATGACCGACGGCCCGACCAGTTCGATCAGCCGGCGCGCCTGCTTCAGATTGGCCGGCTGGTTCAGCATCTGCGGCGCATTGGCGCTTTGCCATATGATGTCCAGATCCGGTTCCGTCAGCGCCATGACGAAGCCATGCGGCTGGATCGATCCGGGAATATGGATCGGTTCCTCGTCGCAGGCGGTCAGTTCCGGCAACTCGCATAGTTCCGTCATTGTTGAGCAGGCCTGGGCTTGAATGTATCGATATCGGGGCGCGATCCATCATGGGACACTCCCCGGTTCGCGCGTCGCAAGCGTATCGCCGCGGGCGCCCGGACGTGAAACGCGCTACAGCGGAGCATCTTTTCAAGTATAGAACGCCGGGATCGATTTCGATACCGGTTGTTGCCCGGCGCCCGCCGATCGTGTATCGCCCCGATGCACCGATGCCGGTCGCGATGTCCGCCGGCTGCGGCCGGCCGCCGCTCAGCCGCTGCGCGCGGTCACATCCGCGGCATCGAGGAGTTCCCGGCGCAGGGATTCGGGATCGACCGGCTTGAACAGAATCCCCAGATCGCTGGCCGCCGCCTCGCGCTGCCGGTCCGGATCGGTGTCGCCGGTGATGATGATGCCGGGGAGCGGCGAGTGGAACCGTTGTCGAAGCGATTCGATCACCTGCCGCCCCGTCACGTTGTTGCGCAACCGGTAATCCGCCAGCACCACGTCCGGCAGGCGGGGCTGGCCCTTCAGCCGCTCGATGGCCTCTTCGGCCGAACCCGCATCGATCACATGGTGCCCCCAATCGCTCAGCATCAGCCGCAGCGCGTCGCGCACCATGGCATCGTCATCGATGATCAGAACGGTCAGCGACCGCTCGCCCGCCAGCTCCGGGCCGGCCGGCGCGATCGCCGGGAAGGTGCCGGGACTCAGCGGAACCGCGACCGAGAACACGCTGCCGCGGCCCGGCACCGACCGCACGTCGAGCTGCAGATCCAGCAGCGCGGCGATCCGCTTCACGATCGGCAGGCCCAGCCCCATGCCCTTTTCGCGATCGCGTTCCGGGTTGCGGATCTGATACAATTCATCGAAAATGAAATCGATCTTGTCCGGGGCGATGCCGATGCCGGTGTCCCAGACCTGCAGCCAGGCAAGGGCGGCCCGCCGCCGCACGCCCAGCAGGATGCCCCCGGACCGGGTATAGCGCACCGCATTGGAAATCAGGTTGCGGCCGATCTGGGCGAGCAGTTGAGAATCGCTCCACACCGTGGCGGAGCAGGGCACGATGCGGACGCGCAGCCGCTTCGTCCGGCCCAGCATCGAGGCTTCCTCGCCGAGCTGGTCGAGCAGCGACTGGATCGGGAAAGACGCAAAACTCGGCGTCACCGTGCCGGCGTCGAAGCGCGACATCTCGAACAGGGAGTCGAGCGTGTGGCGCAGGGCGCACTGGGCGTTCTTGAGCTTCTGGATCAGGCTTTGCTGCGCCGGGTCGACGCTCTGCCGTTCGAGCAGTGCCAGAAACAGCTCGGCCGCCTGAAGCGGCTGGCGCAGATCGTGGCTGGCGGAGGCCAGAAAGCCCATCTTGGTCCGGTTGGCGCGCTCCGCTTCGTACCGGGCCGCGTTCAGGGCGGTCTCGACCCGCTGCTGCTGGGTCACGTCGGTAAAGGTGATCACCCCGATCACGCGCGATCCGGCTGGTCCCCGCACCTGCAGCATGTCGTCCCGGTTCATCATCAGGGTGCGATGGCCGCCGGTCGCCGACCATACGTCGATCCGGTCGGGCATCGGCATCGGCTTCTGGATGAACACCGCCGGCAGCCCGGTGCGGGCGAACAGCGCCTCGATCCGCTGGCCCACCACCTCGTCGGGCGTCAGGCCGAACACCTTGTAGAAATGCTCGTTCGCGGCCAGCACCAGCGGCGGCGGCGATGCGGCATTCCACAGCAGAATCGCGACATTGTCCGGCACCAGATCGATCAGCCGACCGAGCAGTTCCGGGTCGTCGGGCGTCTGCTTGAGCACCAGCGCCGACTCCTCGGCCTCGACCGCCCGGCACAGCGCCACGGGATCGCCGCCGAACCGGCTGCGGCACATCGGGCCCAGGGCCGCCATGCAGCCGATCTGTTCGGGAGTCCAGGGCCGCGACCGGCCGGTGACCGTCTCGCGCCAGAGCGCAAAGGATTTCCGCGGCGACAGCCGCTCATGGTGGGCGCTGGCCAGCACCGGCTTGTTCGGATCGCCGCCCCAGTGCACCTCGCGCACGAACTCGCCGCGAAAGGTTCGGCCGCCGGAAATTCCTGCACCAGATGGTCGGTGGCGCAGACCTCGCCGCGGTGATGGCCGGCGACCCAGCGGGCGAGCTGTTCGATCATGCCGGCCTCGGGCGCCCGGCCGAAGGAAATCGAACTGCCGTTGCAGTACAGCGCGGCGGCCTCGGCATCCACCGCGGCATTGATCCGGTTCGGACCGAACAGCAGCGTCGACACCAGATTGTCGGGGCCGAGCTGGCGATCGACCGCGGCGAGAAAGCTCTGCACTGCGGCCTGGGCCCGGTCGTGATCGGTGCGGTCGAGTTCGCCGATCCGTTCGCCAAGGATCTGCGCGATCCGCCCGATCCCGACCTGATCGTACCAGCCGGCCAGCTTCGGCCGCCGGTGGTGGCAGGCGATCAGGCCCCACAGCCGGCCCTCGATCAGGATCGAGGCGGACAGCGACGACCGCACGCCCATGTTGTGCAGGTACTCGACATGGTATTCGGACACCCCGCGCAGGGTGCTGTAGCTCAGATCGGGCGGGCCGCCGGTGGCCGGATGGGCGGCGGGGACCAGCCGAACCGGTACCGCCTCGACATCGACGATTTCGCGCAGCAGTTTCCGGCGATAAAGCTCGCGGACCTGTTCCGGGATGTCGCTGGCCGGATAGCGCAGGCCGAGATAGGGCTCCAGCTCCGGCTCGCGGGCCTCGGCGATCACCTCGCCCGACCAGTCCGCGTGGAACCGGTAGACCATCACCCGGTCGAACCCGGCCAGATCCCTGACCGCATCGGCGACGGTCTGCGCCAGATGAAACCGGTTGTGGTGGCCGGTGATCCGGGTCTCGAAATGCCCGACCGCGGCGGCGACCCGCTCCGCCGCGGCGGCGGCCGGAACCATACCGCCGATCAGCTCCACCATCACGAACCCGGCCCAGCGATGGATCAGCGCCTCGAACAGCATCCCGGCGGGTGCCGTCGGCAGCCGGAGCGGCAACATGCCCACCTGACCGGGCGCGAGGGCGCCCAGCATCCCGCGCAACGACACCATTTCGCCGGGCGAAACGAGCTGGTCGACTCCCCGGCCCAGCAGCCGATCCGGCGGCACGCCGATCAGGCCGGCGCTGTTGGCGCTGACCTGAACCACCCGCAGATCCGCCTCGTCCAGCACCAGCAGGACGCCATGCGGCTGAATCCGCCCGAGCAGGTGAATCGGTTCGCGACTGCACTCGTCAAGATCGATGTTCGAGGGCAGTGCCATTCTGTCAACTCACAGAAATAGTGCTCGACCTCGCGGATTGGCGGCTCGGCCAAACCGGATCACAAGCGCAGTCTCCGATCGGCAAACCGTGCCTGCCGCGAGGCTCAGACCCGGCCGCCCAAATCTCTAGCCGGAAAGCATTGCGGCCGGCCCGGCGATCGGCAGCACCGGAACCATCGTGGTGCAAGGCTGCATCCTGGGCAAGCTTTCTTCCGCTGTCACCCGACCGCCGAGGCCGGCATGGGCCCGATCAGCGCAGCCAGCGCGCGAGCCCGCCGAACAGCGCGTGGGCGCCGCTCAGCACCGCGGGATAATGCGCAGCGTCGCCGAACTCGCGGGCCATCGCGCTTCTGAACCGCTGCCAGCGGGCCCCGGCCGCCCCCGCCTGCGTGCCGTAGTAGTTCAGGGCCGGCGCGACCGCAGCGCCGAACCGCTCGTGCAGTTGGCGATGGATGATCCTGCTGCCCAGGGCCGAGCCCTCGATCACATAAAGCGCGCCGGCGCGGTGGGCCGGCGTCGGCAGATCGGGCGGTTCGGCGCATCGCTCCGCCGCGGCGAGGGCGGCCTCGCTGTCGCCCAGAGCGATCAGATCGGCATGCAGTCGCCGGGACCATGCCGGCGACGCCTCGCCTTCCCCGCCCGGCTCATCACGGGCGGCAAACACGATCGGCTCAACCGTCACGAAGAACCCGTAAAGGCGCCGCAGCAGCAGGTGATACTCCACCAGCCGGTAATCGGGCGCAAACAGCCGCGCAAAGCACGCCAAAGCCTCGACCTCGGCATGAACGGCGGAGGTATCGCGCCGCAGGCGGGACATGACATCGTTCGGTGACTCGGAACGCGTCATCTGGTTGCGAATCTTCTTCCCTTTCGTCGCAGCACCGGCCGCCCGGAGGCCCCGCCAGCCGCGGCCCGATAGCCGAATCGCGGTTCCGTGCCGACCCTGATCCGGCGGTGTCAGGAATCAAACCGTTCGACAATCGCTTTTGCACACCAGGCAACCCTCCGGCGTCGGCGAGTCCCACCCTGGAACGCCTGCCGGCCCCCTGGGCCGTCGACCAAGACATGGTTGCCTAACGCGGACGGGGCAACCCGAAGGTTGCCCCGTTTTCACACCATCCGGCCGATCGTGGGCCGGCCGATCATGGGCCGGCCGATCATGGGCCGGCCGATCATGGGCCGGCCGATCGTGGGCCGGCGGATCGTGGACCGGCCGATCGCAGGATCGAGATCAGGCGATGCGGCGGCGGCGGCGGGCGACGACGCCCATGCCGATCAGACCGCTGGCCAGCAGCACCAGACTCATCGGCTCGGCGACTTCGGTCGAGGGCTGGCAGCCCGGCAGGTTGGGGTTGGTCGTGCAGGTATCGACGATCTCCTGCAGCTTCGCATTGGCGAAGTCCTGCACGAAGGTCTCGACGGTCTGCGGATTGCTGGAACCCAGCAGGCTGAGATTGAAGACCTGCCCGCCATTGCCGGTGGCCAGACCCGAATAGGAGTTGACCGTGGAGGTACCGGAAAGCACCGCGTTCAGCAGGGCATTGTTGCTCTTCAGGGCGGAGTCCACGTCACCGGCATCGACCGACGTGCCGCCGAAGCACCAGGTGGAGTTGACGCCGGACGCACCGCAGATATCGCCGTTGGTCGGCTCGTCGGTGACGATGATGATGTTCTTCAGCGCATCGCTGCGATAGCCGAGCTGGGTCGCCTGATTGTCGAGCGCGTTCAGCGCGAAGGCAATCGACGTATAGCCGGGCTCGGATGCGCCGCTGGCCACCAGGCCCAGCGCCGCGGTGGCAAAGCCAACCGGCGTTGCGAAATCGGTCACCAGCCGCGGACCATAGCTGGTGACGGGGGTGGAAGCGCTGCGGCCGTAGCCGACCAGGGCATAGCGCGCATCGACACCACCCGCGGACAGGATCGACGCGAACAGGCCGATATTGGTGCGCAGATTGGCCTGGACGCCGCCCATGCTGCCCGACTCGTCCACGACGAAGACGATGTCGGTGCGGATCGGGGCCGCCTGGGCGCCGGTGACCACGGCAAACGAGATCGCGGCCGCGGAGAGCGTGGTTAAGATCGATCGCATTTCAGTGTCCTTACGAAGAGTCCGAGGAGCGAGGTCCGACCTCTCTGCGAGAGGATCGGCGATCACCTTAAAGCAATAGGCGTGCCGCGTCCGGTGACCAGTTTCTCCATGCCCCGCCGCCACTCAGACTCCACAATAACTGAATATTTTACCGATTCTTTATGCCGGCCGTCCGTCAGGAGCCCGCATCGGTCCAGCATAGAGCCCTATTCCGGGCGGATTCGGGCGTTATCCCTGAATTCATGTCATTCACATATCGATGCGGGGACTGTCCGGAGT
The DNA here is from genome assembly GCA_964615535.1 of uncultured Mycobacteriaceae bacterium. Lineage (GTDB taxonomy): Bacteria > Pseudomonadota > Alphaproteobacteria > DSM-16000 > Inquilinaceae > CAZTNV01. Next base: position 1,119 of record CAZTNV010000041.1, on the reverse strand, counting down.
CTGCACATCGTCCAGACTCCTGGACAGGTGGGAGGCGTCATTTTAATGATAACCATTATCTTGAGATGATGATCGAACCTATGAGGTTTATTTCACTTTCACAATGCAATCTTTGTTCTCAGTGATGCGCGAACATGTTCCAATAAGCTGCCGCCGCGATGAAAGGCCCGCCGCAGTCCATCGGAAACCGAACCCGGAATTCCACCCGGCGGCAAACGGCGCCATCCGAAGGATCTGCAAAGCCCCCGGACCGCGCGAAACCCCCGAGGGCTCGCCGGCCGGCCGGCTTTGCCGCACCGCGCCGATGTCGCGGCAGGCCGGATGCGGCCGGGTTTGATCGCCGCTGGAAAACCCGTTAAAGCAAGGTCACATAATCGCTATTGCCGCCGTTGCACGCGCGCCGGACGCCCCAGCCCGGACGCAGAAGGCCGGCCGAGCCAGGAGGAGTTGCCGTGACGACCACAGGACAGGACAGCTTGAACACCCGCCGCACGCTCACCGTCGACGGCAAGACCTACGATTATTTCAGCCTGAAGGCGGCGTCGGAGGCCGGCCTGGGCGATCTTTCAACGCTGCCGTTCTCGCTCAAGGTGCTGCTGGAAAACCTGCTGCGCTTCGAGGACGGCCGCTCGGTGAAGGTCGAGGACGTCAAGGGGCTGGCGGCGTGGCTGGAGCAGCGGCGCTCGGATCGCGAGATCGCCTTCCGCCCGGCCCGCGTGCTGATGCAGGATTTCACCGGCGTGCCGGCGGTGTGCGATCTGGCGGCGATGCGCGAGGCGATGGTCGCGCTGGGCGGCGATCCCAGGCGGATCAACCCGCTGACCGCGGTCGATCTGGTCATCGATCATTCCGTGATGGTCGACTCGTTCGGCAATGCGCTGTCCTTCCAGCAGAATGTCGATCTGGAGTTCGAGCGCAACCACGAACGCTACGCCTTCCTGCGCTGGGGCCAGAAGGCATTCGACAATTTCCGCGTGGTGCCGCCCGGCACCGGCATCTGCCATCAGGTCAATCTGGAATACCTGGCCAAGGTGGTGTGGTCGGAGCCGGACACGACCAGGGACAACCGGCCGGTGGCCTATCCCGACACGCTGGTCGGCACCGACAGCCACACCACCA
>CAZTNV010000040.1:0-17439 GCA_964615535.1 uncultured Mycobacteriaceae bacterium | reverse complement strand
GACCATGGCCAGCAGTTCCCCGATCGCCGGCCCGGGCGGCACCTCCAGCGCCACGGCGTCGCGGCCCTTGAGCGGAAAGGCGGGCGGGGTCCAGCTTCGCGTCCGGTCGCGCAAGTCCCGAAAGCGTTCGTCCCCCGGCGCCTCCGCCCAGGCCAGCAGGATCAGATCCGCCACCAGATCCGGGCCGAGCCGGTAGATCAGCCGGTGCAGCATCCGCTCGCCGGTCGCCGCGGTCACCGTGCCGACGCGCGAGCGCAGCGCCACCAGCCGGTCGCGCTCGGCGGCGGACAGGCGCAGCCGCTCGGCCAGCCACAGCGTCCGCCCGCTGTCGCACTCCAGCAGGGCGGCCAGCCGGCGCAGCGGGTCCGGCCTGTCCTCGATCGCCACCAGCCCGGCCAGCATCGCGACCCGGCCCGGCTCGCCGATCGCCTGTTCGGCCACCCCGGTCTCGATCATCAGCCGCCAGGCCGGCACCGGATCGGGTGCCGCCAGCAGCTTGAGCAGTTCCATGCGGATGCGCTCGCCGGACAGCCGCGCCAGCCCCGGCGCCAGCGCGCGGCAGGCGGCCAGCGCGGCATCATCGGCCGGCGGCGTGCCGAAATGGGCGAAAAAGCGGAAGAAGCGCAGGATGCGGAGATAGTCCTCCCGGATGCGCTGCGCCGGATCGCCGATGAAGCGCACCCGCCCGGAGCGGGCGTCCTGGGCGCCGCCGAAACAGTCGTGCAGCGTACCGTCGGGATCGACCGAGAGCGCATTCATGGTGAAGTCGCGCCGCGCCGCGTCGGCGCGCCAATCGTCGGTGAAGCCGACCACGGCATGGCGGCCATCGGTCTCCAGATCGATCCGCAGCGTGGTGATTTCGAAACTGCGGGTGGGACCGGTCGCGCCGGGCACCAATGCGGTGACGGTACCGTGCTGCAGACCGGTCGGAATCACCCGGATGCCGGCATTCTCGAGCAGCGGGACGAGCTCATAGGGCCGGAGCGGCGTGGCCAGATCGATGTCGGCGACCGGCCGCCCGAGCAGCGCATCGCGCACGCAGCCGCCGACGAACCGCACCGGGGCCCCCACCGCCGCGAACGCCGCGATCACTCGCCGGGTGGCGGGATCGTGCAGCCACATCTGCGGGTCGAGCTTCACCCTGCCGGCCCGCCCGCCCCGCCCCGGCGGTGGCCCCAAATCACGGCGGCGTCGTGACCGGCAGGTTTTCGCAGGTGAAGCAAGGCCCCGCGTCCATCGGGTCGCGCTGGTCGTGCCGCTCGATCCGGGCAGTCGGCCAGGCAGTCGGGCGATTCGTCATGGCGGGTTTGCATTGCCCGATCGCCATCCTTCCCGGCCCTGCGCCATGTCCATGGCCGCCCGTGCCGCCGCAATGCTCTCCTCGGTCAGGGCCAGAAAGACCAGGGAGGCGATCGCCAGGACCAGCCCCGCCGCGGCCAACCAGAACCAAGGCACGACTCGCCACCACGCCGCCCGGCCGCCCGGAGGCACCGGCTCCAGCCGCCGGCGCAACACCAGATAGCCGATGTAGATGAGGGTAGGCAGCGCCAGCAGCAGATAGATCATCCACTGTCTCACGGGGGCCCGTTCAGAACATCGCGGAGGTTCAGCAGCATTCCTGCGGTGGCCCCCCAGATATAGCGGTTTCCATAGGGAAACGCATAGAAAAACCGCTCCTTGCCCAGAAACATCCGGCTTTCGCGCTGCAGGCTCGGCGGGTCGAGGAAAAAGCTCAGCGGCACCTCGAACACCTCCGCGACCTCGTAGGGGTCGGGGCGCAGATAGAAGGGCGGCTGGATCAGGCCGACGAACGGCACCACCCGGAACCCGGTCCGGGTGATGTAGGTGTCGAGCCGGCCGAGGATCTCGACCAGATCGGGCGCCAGCCCGATCTCCTCCTCGGTCTCGCGCAGTGCCGCAGCCTGCTCGTCGGCGTCGCCGGTTTCCAGCGCACCGCCGGGAAAGCTGATCTGCCCGGCATGGGCGGCCAGATGCGGGGTGCGCTGGGTCAGGATCAGGGTCAGCCCGTCCTCCCGCTGCACCAGCGGCACCAGCACCGCGGCAGCGCGTAACGGCCCCTCCGGCCTGAATTCGGGATTCAGGTCGTGATCGCCTCTGATCCGTTCCTGGTCGTCGGGACCGCGAACGCCGGGATGGCTGAGCCGGCGGCGCAGCTCGTCCCGGTCGAACGTCACCTGTCCGTATCCGGAAACCGATCCAGGGGAAAGAACGTCGCTCGACTCCATACGCCGGTTCTTCCGTCCTGCTCGACCGCCCGTTCGACCAGCTCGTAATACACCGAGCGCACGATCAGCGCGTCGAGACCATCCTTGACCAGGATATAGGGGCTGGGCTCGCCGGTTTCAGGCGCGAAGGCGATCCGGATCGGATGTGCCGGCCCCGCCTCCACGACCTCATCAAGGTTGGTGCGAAAGCTCAGTATCTGCGACTCGCCGTCGCCCGATGCCGACAGCTCGACCGCGGTGAACGGCGCGTCGTCGACCTGAATGCGCCCGCGTTCGGCCGGCGTGATCAGCCAGTAATTGCCTGACGCATCGCGCCGCAGCACGCGGGCGAACAGCTTGACCAGTCCCATCCGGTTGATCGGCGTGCCGCAATAGTACCAGGTACCGTCGCGCGCGATCCTGATATCGTAGGCTTCGTCCGCCGCGGTCGGGAAATTTCGTGCCGCGGCGATGTTCGGGTCCGGGCCGGCAGCCGCCATCGGGCTGCCCGACGCGGTGTCGTCGCTTCCAATTTCTGCCATAGTATTACTGTAGCTCCGCTTCGGTATCCATGCCAACCGGTGACGCCCCTTGGTGACCAATATGCCGCTCAGCCCTGCTTCCTCCCAGGCCGCCGACCGCCCCGGCGATGATGGCACCGCCCTGCTCGAACGGGTGAACCGGCTGGGCGACCAACTGGCGAAGGTGCGTGCGGCCATCGGCCGCGTCATTTTCGGCCAGCAGGAGGTGATCGACGAGACCCTGGTCACCCTGCTGGGCGGCGGCCACATGCTGCTGATCGGCGTACCGGGCCTGGCCAAGACCCGTCTGGTCGAGACGCTCGGCACGGTGCTCGGCATGGCCGACCGGCGTATCCAGTGCACCCCCGATCTGATGCCGTCGGACATTCTCGGCTCGGAAGTGCTGGAGGAGGGCGCGGACGGCAGGCGCAATTTCCGCTTCCTGCCCGGCCCGGTGTTCTGCCAGTTGCTGATGGCCGACGAAATCAATCGCGCCAGCCCGCGCACCCAGTCCGCTCTGCTCCAGGCGATGCAGGAGCGCCGGGTCTCGGTGGCCGGGCACTACCACGATCTGCCGCGGCCGTTCCACGTCCTGGCGACGCAGAACCCGCTGGAGCAGGAGGGCACCTATCCGCTGCCGGAGGCCCAGCTCGACCGGTTTCTGATGCAGATCGATGTCGGCTATCCCGATCTGGAGGCCGAGCGGCGCATGCTGATCGTGACCACCGGCGCCGAACAGCCGGTCGCCGGTGCGGTGCTGACGCCCGAAGACCTGCTGGCGGCGCAGGATATCGTTCGGCGCATTCCGGTCGGCGAGAGCGTGGTCGAGGCGATCCTCGGGCTGGTGCGGAGCGGCCGGCCCGACACGTCCTCGCTGGCCGAGGTCCGGCGGCATGTCGCGTGGGGGCCGGGGCCGCGCGCCAGCCAGTCGCTGATGCTGGCCTGCCGGGCCCGCGCCTTGCTTGACGGACGGCTCGCGCCCTCAATCGACGACGTGATCGCCCTGGCCGGTCCGGTGCTCCGTCACCGCATGGCGCTGAACTTCGCCGCGCGCGCCGACGGCGTGACAATCGATGACATTATCGCACGCCTTTGCGCACCCTATGCCTGACCGTCCCGCCACCCCTTCCGGAGCCGCCCTTGGCTAGCTCCGGGTTGCGCATCCGCCAACGGGCCGAGGCGCTGGCCGGGACGCTGCCGCCGCTGCTGGTCGCGGCGGAGCGGGTGGCGGCGACCGTGGCGCAGGGCGTGCACGGACGGCGGCGGGTCGGCATGGGCGAGAGCTTCTGGCAGTTCCGCCGCTATCAGGCCGGCGATGCCATGCATGCGATCGATTGGCGCCAGACGGGCAAGAGCCAGTCAGTCTATGTCCGCGAATTCGAATGGGAAGCGTCGCAGACGGTCTGGCTGTGGCGCGACGGCTCCGGCTCCATGACCTATCGCTCCGAAGCCAGACTGCCGACCAAACGCGAGCGCGCCGATCTGCTGCTGCTGGCCCTGGCCTCGCTGCTCAACCGCGCGGGCGAGCGGGTGGCGCGGCTGGGCGGCGGCTCGCTGCCGGCCACCGGCCGGGTCAACCTGACCCGCATTGCCGTCGAACTCGACCGCGCGGCCGGGGCAACCGATGACGGGGGCGACGGCCTGCCGTCGGTCGCGCCGGTGCCGCGCCATGCCGAGCTGGTGCTGTTCGGCGATTTCCTGGGGCCGCTCGAGGAGGTTCATCGGGTGATCGCCGGCTATGCCGGCCGCGGCGTGCGCGGCCATCTGGTGCAGATCCTGGACCCGGCCGAGCAGACCCTGCCGTTCGGCGGACGGGTGAGGTTTGCCGGGTTCGAAAACGAGGACGAGACCCTGATCCCGCGGGTCGAGGCGATCCGCGAACTCTATGTCGAGCGGCTGCGCGCCCAGCAGGACGGTCTTGCGGCGGCGACGCGCGGGGCCGGGTGGAGCTTCGCCGTCCACCGTACCGACCGGCCGCCCCAGGCGGCCCTGCTCGGCCTGTTCGGTGCCCTCGGCCAGCCGCGCGCCGGCGGCCCGGCAGGCGGGACCGGACCCGGCATGGCAATCCCGCCCGGCTCGGCCGGACCGGAGGAGTGACGGCGATGGTCGGGTTGGGTCCTCTGGTCTTCGCGGCGCCCTGGGTTCTGGCGGCCTTGGCCGTGCTGCCGGCGATCTGGTGGCTGCTCAGGGTGACGCCGCCGGCCCCGCGGCTGGTGCGGTTCCCGGCGGTGCGGCTGCTGCGCGACCTGATCTCGGCGGAACAGACACCCGACCGCACGCCGTGGTGGCTGCTGCTGTTGCGGCTGGTGGTGGCCGGGCTGATCATTCTCGGGCTGGCCCGGCCGCTGCTCAACCCCGCCGCGGACATGCCGGGCAGCGGTCCGGTGCTGCTGGTAATCGATAATGGCTGGGCGGCCGCACGCGACTGGCCGGCGCGCCAGCGCCTGATGGGCGAGATCCTCGACCGGGCCGAGCGCCAAGGCCGTCAGATCGTCCTGATCGCAACCGCCCCGGCGGCGCCCGGCGAGCCGCCCCAGCCGTCCGGCCCGCTGCGCCCGGCCGAGGCGCACGGTCTGGCCGATGCCCTGCTGCCCCAGCCCTGGCCGACCGACCGGGCCGCGGTGCTGGCCGCGTTGCAGGAGTTGCGGGTGACCGGCTCGGCCCATGCGGTGTGGCTGAGCGACGGCCTGCACGATGCGACGGCGCCCGCCCTGGCGCGCCGGCTGCAGCAGTTCGGCAGCGCCGAAATCGCGCTGCCCTCGGCCGAAGGCACGGCCCGGCTGGTTCAGGCAAGTGATTCCGCCGGGGCCGATCTGGTCGCCCGCGTGCTGCGTACCGGTGACCAGACGCGGAGTGCCTGGGTTCGGGTGGTGGCCGGCGACGGCCGGCTGCTGGCACGGCAGGAGGTCGCTTTTGCCGCCGGGGAGAATGCTGCCGAGGCGCGGTTCGCCCTGCCCGCCGAGCTGCGCAACGAGGTGGCGCGGATCGAGGTCGAGAGCGAGAGCACGGCCGGCGCCGCCGTTCTGATCGACGAGCGCTGGCGCCGGCGTCCGGTTGGACTGGTCGGCGAGGGCGGCAGCCAGTCCCAACCGCTGTTGTCGGAGCTGCACTATCTGTCGCGCGCCCTGGAGCCCTTCGCCGAAATCCGCCGCGGCTCGCTGGACGGACTGGTCGAGGGTGAGACTGCGGTCATGCTGCTGCCCGATTCCGGCGGCGTCGCCCCGGCGCAACTGGAGGCTGCGGATCGCTGGATCGCGCAGGGCGGAGTGCTGGTCCGGTTCGCCGGGCCGCTGCTTGCCGCCAATCCCGATCCGCTGGTGCCGGTGCCGCTGCGCTTTGGCGACCGCGTGCTGAGCGGTGCCCTGAGCTGGACCGAGCCGATGCCGCTGGCGCCGTTCGAGCCCGGCAGCCCGTTCTTCGGCCTGGAGATCCCAGCCGAGGTACGCATCGAACGGCAGATGCTGGCCGAACCATCGCTTGCGCTGAGCGAGCGGACCTGGGCGCGGCTGACCGACGGCACGCCGCTGGTCACCGCCGAGCAGCGCGGCGAGGGCTGGCTGGTGCTGATCCACACCACCGCCGGGCCGGCATGGTCGAACCTGTCCCTGTCCGGCCTGTTCGTCGACATGCTCCGCCGGCTGGTGGCGCTGAGCGCCGGGCTGCCGACCGCGGGCGGGCCGGCGAATTTGGCGCCGCTCCAGACCCTGGACGGGTTCGGCCGGCTCGGCCCGCCGCCGGCCACGGCGCGCCCGCTGACCGGCGCCGGGTTCGAGCAGGCCACCGTGGCGCCCGAGCATCCGCCGGGGTTCTATGGCACCGAGGATTTGCGCCGTGCGCTCAATCTCGGCACCACCGTGTCGGGACTCGAGCGGCTACGCGATCTGCCGGCCGGGGTCGGGGTGGGGGATTATGCCGATCGCGGCGAGATCCAGTTGATGCCCTGGCTGCTCGCCACCGCGCTCGCCCTGCTGCTCGCCGACCTGCTGATCACCCTGATGCTGCGCGGTCTGCTCGGCCTGCCGGCCGGCCGCCGAACGGCCCGGCGCGGCACGGCGAATGCCGCGATCGTACTGCTCGCCGCGGTGCCGGCCCTGGTGGTTTTGTCGATATCCCCGTCCCATGCCCAGAGCAGCGACGAGGTCGCGCTCAGGGCGACCAGCAGCACCTATCTGGCCTATGTCGTCACCGGCGTGCCGCAGGTCGACGAGGTCAGCCGGTCCGGCCTGACCCGGTTGAGCGAAGTGCTGCGCGGCCGCACCGCAGCGGAGCCGGCCGGGGCCATGGGGGTCGACGTCGCCACCGACGAGCTGGCGTTCTTCCCGATGCTTTACTGGCCGGTGGTGGCGGAGCAGCCGGGCCTGTCGGAAACTGCGATAGCGCGGCTCAACGCCTATCTGCGCAACGGCGGGGTGATCGTGTTCGACACCCGCGACCAGGCGCCCGGCAGCGGCGGTCTGACCGGCGGCGGGCCGGGCGCATCGCGCCTGCGCACTCTCACCGAAGGGCTGGACATTCCGCCGCTGACTCCGGTGCCGGCGGATCACGTGCTCACCCGAGCCTTCTACCTTTTGCAGAGCTTTCCCGGCCGCTATACCGGCGGCGAGGTGTGGGTCGAGACCGCCCAGCAACACCTGAACGACGGCGTCTCCTCGGTGATCATCGGCAGCAATGACTGGGCCGGCGCCTGGGCGGCCGATGCCGGCGGCCGGCCGCTGTTTCCGGTCGTGCCGGGCGGCGAACGCCAGCGCGAGATGGCGCTCCGCTTCGGCGTCAATCTCGTGATGTATGCCCTGACCGGGAACTACAAATCCGACCAGGTCCACGTCCCCGCAATCCTGGAACGGCTGGGCCAATAGGCAGAAATCAGGGATCGGATGGCGCAATTGCTTGAGGGCGAAAACGATGCTGGAGGCTGGGAATGGAGCATTCTTGAGATCCATGCAATACTGTATCGTGGCTTTTTAACAGCTTGTATTTGAAAACCGGATTCTCATGAACGTCGCCGCCATCGCATTTTCGCCCTTGCTGCCGTGGAGCGTGCTGGGTCCCCTGTTCGGGGTGGCCGGGCTGCTGCTGCTCTATGCTCTGGTCCGCGGCGCGCGGGGGGCGCTGTGGCGGGTGCTGGCGGTCGCCGTGCTGGGGCTGGCGCTGATCAACCCCGCGCTGGTCGAAGAGGAGCGCGAGCCGATCGACGACGTCGCGGTGATCGTGGTCGATGATTCGCCCAGTCAGGCGGTGGGCGAGCGGACGGCCCGCACAGCGCAGGCCCTGACCGCTCTGCAAGCCGAACTGGCACGCGATCCCGGCCTGGAGGTTCGCACGGTCCGCAGCGGCGGCGACGATCAGAGCATCGATGAGACCCGGCTGTTCGAGGCGCTGGATCAGGCGATCGGCGACGTGCCGCGGCGCCGCCTGGCCGGCACCATCCTGTTGACCGACGGTCAGGTTCACGATGTGCCGCGCAATCCGGAAACCGGTCCGCTGGCCGGCATCGGCCCGGTCCACACCCTGCTGACCGGCGACCACGACGAGGCCGACCGCCGGTTGACCGTGGGTCAGGCGCCCAGCTTCGGGCTGGTCGGGCGGACCGTGACGATGACGGTACGGGTCGACGATCTGCCGGCGCGCGGCGGCGGCGGGCTGACGACCGTCACCGTTCGCCAGGACGGCCAGACGCCGCGCCCCTTTCGGATCGCCATCGGCGTCAATGCGGATCTCACCTTCACCCTCGATCATGGCGGCCCGACCGTGTTCGAATTCGAGGCCGAGGCCGCGGCGCAGGAGCTGTCGCTGGCCAACAATCGCGCCGCGATCGTGGTCAACGGCGTGCGCGACCGGTTGCGCGTGCTGCTGGTCTCGGGCGAGCCGCATGCCGGGGAGCGGACCTGGCGCAACATCCTGAAAGCCGATCCGAGCGTCGATCTGGTCCACTTCACCATCCTGCGCCCGCCGGAGCGCGAGGACGGCACCCCGATCAACGAGCTGTCGCTGATCTCGTTTCCGATCCGCGAGCTGTTCGAGCTCCGGCTGCACGAATTCGACCTGATCATCTTCGACCGCTATCGCCGGCGCAGCATCCTGCCCAATCTTTATCTCGCGAACATCGCCGACTACGTCCGCGGCGGCGGCGCCTATCTGGAGGCCAGCGGCCCGGATTTCGCCGATGTCACCAGTCTCTATCGCACCCCGCTGGGGGCCGTGCTGCCCGGCGAGCCGACCGGCCGGGTGGTCGAGCGCGGCTTTCGCCCGGAGGTCACCGAACTCGGCCGCCGTCACCCGGTGACGGAGGGGCTGAACGGCGCCGGAGCCGAGGGCGAGCCGCCGGCCTGGGGCCGCTGGTTCCGCCAGGTCGATGTTCGGGCCACCGGCGGCAATACGCTGATGAGCGGCGCCGATGGCCGGCCGCTGCTGATCCTCGACCGGGTCGGCGAGGGCCGGGTGGCGCAGTTGATGAGCGATCACATCTGGCTGTGGAACCGTGGCTTCGAGGGCGGCGGGCCGCAGTCGGAATTGCTGCGCCGGCTGGCCCACTGGCTGATGAAGGAACCGGAGCTGGAGGAGAACGATCTGCGCGCCGAGACCGCCGGCCGCCGCATCCAGATCGAGCGGCGCAGCCTGGACGCGGCGCCGCGGCCGGTGCAGGTGACCACGCCGTCCGGCCGCACCGACACCGTCGAGCTGCCGGAGGTCGATCCCGGCCGGGCGGTCGGGTCCTATCAGGCCGAGGAACCCGGCATTTTCCGCATTACCGACGGCGAGCACACCGCCCTGGCCGTGGTCGGCACGCTCAATCCTCCCGAGTTGACCGACATGCGCACCACCGAGGATCTCCTGCGGCCGGTTGCGGAGGCCAGCGGCGGCGGCATGATCTGGCTGGCCGACACCGAGGGAGGGCTGCCGCAGATCCGCCGGGTGCGGCCCGACCGCGACCGGTCGGGGAGCGACTGGCTGGGGCTCCGGGCCAATGGCGACTATGTGGTGACCGGCGTGCGCGAGCTGCCGCTGCTGCCCGTGGCCGCGGTGCTGCTGTTGGCGCTCGGCGGGCTGATGGCGGCGTGGCGGCGCGAGGGGCGTTAATGCGGCCGGGATCTATACGCGGATCTCTGGGCGCGGATCTGGAGCGCTTTTTCACCCGGCCATCTGAAGCGGCGTGCCCTCGGCCGCTCCATCCTTGCGGCTGACCCGGACTTCAACATCCATCCCGAGGAAATCGGCCGGCGCACCGGTGAAGGTGCCCGACAGCGGCACCGCCTGCGACGGATCGCGCACCACCGCCACGCGGATCAGATCGGTGCCGCCGATCAGATCGTTGGTCGGGTCGAACTCGACCCAGCCCGGCCCCGGCAGATAGACCTGCGCCCAGGCATGGGTGGAGCACGCGCCCACCATCTGGGTCTGCGCCGGATCGTCCGCTGCCGGCGTGTAGAGATACCCGGTCACGAATTTCGTTGCCATGCCCAGGCTGCGCGCTGCCTCCATGAACAGGAGGGCATAGTCGCGACACGACCCGCCGCCCAGTTGCAGTGTTTCCATGGGGGTCTGCGTGCCTTCCTCGTTGCGTACCCGATAGATCAACTGCTCCTTGATTGCCGAATTGATCGCCTTCAAGAGCGCCCAGGTGTCGATCCCGCCCTCCGCACCGGCCACCCGGGCGACGAGCTGCTTGGTCCAGTCATCGACCCGGTGCTCGGGATCGCCGTATTGCCGCTCGACCAGCCGGGCCAGATCGGGCATTTCCGAGGACGGATAGCTGAACGGATATGTCTTGGCAAAATCGTCGATTTCAACCGACAGATCTTCGACACCGTAATGCTCGAGCTCGATCTCGCTGGTGAAACGGAGCGTGGTGCCCTTTTCGGCAAAGGAGGCGATCGCGATCGAATTGCCGAACACGTCGTAAACCCAGCGAATGCGCGCTTGCGGCTCGACTGTCAGCCCGGTTCGCACCAGCCGCATGGTGTGGCTGTCGCGCGGCCGGAACATCAACCGATGATCGCCGAACTCCACCGGATTGGCGTAACGATAGGTCGAGATATGGGTAACGGTCAGGCGCTGCATGGTGGGCGAATCTCAAGGAGGGACAATTCTCACCGGCTCGAACGGGTGTCCGGCCGGGCTTCCGGGTCCGTGCGCCCAACCGCGTAGGGGCAGCGGCCGGCACGGTCCGCGAGCCCAACCGAGGCGGGCTCGCGGTTCGACCCTATGCGTCAGGAACCGGCGGCCGACTGTCGGAACCCCTCGTCCGGCGGCCTCGCGCCGATACGGCGAGTGCGGGCCGCTTCGGCCTGCGCCGCCGGATTGCGCGGCGGCAGCTTCTTGCGGTCCTTGTCGCCGCGGTCCTCGGCAATCTCTTCGTCCATGCCCATCAGCCGCAGCAGCTCGCGGCGAGCGCGGCACAGCCGGCTCTTGATGGTACCGACGGCGCAACCGCAGATCCGCGCAGCATCCTCATAACTGAACCCGCTGGCGCCGATCAGCAGCACGACCTCGCGCTGTTCGACCGAAAGGCACAGCAGGGCACGCTTCATGTCTTCGAGTTCAAGGCTGGCCGGCTGACTGGCGGGGACCGCGACCAGATCCAGCTCGGCGCCATTGCGCTGTTCGGCCTGGATTTTGCGCCGCCGCAGATGATTGACGTGAAGATTGCGCAGGATGGTAAAGGTCCAGGCCTTGAAATTGGTGCCCGGGGTGAACTGGTCGACGGCATTCAGGGCGCGAACTACGGTGTCCTGAACAAGATCATCGGCGCGGTCGGCATCGCCGGTCAGCGATCTCGCAAATGCCCGCAGATGGGGCATGGTGGCGATGATTTCCTGGTGGATGTCGAAAGACACTTTGGCCTCCCCGCCAGTTTCGGTCGTGCTGCCGATTCTCCCGACCCGGCCGGCCGATTTTCGCCCCGGCATATCAACCCGCCGAGACGACGACCCGTCGAGGAAACCCGACTCTGCGGCCTTCTGCGCCGGCCTGTCGGCATTTCCGTCCGTCGCCGCCGACGCATCGGCCATTCGGGAGAATGAGGACCCTGATGATCCCCCCGGTCTCGATCCGATCGGGAGTTCATCAAAGATCCAGAGCAACGGTAATCCATGGAAGAACACGGACGGATGGGAATTGTTCCCAAAGTCATTCCGGTTTCCAGAATGTTTCGTTTCCAGAACGTTTCAGGGCATCGATGCGATTCGGCGCGGCGCGGGCCGTCGCTCACGATAGCCGCTTCCCCGTCATCCTGGGCATCATCCTGGTGGGCGCCAGTTCGACGGGCATCGTGGGGAGGCGATCGCCAGCCGATTGCGAGCAGGCTCGCAAACGGCCGGTTGCCCCGCCGGACCGGCGCCCTTCGCAGAATTGACCGTCGGCGGTCCATACCGCCGCCAATCACACTTTCAACGCATGCCGGCGCCGCGAAGTTCCGCGCGTTTGGTCTGCCGATCCCGGGGCTTTGGGCGCCGCCCCGGACCTTCATGCTTCAGGCAACCGTGGCAAGATAGGCCATGTAGCCCAGGTAGAGAGTGAGGAATATGCCGCCCTCGGCGCGAGTCAGCCGCCAGCCGGTTACTGCAAAAACGATCATCAGCAGGGTCGCGCCCAGCATGATCCAGATGTCGACGGCGGCGATTTGCGCAGGCACCGGGATCGGCCTGACCACCGCCGTCACCCCGAGTATGCCCAGAACGTTGAAAATGTTGCTACCGACAATGTTGCCGAAGGCGACATCGGATTGTCGGCGTAACGCGGCTACGATCGAGGTCGCCAGCTCCGGCAGCGATGTCCCAACTGCGACCACGGTCAGGCCAAGGATCGTTTCCGAAATACCGGCGGCGCGGGCCAGCAGAATCGAACTGTCAACCAGAAACCGCGCACCCAGGATGGTAAAGGCAAGGCCGCCGACGGCGAACAGGACCGACAGCCAGAGGCGTGTCGGGGCCGGCGACGCCGCCGATGCCTCCGCCGCATGCATGGCCGCAGACGCATCGGGGACCGCCCGCTCGCGCAGATAGGTGTACAGCAGATAGACCACGAGCGCACCGACCAGCGCCACGCCCGCCAGCCGATCCAGCCGCCCGATCAGGACGACCGTCACGCAGGCGATGGCGGACAGGAATACAACGGTGCCGTCGCGGGTGAAGGCGGATCGCGAGGTGGCCAGAGGGTGGATCAGGGCGGCGATTCCGAGAATGAGAAGAATGTTGGCGGTGTTGCTGCCGACGATATTGCCGATGGCGATGCCGGGCGAGCCGGCAAACGCGGCCTGAAGGCTGGTCAGCAGCTCCGGCGTCGACGTGCCGAAACCGACCAGCGTCAAGCCAATGAGCAAAGGCGAGAGGTGCAGGCGTGTGGCGATCGCGACGGCGCCTCGCACCAGCGCGTCACCCCCGGCCAGCAAAAGGACAAGGCCGAGAACAAGCTCGACATAGACCATGATCGTCATTCTCCCATCAAGGTGCATGAGGCCGGGGATTGGCACGTTCAACAAGCGAACTGAATACGCTTCATTGACCGCTCAAGCCATTCCGCAGTCGCTGCCAAAGAGCGATCGTGCATGGTTGATCTTGACCGGCGGATCGGACTCGACGCCGGCTCCGATAGCGCCTGCCGCTTGATCCAGATCCGCGACGCGCGATGGTTCGGGAGCGTAGGATCGATGCTGCCGTCACTTGGGGCCGAAAACCATGATAGGTTTGCGCCGCGCAGAGGTTCTCACCGCGTGTTCCGCCGCGCCCTCGCCGGCGCAAGCGGCAGCGGAACTGCAGGCGGCGATTGATCAGCCGGACATGGCCTGCGTGCTGTTCTTCTGCTCCGCCGACCAGGATTTTGCTGCCGTGGCCGCAGAGATGACGCAGCGGTTTCCGGAAACGCTGATGGTGGGGTGTTCGACGGCCGGTGAGATCGGGCCGTCCGGCTATGCCGGCGGGTCGGTCGCCGCGCTCAGCCTGCCGGCCGCCCATTTCACCGCCGTTGCCGCGCCGATCGCGCCGCTGTCGGGCTTCGACCTGCCGCACGGGCACGCGCTGGTTTCCGAGCTGGTGGCGCGGCTGGAGCGGGCGGCGCCGCGGCCGGTCGCCGGCCATACCTTCGCCCTGCTGCTGATTGACGGCATGTCGGGGCGGGAGGAATGGGTGGTCAGCTCGCTGGCGCTCGGCCTGGGGGACATCCCGCTGTTCGGCGGCTCGGCCGGCGACCAGCTCCGCTTCGGCCGCACCCATGTCTGCCTCGACGGCGCGGTGCAGACCGATGCCGCGGTGCTGCTGCTGGTCAACACCGGCTGCCCGTTCGCCGTCTTCCGCACCCAGCACTTCGTCAACACCGACAAGAAAATGGTTGTGACCGGCGCGGACCCGACCGCGCGCGTGGTGACCGAAATCAACGGCGAGTCGGCCGGGCGGGAATATGCCCGCATGGTCGGGCTGGATCTCGGCCGCCTGACGCCGATGGTGTTCGCAGCCTATCCGGTGGTGGTCCGCGTCGGCGGGGTCTATTACGTCCGCTCGATCCAGAAGGTCAACGAAGACGAAAGCCTGAGCTTTTTCTGCGCGATCGACGAGGGCATCGTGCTGACCGTCGCCGAGGGGGTCGACATTGTCGACAATCTCGAAGCGACCCTGGCCGATATCCGCCGGCAGATTGGGCCGCCCCATCTGATCATCGGCTGCGACTGCATCCTGCGCCGGCTGGAGATCGAGCGTAAGGGCCTGACCGACCGGATCTCGGACATCCTGGCGGCCAATCGCGTGATCGGTTTCTCGACCTATGGCGAGCAATACCACGCCATGCACGTCAACCAGACCTTCACCGGCGTGGCGATCGGCCGGCCGCCGGAGGACGCACCGTGACCGCCGCCCCGAATACGGTCGCGGCGCCCGCCGCCGAGCTATCGCTCGAAGACCGGCTGGCCGCGGTGGAGCGCGAGAACGTCCGGCTGCGCAAGATCAACCGGGCATTGATGGACCGGGTCGAGCGCAGCATGGACGTGCAGGGCAACGCGTTCTCGCTGTTCCAGACCTCGGTGACCCTGGGGCAGGTGGTACGCGACCGGACCGCCGAACTGGCCCGCGCGCTGACCGAGCTGGAGGCGTCCAGCCGTGCCGTGAGCCGCGCCCGCGATGACGCCGAAACCGCGCGCGCCCGGCTGATCGAGGCGATCGAGAGCATCTCCCAGGGCTTCGTGCTGTTCGATGCCGAAGACCGGCTGGTGCTGTGCAACCGCCGCTACGAAGAGCTGTGGCGGTCGAGCGGCGTCGAGATCCGGCCGGGCATGCCGTTCGTCGACATCGCCAGGATGACGATCGAGCGCTGGCTGGTGGCCGATCGCAGCATCGATCGCCGCGACTGGGTCGAGCGCCGCCTGGCTCGCCACGCCAATCCGGGCGAGCCGCAGGTCTACCAGCTTTCCGGCGATCGTTGGGTCCAGGTCAACGAGCGGCGCACCCGCGACGGCGGCGTGGTGGCGATCTACACCGACATCACCGACATCAAGCAGCGCGAAGCCGAGCGCCGCGAACGCGAGCTGGCCGAGAAATCGCTGCTGCTGCAATCGACTCTCGACAATCTCTCCCAGGGCGTCGCGGTGTTCGATGCCGATCTCAAACTGGCGGCCTGGAATACGCGGTTTTTTGCGCTGTGGGAAATGCCGCTGGCGATGGCCCGCTACGGCGTGCCCCTGGAGGAGTTCATCCGCGTCGCCGCGGCGCGCGGCGAATACGGGCCGCGCGACATCGAGGCGGAGGTGACCCGGCGGCTGGCGGCCGCGGCCGATGGCCGCTCGCGTTTCACCGAGCGCACGCTGGCCGACGGGCGCGTTCTGGAAATGCGCCGCCAGCCGATGCCGGGCGGCGGCTTCGTCACCGCGCTGACCGACATTACCGAGCGCACCCGCGCCGCCGATGCGCTGCGCGACGGCGAGCAGCGCATGCGGCTGATCACCGACGCCATGCCGGCGCTGATCGCCTATGTCGATGCCGAGCTGCACTACACCTTCACCAACAAGGCGTTCGAGGAGTGGTTCGGCCGCTCCTGCGCCACGATTACCGGCCGGCACGTCAGCGAGGTCCAGGGCGAGGATCAGTTTCGCAGGCTCAAACCGTTCATCGACCAGGCGATGGCCGGCTGCGGCGTGTCGTTCGAGATCGAGGAGCCGCGGCACGACGGCCTGATGCGGGTGGCGCGCAAGACCTACATCCCGCACTTCGCCAAGGATGGCCGGGTGATCGGCTTCTTCGTGCTGACCCAGGACATCACCGAACGCCGCACCGCCGAGCAGCAATTGCGCGAGGCCTACGGAACGCTGGAGCGGCGGGTCGCCGAACGCACCGTCGAGCTGACCGAGCTGAACGCCCAGTTGCGCCAGGAAATCCATGAGCGCCGGTCGGTCGAAGCCGCCCTGCGCGAAGCCAAGAACGAGGCGGAACGGGCCAATCTGTCCAAGACCCGGTTTCTGGCCGCCGCCAGTCACGATCTGCTGCAGCCGCTCAACGCCGCCCGGCTGTTCACCGCGGCTTTGCTGGAGCGCCGGATGTCGCAGCGCAACCGGTCGCTCGCCACCAGCGTCAACGGTGCCCTGGAAGCGGTCGACGGCCTGCTCAACACGCTGCTCGACATTTCCAAGCTCGATGCCGGGGTGATCCAGGCGGAGTTCAGCCGGTTCACCGCCGACGGCCTGCTGGGCGAGCTGGCCGAGGAATATGCCGGGGTGGCGCAGGCCCGCGGGCTCAAACTCCGCTTCGTCCGCTGCGGCTTGACCATCGCCAGCGACGCCCGGCTGCTCAGCCGGATCGTGCGCAATCTGCTGAGCAACGCCATCCGCTATACCCCCCAGGGTCGCGTACTGCTCGGCTGCCGGCGTGTCGGGGACCGGTTGCGCATCGAGGTGTGGGACACCGGGCCCGGCATCCCCGAGGACAAGCGAACAGTGATTTTCGAGGAATTCCGCCAGATCGGCGATGCGCGGCCGGATCGCGAGCGCGGCCTCGGCCTCGGGCTGGCGATCGTCGACCGGATCGCACGGATTCTCGGTCACCGGATTCAGGTGTCATCGCGGCTCGGCCACGGGTCGGTGTTCAGCGTCGAGGTGCCGCTGGCGGCCCCCGCGGCCGAACCCGACATGCCGCGCCCCATCGCGCCGCCCCCCGTCAAGGTGTTGGCCGGCACCACGGTGCTGGTGATCGACGACCAGCCGAGCATCTGCACCGCCATGGCGACCCTGCTGGGCGGCTGGTCGTGCCGGGTGGTGACCGCGACCGACGTCGATCAGGCGATCGCGCGGCTGTGGACGCTGCCCGATCCGATCGATCTGATCATTGCCGATTATCATCTGACCGATGGCCCGACCGGCGTGGATGCCATCGAAACCATCCAGAGCCTGCTGCCGGAAAAGGTGCCGGCCATGGTGATCACCGCCGATCATTCGGCCGAGCTGCGCCGCGAATTGCGGCTGCGCGATTATCCCCTGCTCAACAAGCCGGTCAAGCCGGCCCAGCTCCGTGCCATGATCACCCACCTGCTGTCCGCGGCGCGGTGGCCGGCATCCGATGGCCGCGCGGCGGAGTAGAGCATCGTCGCCGTGCCTGGTCATTCTGCCGGCTGCCGGCGGCGGGAGAGGGCGAGCTGCGCCGTGCTCAGCACGTTGACGGCGAAATGCCTGCAGGCGAGAAAGGTCGGCAGGGGCAGCGACTGCTTGCCGAGGCTGAAAAGCA
>CAZTNV010000039.1:5570-17629 GCA_964615535.1 uncultured Mycobacteriaceae bacterium | reverse complement strand
GGCCTGAACCCGGCCAAGGCGATCGCCGAGATCAAGAAGCTGATCGTCGAACGCCGGTCATAAGGACAGCCGATCGTCTTCGGGGCCCTTCGCCTGGATTTGCCCCCGGCGAACGGCCCCGTTGTCCGGCTTGGCGCGCGCGATCCGGACCCTTCGATCGGGCAGTACGGCCTTAATCATTTGCGGGTATCATTCCGCCGGGCAAGTCTCGGGCCGGCCAGTGATCGACCGTCCCGGGGCGGCGCCCGCCGCCGGTCCTTCGATCCGGCGGAGCCGGCCGGGGCGGGACCATGACCCGAAACGACTCATGACTCGGAATGACGGCGGGTTCGAGCCCGAGGGAAGCCCGTTGCGACGGCGAGTCGTGGCTCGGCGGGTCATGGCCGTGCTCGCGGTCCTGATCGGGTTCGGCATGGGATTCGCCATCGCGCTCGGCGACCGGGCGACCATGATGGAGTTCCTGAGCCGGCTGGCCCAGGCCGGCGCGCCGGGTGCCGACGGCCGGCCGGGAGTCCGGCCGGAGCCTGAGTCGCCGTCGACTGAGGCTGCGCCCGCGCAGCTCCGCTATGTGGCCAGTTCGCGCGATCCGGCTGTGACCATCCCCGCCTCCCGCGACGGGCATTTCTACGTGACGGCGAATGTGGATGGCAGGGACATCCGGTTCCTGATCGATACCGGAGCGACGGCGGTGGTTCTGACTCGCGAAGATGCCCGGCGACTCGGCCTCAACCCCGCCTCCTGGGAATACACTCGAACGGTCCAGACCGTACGCGGCCAGATCCGCCTCGCCCCGGCCACGTTGCGACGGGTCCGAATCGGATCGCTGCAGACCACCAATGTCGCGGCGCTGATCGGGGATCACACGACCGCCGGCATCTCCCTGCTGGGCATGAGCTTTCTGCAGCAGGTCCAGCGCTACGAGGTCCGCAACAACACGATGTATCTCTATCGTTGATTCGATGGCTGTCGGAAATCTGACGATTATCGATGGCTGCGCCGTCATCCACGCCTGGACTGGGATGATTCCCGTCCAGAACCCGGGTCACCGACCGATGTCCTTCGCCACCGCCGATCTGTGCGACCGCAACGAAAATCAGGTGCGGGTCTGCCAGCCGATTTTCCGGGATTTCGGCGCGATCACCGCGTTTCACGGCCCGATCGTCACGATCGACACCTTCGAGGACAACAGCCGCGTCCGCGAGGCGCTGGAGCAGCCGGGCCAGGGCCGGGTCCTGGTGGTGGATGGCGGCGGCTCGATGCGCCGCGCCCTGCTCGGCGGCAATCTGGCGCAGTTGGCCCAGCGCAACGGCTGGTCCGGCCTCGTGATCCATGGCTGCGTTCGCGACTCGGCGGAGGTCGCAGCCGCCCGGATCGGCGTCAAGGCCCTGGCGACCCACCCGATGCGCCCGTCGAAAGGCGGCTTCGGGCGGGTCGATATACCGGTCACCTTTGCCGGAGTGACCTTTCACCCCGGCGACCACCTCTATGCCGACAGTGACGGCATTGTGGTATCGACGTCGCCTTTCGACGTCTCCGGCTGAGCCAGCCCGGTTTCGGGTTCCACCATGGCCCGGCCGACCGAGCAGAACCGGAACCCGGCCGCCACCGCTTCGCCGGGCTTGTAGACGTTGCGCAGATCGACCAGCACCGGCGACCGCATCAGCGCCGCGGCCCGATCCAGATCGAGCGCACGGAACTCGTTCCACTCGGTCAGGATCACCAGCGCATCGGCATCGACCATGGTCGCATAGGCGTCCTTGCACCATTCGACGCCGTCGATCAGCTTGCGGGCCTCCGGCATGCCAACCGGATCGAATGCCCGAACCGCCGCGCCCTGCTCCTGCAGCTTCGGCAGGATGTCCAGGCTGGGCGCCTCGCGCATGTCGTCCGTGTTGGGCTTGAACGTCACGCCCAGCACGGCGATGGTCTTGCCCTTCACCGATCCGTCACAGGCCGAAATGATCTTTTCGGCCATGGCCGGCTTGCGCGCATCATTGACGGCGATCACCGTATCCACGATCGAAATCGGCGACTTGGCGTCGCGCGCCGTGTAGGCCAGAGCCCGGCAATCCTTCGGGAAGCACGATCCGCCGAACCCGGGACCGGCATGCAGGAACTTGTTGCCGATGCGGCCGTCCAGCCCGATACCGCGCGCCACATCCTGGACGTCGGCACCGACCTTTTCGCACAGATCGGCGACCTGGTTGATGAAGGTGATCTTGGTCGCCAGAAAGCAGTTGGCGGCGTACTTGATCAGCTCCGACGATTCCAGCGACGTGAACACGATCGGCGTTTCGTTGAGATAGAGCGGCCGATACAGCCGGCGCATCAGGGCGCGGGCGCGGTCGCCGTCGGTGCCGATCACCACGCGGTCGGGCCGCATGAAGTCGCTGATCGCCGATCCCTCGCGCAGGAATTCCGGGTTCGACACCACGTCGTAATCGGCATCGGGCCGGGCTTCGCGGATGATCCGGCTGACCTCGCGGCCGGTGCCCACCGGAACCGTCGATTTGGTCACCACCACCGTGTAGCCGGAGATCGACTCGGCGATTTCCCGTGCCGCCGCATAGACATAGCTGAGATCGGCGTGGCCGTCGCCGCGCCGCGACGGCGTCCCGACCGCGATGAACACGGCATCGGCAGCCGCGACCGCCGCCTTGGCATCGGTCGTGAAACTCAGCCGCCCGGCCTGCACGTTGTCGGTGACCAGCCGGTCCAGCCCCGGCTCGTAAATCGGCATTTCGCCGCGCTTGAGGCCGGCGATCTTGAGTTCATTCTGATCGACGCAGACGACGTTCCAGCCGAATTGCGAAAAACAGGCGCCGGTCACAAGCCCGACATACCCGGTGCCGAACATCACGATATGCATGGTTTCTGTCTCGTCCCTGTGGGCCCGACGGTTGCAGCGGAATGGCGAAATCGCCAAGATTCAAACCAGTACCATATTGCAATTCAATATCTCAACACCCCAACTCTACCTTGTTCGCTGAAGTATATCTCGTGAGCAATTGAACATTATACTACCGAACAATGGCCGCGTCGTGTTGCGCCCTAGCCTGAAAGTGGTAGGATGACAACAATGGGTTGGCATGGCCGATGGGCGAAGGAGCCCGTACCGAAACCTGCCACAATCCAGCGAACAATTGGAACTCCGTTTTATCAGGAGAGGGTTGTTACAATGAACGACGACAAGCCTGGGCAGCCGCCAGACAGGCAGGCCAAGCCGCTGACCGACGACGAGATCACCACCGAGGCGGCAATGCCGCGGCGCTCACTGCTGGGCGTTGCCATCGCCACGCTGGCCGGGGCCGCCGCGCTGGTCGTCGGGACTCGGCCGGCACACGCCATCACCGACAGCGATTCGGGACCGAACGCCGATCCCGCCGGCCGCGGCCGCGGCACCCGCACCGGCATCACCGACAGCGATTCGGGCCCCGGTGCCGATCCCGCCGGCCGGGGCCGCGGCGGCCGCGGCCGCACCGGCATCACCGACAGCGATTCGGGCCCCGGTGCCGATCCCGCCGGCCGCGGCCGCGGCGGCGGCACCCGCACCGGCATCACCGATCGCGACTCCGGGCCCAATGCCGATCCGGCCGGCCGAGGCCGCGGCGGCGGCGGCCGCGCCGGCATCACCGACAGCGATCGGGGTCCCAATGCCGATCCGGCGGGCCGCGGCCGCGGCGGTGGCGGTGGCGGGGGTCGCACCGGTCTGACCGACAGCGATGGCGGTCCCAATGCCGACCCGGCCGGTTACGGTCGCAGGGGCTGGTAGCAAAAACTCGGGCGCCACGGGGCCGGACCCGCAGCCGGCCCCGTCCGTTCTGTAATCGCCAGACGTCTTGAAGCGCTGCCGATTTCGTGACACGGTCGCATCGTTCCAGGCATCAGAGGTTTGCCATGCAGGCATCCGAATATACGCTCGCGCGACTCGTCGATCCGATCCCGGCGCCCGTCTTCCTTGATCAATATTTCGAAAAGGAAACTTTGGTCGTGGCGCGGGAGCAGCCGGGGTACTTCGCTTCCCTGCTGACGCTGGACGATATCGACCGGGTGATCACGACGCTCAGTCTTCACGATTCCGATATTCAACTGGTCAACGCCAAGGACTCGTTTAGCGCCGATGCCTATACCTACCCCAGCGGGATGATCGATCCGGCCGGCCTGTATCAGAAATTTTCCGATGGGGCGACGATCATCCTGCCTCAGTTGCATCTCAGGGTGCCGGCCCTGGCCGATCTGTGCCGCGCGCTGGAGCGGGAATTCAGCGCGCGCTTCCAGACCAACATCTATCTGACCCCGGCCGGCAATTCCCAGGGATTCAAGCCGCATTACGACAATCACGACGTCTTCGTGCTGCAGGTTTCGGGCACCAAAAGCTGGACGATCTACGACACCCCGGTCGAGCTGCCGCATCGCGGACTGGCTTTCGATCCCGCCAAATATCCGCCCGGCGAGGTCACCCGGCAGTTCGTGCTGCATCCCGGCGACATGGTCTACATCCCGCGCGGCGTGGTCCACGACGCCGCCTCGACCGACCAGATCTCGCTGCACATCACCCTCGGCGTGATGAGCAAGACTTGGACCGACTTCCTGCTGGAGGCCCTGTCGGTGGCCAGCCTTGAAGACCCGGCATTCCGCCGCGGCCTGCCGGCCGGTTTCGCCGCCCCCGGTTACGACCGCACCGCGGCTCGCGAAATCTTCCGCGACCTGCTCCGCAAACTGGCCGATGCGCCGTTCGACGGCGTGCTCGATCACTTCGTCGACGACATCGTGTCCACCCGCCACGCCCTGCTGTGGCAGCAGATGGACCAGATCCGCGCGCTGGACTCCCTGTCGCTCGACTCGCGGGCCGGCGTCCGGCCCAACCTGATCTACCGCACCGAACAGGCGGCCGAGCACATTCGCGTCGCCTGTTACGGCAAGGAGGTCAGCCTGCCGCTTCACGCCGCCGAGCCGACCCTGTTCGCTCTGGAAAGCCGCCGGTTCGCCGTGCGCGACCTGCCCGGCGTGCTGGACGATGCCGGCAAGCTGGTGCTGGTCCGCCGGCTGGTGCGCGAAGGCATGCTGATGCTTCTTTGACGCGGCAAGACCGGCACCGCGAACCGGGACCGGCCGGAGACGGTGCGCAGCCCTGCCCGGGCCGCGCGCTACCGTCCCGCTCCTTCAGGAGAACGGAGCCGGGTCCGGCTTACCTGGCGGACCGAATCAGCGAGCCCGCGCATCGCGCGAGCGGGCCGGCGACCCAAGCAAAAATTTATCTTCGCGCCGTATATTTCTACCCTTTGTTGGGAGATCTCCTTCCGCATTATCCTCTCGGATAATCTGCGTGTAAGAAAAAGTTCAACAAAGTTTGTAGGACAGGTCAACTAATTAAGGTTAACGTCGCCTTAACCTGATGCTCCGGGCGATGCTCGGGCAATCGGCCAAAATACAAGTCCTTGTCCCCTCAGGACTCAAAATCTGAGTCCTGCGGCAGCATTGTGCCGTCCGTGCAGTTCAACTGCCGGTTTCTGGCACCGACCAAGACTTCTTTGGACGAACGGAGCAAGACATGGCGATGGACGGGTTCGACATCACTCCAATCGGCACCTACAAGTCCGGCATTTTCGCGGGCAGTGCCGCCGAAATCGTGGCGCATGATCCGGCCTCCCAGCGCCTGTTCGTGTCGAACTCGGCCAACAATGCAATCGACGTTTTGCGAATCGCCGATCCGGCGAACCCGGCCGTGGCAACCGCCCCTGCCCTGCTGTTCTCGATTCCGCTGGCCAGCTATGGCGGCAACGTCAACAGCGTGGCGGTCAGGAACGGCATCGTTGCGGTGGCGATCGAGGCGGTCATCAAGACCGATCCCGGCGTCGTGGCGTTCTTCGATACCGACGGCACATTCCTTAATCAGGTCACCGTCGGGGCGCTGCCCGACATGCTGACCTTCACCCCGGACGGGCAGAAGATCCTGGTCGCCAACGAAGGCGAACCGGACGGCGCGATCGATCCCGAAGGCTCGGTCAGCATCGTCGATCTGAGCGCCGGCGTCGCCCGGGCCACCGTGCAGACCGTGGACTTCACCGCGTTCAACGGTCGCGAGGCCGATCTGCGCGCCGACGGCGTGCGCCTCTTCCCCGGCAAATCCGCCGCCCAGGATCTCGAGCCCGAATACATCGCGGTGGCGCCCGACGGCGGCACCGCCTTCGTCACGCTCCAGGAAGCCAACGCCGTCGCGCTGATCGACCTCAAGGCCTCGCCTCCCGTGGCCAAGGCGATCCTGCCGCTGGGCACCATCGATCACAGCCGCGGGCAGCCGACCCTGACGACCTATGATTTTTCCGACCGGCCCGATCTCGGCACCACGGCGTCCGGCCAGATCATCAAGCTCGGCGGGTTTTCCGGCCTGTGGTTCGATGGCGTGACGCCGGGCGGCGCCTACAAGTTCGTCACCGTGCCCGATCGCGGACCGAATGGCGAGCCGGTCGATGTCGACGGCGATGGCGTCCGCGAGCGGCCCTTCCTGCTGCCCGATTATCAGGCCAAGGTGGTCAAGTTCGAGCTCGATCCGGCCACCGGCAAGATCGCGATCACCGGTGAAATCCTGCTGACCCGGGCCGATGGCGTGACCCCGATCACCGGCCTGCCCAACATTCCGGGCGTGGACGAGAAACCGGTGGAGCTGCAGGCCGACGGCACCGGCAAGCCCCTGCCCTACGACGCGTTCGGCGCCGATCTGGAAGGCGTGGTGGTCGCGCCGGACGGCAGCTTCTGGATGGTTGACGAGTACCGCCCGGCGATTTACCACTTTGACGCAGATGGCCGGCTGCTCGACCGGTTCGTGCCCCAGGGCACCGCGGCGCTGGCCGGTGAGCCTGTGGGGACCTATGGCACCGAAACCCTGCCCGCCGACTACGCCACCCGCATCGCCAATCGCGGTTTCGAGGCGATGGCGCTCGATCCCGCCGGGGCGGGCGGCAACGGCATCGTCTATGCTTTCATCCAGACGCCGCTGGCCAACCCCGATGCGGCGACCTCTGCCGCATCCAGCGTGATCCGCATGATCGGACTCGACATCACCACCGGGCAGCCGGTCGCCGAATACGTCTATCTGCTGGAGCAGCCCTCGGCCCGCGCGCAGGCGGTGGACAAGATGGGCGACGCCGAATATCTCGGCAATGGCCGCTTCGTCGTGATCGAGCGCGACTCCTCGACCGAGCCGTTCGGCAAGAAGTACATCTTCGAGATCGACATCACGACCGCCACCAACGTGCTGGGCACCAGCCTCCCCGGCGGCGAATCGCTGGAACAGCAAAGCCCTGACGATCTGGCGGCGCTGGGCATCCGTCCCGTCGACAAGGTCAAGGTGACCAACCTGCCCTCGCTCGGCTATCTGCCGACCGACAAGCCCGAGGGGTTGACGGTGCTGCCGGACGGGTCGCTGGCGGTGCTCAACGACAATGATTTCGGCGTCGATCCCGCAGCCCCCGATGCGGTGGAGCTCGGCATCATCGGCTTCCCCGAGGGCAACCGGATCGATGCCAGCGACCGCGACGGCGGCATCAATCTGCAGAACTGGCCGGTTCGCGGGCTGTTCATGCCCGATGCCGCCGCCGCCTATCAGGTCGGCGGCGCCACCTTCTACGTCACCGCCAACGAGGGCGATGCCCGCACCGAGGATGCCCGGGTCAAGGATCTGAGCCTCGATCCCGCGGCCTTTCCGAACGCCGCCGCGCTCCAGGCCGATGCCGCGCTCGGCCGCCTCACGGTATCGACGATCGACGGCGACCGGGATGGCGACGGCGATTTCGATCAGCTCTTCGCCTACGGCACCCGCTCGTTCTCGATCTGGGACCAGTTCGGCAATCTGGTGTTCGACAGCGGCGAGCAGTTCGAGCAGATCACCGCGGCCCGCCTGCCCGAATTCTTCAATTCCGACAATGAAGAGAACAACTTCGACAACCGGAGCGACAATAAGGGGCCGGAACCCGAAGGCGTCGTGGTCGGCGAGATCGATGGCCACACCTACGCCTTCATCGGGCTGGAGCGGATCGGCGGGGTGATGATCTACGACGTCTCGAACCCCTACCGCCCCGGCTTCGTCGAGTACGTCAACACCCGCGATTTCACCGGCGACCCCGCCGCCGGCACGGCCGGCGATCTCGGGCCGGAGGGTCTCGCCTTCATATCTGCGGCCGACAGCCCGAGCGGCAAGCCGCTGCTCGCGGTGGCCAACGAGGTCAGCGGCACCACCACCCTGTTCGAAATTGCGCCGCCCTCGGCACCGCCCCCCGGCACATACCGTCTCCAGATCCTTCACGCCTCCGATCTCGAAGGCGGCGTCAACGCCATCGGGCGGGCGGCCAACTTCGCCGCGATCGCCGACTTTCTGGACGATCTGATCCCCAACTCGATCACCCTGTCGGCCGGCGACAACTACATCCCCGGACCGTTCTTCAACGCCGCGGGCGACCCGGCGCTGAAGGACCCGATCGAGGCGGCCTATGAGCAGTTCTTCGGCCTGCCCGCCGACAGCCTCACGCTCTCGCTCAATGCCGGCCGCGTCGACATCTCGATCATGAACTTCATCGGGTTCGACGCCTCGGCCCTGGGCAACCACGAATTCGACGCCGGCACCCGCGAGATCGCCAACATCGCCGGCCGCAGCGCGACCTGGCCGGGTGCGCAGTTCCCCTATCTCTCGGCCAATCTCGACTTCTCCGGCGATCCCAATCTCGCCCCGCTGTTCACCGCCGACATCCTGCCGAGCACCGCCTTCGCGGCGCCGCCCGCCGGCACGCCGGCCAGCGGCGCTGCCCGCATCGCACCGGCCACCATCATCGAGGAGGGCGGCGAGCGGATCGGCGTGGTCGGCGCCACCACGCCGCTGCTGCAAAGCATCTCCTCGCCCGGCGACACCACGGTGAAGTCCCCCGGGGCCGGCACCAACGACATGACGGCGCTGGCCCAGATCCTCCAGCCGGTGATCGACGGCCTGCTGGCCCAGGGCGTCAACAAGATCGTGCTGGTCAGCCATCTCCAGCAGATCGCGCTGGAGGTCGAGCTGATCGGCAAGCTGCGCGGCGTGGATGTGGTGATCGCCGGCGGCTCCGACACCCTGCTGGCCGATGCCGAGGACGTTGCGCGCGGCCTGCAACCGGGCGACACGCCGGACGGCGACTACCCGATCCTGGCCACCAATGCCGATGGCGACCCGGCGGTGATCGTCAGCACCGACGGCGAATACAGCTATCTCGGTCGTCTCGTGGTCGATTTCGACGCCGAGGGCCGCGTCATCCCCGGCAGCGTCGATCCGAACGTCAGCGGCGCCTTCGCCGCCACCGACGATACCGTGCAGACCCTCTGGGGCAACCTGACCGATCCGTTCGCGCCCGGCACCACCGGCGCGCTGGTTACCGGCCTGACCGATGCCGTGCAGGGCGTGGTCACCGCCAAGGACGGCAACGTTTTCGGCTTTACCGGCGTCTACCTGGAAGGCCGCCGCGCCGAAGTGCGCACCGAGGAAACCAATTTCGGCAATCTGACCGCCGATGCCAATCTCGCCCTGGCCCGGCAGACCGACGACACGGTGCTGGTGTCGATCAAGAATGGCGGCGGCATCCGCGATTCGATCGGCACCGTGGTCGAGACCGCGCCGGGCGTCTTCGTCGACTCGCCGCCACCGGCCAACCCGGCCTCGGGCAAGCCGGAGGGCGGGGTCTCCCAGCTCGACATCGAGAACGCGCTGCGCTTCAACAACGGCCTGACCGTGCTCACGCTCACCGCCGCACAGTTGCTGGAGGTGATGGAGCACGCCGTGGCCGGCACCCAGCCCGGCGCGACGCCGGGCCAGTTCCCGCAGATCGGCGGGCTGAGCTTCAGCTTCGACCCGACCCAGCCGGCGCGGACGGCGACCACCCCCGGCGAGCGGGTGCAGTCGCTGGCGATCATCGACGACGCCGGAGCCATTCTCGATGTGGTCGCGGCCGATGGCGCACTGGTCGGCGATCCCGGCCGGCCGATCCGGCTGGTCACCCTGAACTTCCTGGCCAATGGCGGCGACGGCTATCCCTTTGCCGACTTCATCGCCGCCGATCCGGCCTTCGCCAACCGGGTCGACCTGCTGGCCACCGGCAGCCGGACCGGGGACGCGACCTTCGCCGATGACGGCTCGGAGCAGGACGCGCTGGCCGAATATCTCCAGGACGGCTTCGGCACGCCGGACACCGCCTTCGCGCTGGCGGACACCCCGCCGGCGCTGGACGAGCGGACCCAGAACCTGGCGGTGCGCGACGATAGCGTGCTCGACCGGCCCGGCACCCCGATCCCGGGCAGCCCGATCCTGGGCACACCCGGCAACGACAAGCTGGTCGGCACAAGGGACGACGACACGATCCTCGGGCTGGGCGGTGACGATATCGTGCAGGGCCGCGCCGGCAACGACACGATCCATGGCGGACCCGGCGACGACTCGCTCGATGGCGGACCCGGCAACGATACGATCGACGGCGGTCCGGGCAACGATGCCATCAAGGGCGGACCCGGCGATGACACGCTCAAAGGCGGCGACGGCAACGACCTCCTCGATGGCGGCCCCGGCGATGACGTGCTTCACGGCGGCAGCGGCAACGATCTGCTGGAGGGCAAGGCCGGCGACGACCGTCTCTACGGCGATGACGGCAACGACGTGCTGCGGGGCGGCGCCGGCAACGACGTGCTGGACGGCGGACCCGGCGACGACATCCTGATCACCGGCGCGGGCGACGACGTCGTGGTGCTGAACTCGGGCACCGGCACGGACTCGGTGACCGATTTCAACCGCCGGAAGGACAAGCTGGACGTCAGCGCCTTCTTCGACGATGCCGGGGAGGCGCTGGCCGCCGCCCGGCAGGTCGGCCCCGACACCGTGATCGACCTCGACGGCACGGGCGCGGATCGGCTCGTCCTGGTCGGCTTCGTCGCCGGCCGGCTCACGGCCGACAATTTCGTGGTTGCCGACAAGCCGGCAATTGCGATTCACGACATCCAGGGCGCCGGCCACGTCTCGCCGCTGGCCGGGCAGACGGTCAAGACCTCGGGCGTGGTCACCGCGGCGATCAACAACGGCTTCTATCTGCAGGACCCCGACGGCGACGGCGACGACGCCACCTCCGAAGGCATCTTCGTCTTCACCGGCGCGGCCCCGACGGTCGCGCCCGGCGACAAGATCCACGTTACCGGCACGGTCGGCGAGTTCGTTCCCGGCGGCGCCGCGACCAACAATCTCTCGACCACCCAGCTCTCCGGCCCCACGATCACCTTGAAGCGGTCCGGCACCGATCTGCCCGAGGCGACGGTGATCGGCAAGGACGGCCGGACCCCGCCGACCGAAATCATCGAGGACGACAATTTCGCCAGCTTCGATCCCGCGCAGGACGGCATCGATTTCTACGAAAGCCTGGAAGGCATGCGGGTGACGGTTCGGGACGCCGTCGCGGTCAGCCCGACCAATCGCTTCAACGAAATCTTCGCCCTGGCCGATGGCGGCGCGGGCGCGACCGGCGTGAACGAGCGCGGCGGCATCACCATCAGCCCCGAGGATTTCAATCCGGAACGCATCCAGATCCAGATCAATTCCACCCTGACGCCCGGCTTCTCCGCCAAGGTCGATACCGGCGACGGCCTGGGCGACGTGACCGGTGTGGTCGGCTACGCCTTCGGCAATTTCGAGGTTCTGGCGACCCGGCCCTTCACCCCGGTGCCGGGCGCGCTGGCCAGAGAAACCACCGCGCTGGCCGGCACTCCCGACCGGCTCACCGTCGCCACGTTCAACGTCGAGAACCTCGATCCGAACGACGATGACGGCGACCGCGACATCGCCGACGGCAAGTTCGAGGCCCTGGCGGCGCAGATCGTCACCAGCCTGAAATCCCCGGACATCGTCGCGCTCCAGGAAATCCAGGACAACAGCGGCAGCGTCGACGGCGATCTCGTGGTCGCGGCCGATCTGACCTTCCGGACCCTGATCGATGCGATCAAGGCAGCCGGCGGACCGGCCTACGAATTCATCGACAATCCGCCGGCATTCGACCAGAACG
>CAZTNV010000039.1:0-5560 GCA_964615535.1 uncultured Mycobacteriaceae bacterium | reverse complement strand
CGATCGTCTCGCCCGGCGGCCAGCCGGGCGGCAATATCCGGGTCGGCTATCTCTACAACCCGGACCGCGTCGGTCTGGTCGACGGCTCGGTTCGGACCATCACCGACCCCGCCGGCACGGCGTTCGAGGAAAGCCGCACGCCGCTGGCCGCGACCTTTACCTTCAACGGCGAGGAGGTGCTGGTCATCAACAACCACTTCGCCTCCAAGAGCGGTTCGAGCCCGCTGTTCGGACAGGTGCAGCCCCCGGTCAACGGCAGCGTGGACCAGCGGACGGCCCAGGCCCAGGTGGTGAACGACCTGGTCGACGCCAGGCTGGCCGCCGATCCCGGCGCCAGGATCGTCGTGCTGGGCGATTTCAACGAGTTCCAGTTCGAGACGCCGCTGGAGGTGCTGAAAGGCGGCGCCGACCCGGTGCTGACCAACCTCACCGACACCCTGCCGGCGGCCGAACGCTACAGCTTCATCTTCGACGGCAATTCCCAGGCGCTCGACCACATCCTGATCAGCGATGCGCTGAAGGCCAAGGCGCAGATCGACCCGGTGCGGGTCAACGCCGAGTTCGCCACCCGCGCCAGCGATCACGATCCGATGGTGGCGAGCCTTGATCTCTCGGCCGAGCAGCCGGCAGATCCGTTCCGCATCGCCACTTTCAACGCCTCGCTCAACCGCGGCGCCGAGGGCCAGCTCGTCACCGACCTTTCGACCCCGGACAATGCCCAGGCCCGGACGGTCGCGGAGATCGTCCAGCGGGTCGCTCCCGACATCCTGCTGATCAACGAGTTCGACTATGACGCGGGCGGTACGGCGGCGGCGCTGTTCCAGCAGAACTATCTGGGCGTCGGCCAGAACGGCGCACGGCCGCTCGCCTACGATCATGTCTTCGTGGCGCCGTCCAACACCGGACTGCCCTCGGGCTTCGATCTCGACAACGACGGCACGGTCGGCGGGCCGAACGATGCGCTGGGCTTCGGCCTGTTCCCCGGCCAGTTCGGCATGGCCCTGTTCTCCCGCTACCCGATCCTCACCGATCAGGTGCGCACCTTCCAGACCTTCCTGTGGCAGGACATGCCGGGCGCGCTGCTGCCCGACGATCCCGCCACCCCGGCGCCGAACGACTGGTATTCGCCCGAGGAGCTGGACGTGCTTCGGCTGTCCTCGAAGAGCCATTGGGACATCCCGATCCTGGTCGATGGCGAGGTCGTGCACGTGCTGGCCGCTCACCCGACCCCGCCGGTGTTCGACGGACCCGAGGACCGCAACGGCCTGCGCAATCACGACGAGATCCGCTTCTTCAGCGACTATGTCACCCCCGGCCAGGGCGGCTACATCTATGACGATCAGGGCCGGCCGGGCGGACTCGATGCCGGCGCCCGGTTCGTCATCCTGGGCGACATGAATGCCGACCCGTTCGACGGCGACAGCGTCGACGGCGCGATCCGGCAGTTGCTCGACAACCCGCGGATCGACGACACGATGCCGCCGGCCAGCGCCGGCGGTCCCGAGCAGGCGGCGTTGCAGGGCGGCGCCAACGCCACCCATCAGGGCAACCCGGCCTTCGACACCGCCGATTTCGCCGACACCACGCCGGGCAATCTGCGGGTGGATTATGTTCTGCCTTCGGCCCAGGGTCTCGACCCGCAGGGCGGCGGCGTGTTCTGGCCAACCTCGACCGATCCGCATTTCGGGCTGGTCGGCACCTTCGACCCGAACCTGCCCGGCGGCTTCCCGAGTTCCGATCACCGGCTGGTCTGGGCCGATCTCGGGCTGACGCCGACCGACCCGGATTTCGGCACGATCGACGGCACCCGGACGGCGACGCCCACCGGCGGCCTGCAACCGGACAACGCTCTCGCACTGGTCGGTGTCCGGGTTGCGGACCTGGATGCCGACGGCATTCTGATGTAACGCCGGGCGGACCATCCCGGGCCGGGCGGCAACGGTGCGACGCCGTTGCCGCCCGGCCCGGCACCGGATGGCCAGCCCGTTAACCCATCCTTGGTCATTCCCCTTTACACACGCACTGGCGAACCGCCTTTCCGAACCGATCCGTCGTACTGCCCGGGGTTTCGCGGCCTTTGTGAACCCGCCTGATTTCATTCGGGTTTCAGGCGGTTCTCAGCGGCCCGGGCCGGGCGAAAGGAAGGGAGCCATGACCATCACCGACTCCGCTCCGTCAGCACACCAAGACCCGATCGACAACCTCAACAGCAATGCGCTGGCCGGCCGCAAGGGGCTGGTGCTCGGCATCGCCAACCGGCAGTCGATCGCCTATGGCTGCGCCCGCGCCTTCCGCAAGATGGGCGCGGATCTCGCGATCACCTACCTCAACGACCGCTCCAAACCGTACACCCAGCCGCTGGCCGAGGCGCTCGACGCCCCGCTCTACCTGCCCTGCGATGTCCGGGAGGAGGGCCAGCTCGAAGCGGTGTTCGAGGCCATCGAGCGCCACTGGGGCCGGCTCGATTTCGCGCTGCATTCGATCGCCTTTGCGCCCAAGGAGGATTTGCACGGCAAGGTCGTGGATTGCTCCCGCGACGGCTTCCTCATGGCCATGGACGTGTCGTGCCATTCCTTCATCCGGATGGCGCGGCTGGCCGCACCGCTGATGACCAATGGCGGATCGCTGCTAACCATGAGCTATTTCGGCGCCGAGCGCGTGGTCGAACACTACAATCTGATGGGCCCGGTCAAGGCGGCGCTGGAGGCGGTGGTCCGCTATCTGGCGGTCGAACTCGGACCGAGCGGCATCCGGGTCAACACCGTGTCCGCCGGGCCGGTGAAGACGCGGGCGGCGTCGGGCATCGACCGGTTCGACGAGCTGATGGAGCGCGCGGCCGAGCGCACGCCGGTGCGCCACCTGCTGACCATCGAGGAGGTCG
This sequence comes from uncultured Mycobacteriaceae bacterium, assembly GCA_964615535.1. Lineage (GTDB taxonomy): Bacteria > Pseudomonadota > Alphaproteobacteria > DSM-16000 > Inquilinaceae > CAZTNV01. The sequence goes on along the minus strand of CAZTNV010000039.1, from coordinate 2,679 downwards.
GCGTCGCCACGGCGTTCCTTGCCACCGATTTCTCCCGCCTGATCACCGGCGACACGATGTACATCGACGGCGGCTACCACGTCCTCGGTTAGCACCCGGCGCGGTCGCAGGATCGGTCACCGCTCCGGCGCCGCGGCCGGGCTGACATCGGCCGGGCCGCGCGCGGCGAAGGGGTTGCCGAACCGCAGCGCGGTGACGAAGCCGCGGTCGGTCAGACTGCGCAGGAAGGCCAAAAGGTCCGCGCGTTCTTCCCCGGTCAGGGCGAACCCGATGACGAAGCCGCTGCGGTAGGGGTTGTCGCGGCCGATCCCGGCATGCGGGCCCTCGGCGATGGTGCGGCCGCCGGCTTCGTAATGATCCAGCACCTCGTCCAGCGTGGCGATGCTGCCGTCATGCATGTAGGGCGCGGTCAGTTCCACATTGCGCAGGCTGGGCGCGCGGAACCGGCCCATATCATGCGGCCGGTGGCTGATCTCGTGGACGCCGGTATTGGGCGCCGGATACCCGCCCTGCCGGTCGATGTTGTACAATCCTGTATTGTGAAACGCGATTTCGGGAAACGGCAGCCGTTCATGCGTCACGCTGTCGGAAAACGTCAGCCCGCCATGACAATGGAAGCACTCCAGCCGCTCGCTGAAGAACAGCGCCTCGCCCCGCCGCGCGGACTCGGAGATGGCGGTCGGATCGCGGCCATAGCGATAGCGGTCATAGGGCGAGTCGAAGGAGATCAGGGTCCGCTGGAACGCCGCCAGTGCACGGACCAGCGCGCCGATGCCGATCGGATCGGCCTGATCCGGAAACGCCGCCGCGAACCGCCGAGGGTAGTCGGGATCGGCGCGCAGCATCGCCAGCAGCGCCTCCTCGCGGCCGCTCAACCCCATCTCGACCGGGTGCTCGCCGAACATCGGGATCAGCGCCTGATCCTCCAGCCGGGTCAGCAGCGGATTGGCCCAGGTCAGCACGGGGGCATAGCCGACATTGGCGAGGCTCATGGCATTGCGCGGATGGCGCTCGCCGGTCGCCCCGATCGGGGTGGTCCGGCCGTCGGCGAAGGCCCGCTCCTGCAGATGGCAGGTCGCGCAGGCGATCTCCCCGGTCGCCGACAGCCTGGTATCGTAGAACAGGAAACGGCCCAGCTCGACCTTCTCCGCGGACATCGGATTGTCGTCCGGCACCGGCGGCCGCGGCGCCCAATCCGGCAGATCCCAGCGGAACGGCGGCGCGGATTCCTCCGCGCCGCCGGCCCCGGCCCCGGCCCCGGCCCCGGATTGGGGCGCCGACCGGGTATCGACGGTCAGGTGGTGCTCGATCCGCCCGGCCATGACACCGGCCAGCACCATGACGATGCCGCCGGCCAGAAACACGGCAATGCGGGTCCTGGCGCTCGTGAACAGGCGCATGGCACGGTTGCCCCTTCCATCCTGCGCGGCCGGGCCGCCGGCCCGGCCGCTCCCGTCTCTACCGGATGCGGAAGAACGCCTGCTCGCCCGGTGCCGCGCTGCCGAAGGGCAGGCCGAACCGCGCCATGATCGCCGGGCAGTCGCCGTCGGTCGGAGCCGACATGCAGCCGAGCTGGGTGTCGGGCTGGTTGGTCTCGACATTGGTGCCGACCAGCAGCGCCGCCAGATCGGCCGCCACCACCTGGGTCGCCGGATCGAACGAGGCGAACGCGATCACCGGGCGGTTCGGGTTGGCGCAGCTCGCGGGCGGCTCGATCCGGTCGCCCGACGCGCAGCCGGTGCTGCCGAGATGGATCGAATAGCCCGTCGCGATGTGGCCGGGCTGATCGGGCGTGTAGCCCGGACCGGTGGGCCGGGCCGGCGTATCGAAATCGATCCGGACGAACTTGTAGCCGCCCTGCCAGTTCCAGAACATCGAGGTCAGGTTGAGCGGCGACGGCGCCAGCGTGGCATCGGCATGGTTGAGCGCGAACGGCACGCCCAGCGTGAAGCGCAGCCCGGTATAGCGGCCCGCCGGCACGGTTCCGGTGATCCGGTCGCGGGTCGCCGTGGTGCCGTTGGCGCAAGGCCCGCTCTTGTCCTCGAAATCGAGCAGCGCCACGGTCTGGTGCTGCCAGACGCCGTCCTGATCCAGCGTGACCGGCACCGCGGTGCCGTCGGCGCCGATCAGCGCGACCTCGCTGACGTAGAGGCGAAAGTCCGCCGGTGTGATGCGGGCGCCGGTCGTGCCGATGCCGTCATAGCTCTGGCCGCAGGCGAAGGGCTGGTCGCCCACCATGGCCTGGAACCGGATCTCGACCGGCTGGGCCTCGGTCGCCGCCGCCTGCCGGATCGGCAGCAGCAGCAGGGCGGCGCAGGCGAGCAGCCGGATCGGCCGGACTGCCGGGTGGTTGGGACTCCTGGTCATTGGTCTCGGTCTCCGAAAGCGCGGGTTCAGTGGGTGTGGTCGTGAGTGGCGCCCGACGCCGTCGCCGGCTCGACTGCCATCTCGACGCTGACGGTTCCGGCCCGTTCGAAGGTCAGGGTGAGCGGATGGCGCTCTCCCGTCTGAAATTGCCGGGTGAGACCGATCAGCATGACGTGCAGGCCGCCCGGCTGCAGCATCACGGTCTCGCCGGGCGGCAGGACGATGCCGCCCTCCACCGGCCGCATCCGCATCACGTCGCCGTCGCGGATATGGGTGTGCAGCTCGACCGTTCCGGCCACCGGCGAGGCGCCG
>CAZTNV010000038.1:0-17752 GCA_964615535.1 uncultured Mycobacteriaceae bacterium | reverse complement strand
CCGCGAGCGCATCCGCCAGATCGAGGCCAAGGCGCTGCGCAAACTGAAGCATCCCAGCCGGTCGCGCAAGCTGCGCAGCTTTCTCGATACCTGAGTCCCGACCTGAGTGCGGCCCTGCTCCATGCCGGAAGGCGGGCGGCGAGCGTGACTGCCAGCGGCGAATCCTCCCGCGCCGGCAGGGTAAGGTGACGCTGCTGCGCGAGGCGTCCCCAACGAAGCCCCCGGTTTTGCGGACCCCGCAGAATGCCCGAATCTGGTGCAAATCGCACCGCCCTTCCATCCTTTTTTAAGAGAATTGTGGTACTCGATTGATGATCGTACGGTCTTCAGAGCCGAGAATTGCCTAATCGGGGGCGGCGTATGGTGGTTGAGTTGTCCAGTGGCGAATATGCCGGCGCGGCCATCGATCTTGTACAGAACCTGCTGGACGAGTTCCTGGAAGATACCGCGGAACGGTTGCGCATGTTGGACCGCGATCTGGCGGACGGCGCCGATCTTGCGCCATTCCGCTGTTTTGCCTTCGAAATCAAGGGTCAGGCGCACAATTTCGGCCATGTGCCACTGGAAGTGGTGACCCAGCGCATGGAAGATTACCTGTCCGCCATTGCCCAATTGGACACTCAGAGCGTGGCCGATCTGCGCCGGTTTCTGGCAGTCATCGACGATGCTGTCAGCGGCAGCATCCGGCGGGATGCCGACCCGGCGCTGCTGGTCCGGGGCCTGCCGGCGCGCCCGGCCGCGTTCAGTACCGACGATGTCGAGATTCGCGATGTTGAGGTCATGCTGGTGATGCATCATGGCGCGCAGACCCGCTTCGTGGAACGTGAAATGCAGGCCTGCGGCTATCGCGTCACCCTGGTGACATCGACGACTGCGGCGCTGAAGCAGGCGATTCACACCAAGCCGGACATGGTGATCAATTCCGCGGTGATGCCCGGCCTGTCGGGTATCGATCTGACGATTGCACTTTCGGCGATGCTGGAAACCCGCAATATCCCGGTCGCCCTGATCACCAGCCTCGACCCCGACGATGAGCAGCTTAAAGCGGTGCCCGAAGGCGTGCCGATCATCCAGAAAGGCGAGAGCTTCGGCGACGACTTGGTCTCGGCGCTGAACTATCACTTTTTATTGTGATCGAGCGCAAACCGTTCAGTCGGCGGGACAGGCGAACCGGCGGAATGGGCGCATTTCGGCTGGCGACACCCTCGACGGCCCCCGGTTGAACCTGTTATCCCTCGCCAAACACCTCTCCCCAGGCGCTCCGCAGGGCCAGATCGACCTCCGGCAGGGTTACCGGCAGGCCGAGATCGACCAGGGAGGTGATTCCGTGACCACTGATGCCGCAGGGCACGATGCCGCTGAAATGGCCCAAATCCGGTTCGACATTGAGCGCGATGCCGTGATAGGTGACCCAGCGACGCACCCGGACGCCGATCGCGGCGATCTTGTCCTCGCGCCCGCCGCCGCGGTCGACCCAGATGCCGACCCGGCCGGCCCGGCGTTCGCCGCGGACATTGAACCGCGCCAGCACCCGGATCAGCCATTCCTCCAGATCGGTGACGAAAGCGCGGAGATCGGGTTTGCGCCGGCCAAGATCGAGCATCACGTAGCCGACCCGCTGGCCGGGGCCGTGATAGGTGAACTGGCCGCCCCGCCCGCTGCGATACACCGGGAACCGGCCGGGCGACAGCAGATGCTCGGGCCGGGCGCTGGTTCCCGCGGTGTAGAGCGACGGGTGTTCAAGCAGCCAGACCAGTTCGGAAGCCTGGCCCGCCTGGATCAGCGCGACCCGCTCTTCCATGGCCGCGACCGCCTCGGGGTACCCCACCGGCCGGTCGTCGATCCGCCACTCGGGCGCCAAGCGGCAGGGCAGATTCTCATGAAGCCGCGCCCCCGCCTGCGGGAGACTCTGCGAAGGAGTCTGCAATGGCTTGATCCTAGGCATGGGATTTGGTATTCCCCATTTATCCCCAAAGCAAGCCTTCGGGGAACTCGTGATTTGTGCGGTCGTGGCGGAACTGGTAGACGCGCAGCGTTGAGGTCGCTGTGGGCGAGAGCCCGTGGAAGTTCGAGTCTTCTCGACCGCACCAAAACTTCTGTCTGCACAGGTCCGCGCAAGGCCGGCCACCAGACCGGCATCGTCGGCGGGCAGCGTATGCAGTCGCCATCCTTCCCCCGCCATCCCTCCGCAATGCGTCAGAACGGTTAAATTTCCCGATCGGGATGCCCGTTGTCGGGAACAGGCTGAACGGCCGGATGTTCTGAGTGAGAGTGCGGGAGCAGTCGCGTCCCGATGGAGTCACGGCGCGAAAGGGACGGAGTCATGGTAACACAACGGCGATACGACACCGACGCAGGGGTCCACGTCTATGACGGCCCGGCGCACGAACCCCTGGCCGTCCGCCGCAGTTCGTGGGGGGCGGTGATCGCCGGCATCGTGGTGGTGCTGGTGCTGCAATTGCTGCTCAGCCTGCTCGGTCTCGGCGTGGGGTTGACCACCGTGGATCCGGCTTCCGGTGAAACGCCCACGGTCAGCACGATGAGCACCGCCGCCGCGATCTGGTGGGTGGTGCTCAACATTATCGCAGTGTTCGCGGGCGGCTGGGTCGCCGGCCATTTGGCCGGAATGCCGCGCCGGATCGACGGGCTGCTGCACGGTCTGATCACCTGGGCGGCAGCGACGCTGCTGCTGTTCTATTTGCTCACCACCACGATCGGCAGTGCACTTGGCGGCATGATGGGTGCGCTGGGAACCGTCGCCTCGACGGCCGCTCAGGCGATCGGCGTAGAAGCTGAGCAGGGCGGCGAGGGCGGCACGATTGCCGAGTTGCGCCAGCAGGCCCAGCAGGTGCTGAGCCAGGGGCAGGGCCAGCAGGTCGGGGCCGAACAGGTGACCCAGTTCCTGGAGCGGCTGACCAGTGGCAATGTCAGCCAGCAGGAGTTGAACGCCGCCGCCACCGACTTGGCCAATCGCCTGGGCATACCCGAAGAAGAGGCCCGGCAGACTCTGCAGACCTGGCAGCAGCGGTTTCAGCAGGCCCAGCAGCAGGCGCCCCAGATTGCCGAGCAGGCCGCGGAGACGGTGGCCCAGGCAGCAATCTGGTCGTTCGTGGCACTGCTGCTTGGTGCCGTCGCTGGCGGGATCGGTGGCATGATCGGCACGCCGCGGGACGTTATCAGATCGTAACGCTTGGCGGTCGAAACGCGCCTGGCCGGGTTTGCCTGGGAGCAGGAGTGGTGCCGACCTTCGAACCCCGAAATGCTTGCCGGCCGGATCGGGCGTCGATCCGGCCGGCTATGCACCGTGCCCTCCAACCTCGCGCAGCTGTCGCCGGCGCGGCTTTCGAAGGATGGTGCGAATTGACTCGGTCTGGTCGACTGCCTAACTAACGTCGCATTGCCGATCTCACGGCCGGTCGAGTCAACGGAGCAGTTTTGTGAAACGCACTTATCAACCGAGCAAGCTCGTCCGCAAACGCCGTCATGGTTTCCGCGCGCGTATGGCAACCGTTGGCGGCCGCCGGGTGCTGGCCAATCGCCGGGCCAAGGGGCGCAAGCGCCTAAGCGCCTGACCCCCTGAGTGTCTGCCCCCTGTGCTGCCTGACCCCGAGTGCCTCGCAGTGATGACGCCGCATCCCGGACCTGTCGGACCAGACGGCATCATTCCGGTGGCAGGGCTGACGCGCCGGTCCGAGTTCCTTGCCGTGGCGGCAGCCCGGCGCAAGGCGGCAACTCCCGGCCTGATCCTCCAGGCGCGCGCGCGCGATGCGGCGCAGGCTTCGGAAACCGGTCTTGGCATTCGCGTCGGTTTTACCGCCAGCCGGAAGGTTGGCAAGGCGGTGGCGCGCAACCGCGCACGTCGCCGTCTGCGGGCCGCTGCGGCAGAGGTGCTGGCACACCACGCCGCGCCGGGAACCGATTACGTGCTGATTGCGCGTGGCGCGACCAATGCGCGGCCCTTCACGCTGCTGACTGCCGATCTGCTGGCCGCCCTGCGCCGTCTGGGCGCACTGCGAAAAAGCGAAGGCGGGGGAAGAGAAGGCGGGACGGGTCCGGATGCCGGGGCGGGACGGTACGCATGAGCCCCCTTGCCCATGTCCTGCGCGGTCTGGTGCTGGCCTATCGCTACACTTTGTCGCCATGGCTCGGTCAGGGCTGCCGTTTCCGCCCAACCTGCTCGGAATATGCGCTGGATGCGTTATCACTGCATGGCGCCGTCAGGGGCGGCTGGCTTGCGGTGCGGCGGCTGGCGCGCTGCCATCCCTGGGGCGGTTCGGGATGGGATCCGGTGCCCGGCACCGTGATCCATGATCACGGACCGATCGATTGTGATCGCGATGCAGCCCGGCCGCCCATAGCCGGGCGGGCGACCCCGCCGTCTTGAAACACCTCTCCCGGCGCTTCGCCTTGAACCAGCCGGAACTCGGAGCCAAGCCATGGCCGACCAGAAAAACCTGATTCTGGCGATCGTCATATCGATCCTGATCCTGGTCGGGTTCCAGTTTTTCATCGAGGGACCACGCCAGGAAGCGGCCCGCCAGCAGGCCGCGCAGCGGGCGGAGACCCAGACCGAGCAGCCTCTGGGGCAACCCGGCACCGACATCCCTGCCCCCGAGCCCGGTTTGGCACCGACTCCTGGCCTCCCCGGCGTTGACTCGGCGGGTCGCCCCCTTGGCCGGGACCAGGCGCTGGCCCAGACTCAGCGCATTCGTATCGAGGCGCCGCGGGTTCATGGGTCGATTTCGCTGGTCGGCGGCCGGTTCGACGATCTGACGCTCCCCGATTATCGCGAGACGGTTGATCGGAACAGTCCGGAAATCGAGCTGCTGTCGCCCCTTCGCGCACCAAGCCCCTATTATGCCGATTTCGGCTGGACCGTCGCGGATGGGGCCGACATCGCCGTGCCCGTGTCCGACACGGTCTGGACCGCCGACCGCGCGGTGCTGACCCCGCAGCAGCCGGTCACGCTCCGCTGGGATAATGGCGCCGGGCTGGTGTTCGAGCGCACCATTGCGATCGACGACAACTATATGTTCACCGTCACCCAGCGAGTGAACAACAACAGTGGTGCGCCGGTGGCGCTGGCGCCCTATGGCCGGATTCTTCGGTTCGGCACACCTGAAACCATGGGCTTCTTCATCCTGCATGAAGGCCCCTATGGCGTATTCGACGGCACGCTGAACGAATACAACTATAGCAATATAGAAGACGACGGAACGGTCACCCACAGCTCGGTTGGCGGCTGGCTCGGCTTCACCGACAAGTACTGGCTGGTGGCTCTGATCCCTGATCAGCAGGCGGCGTTCACGGGTCAGTTCATTCACCGTGACGAAGCCGGCCAAGACCGCTATTTCGCGACCTTCCGCGGCGAGGCGGCCACCATTGAATCCGGTGCATCGCTCGAAGCCACCGGCCATATGTTCGCCGGCGCCAAGGAAGTGGCGCTGATCGACCAGTACGAAAACACTCTCGGCATTCAGCAATTCGATCTGGCGATTGATTTTGGCTGGTTCTATTTTTTGACCAAGCCGTTCTTTTATATTCTGACCTGGATCAATGGGGTGGTCGGCAATTTCGGTGTGGCAATTCTGATTTTCACCGTGCTGATCAAGCTGCTGTTCTTTCCGCTCGCCAACAAGTCCTACGTTGCCATGTCGAAGATGAAGGCGTTGCAGCCGGAGATGATGAAACTCCGCGAACGCTTTGCCGACGACCGCGCGCGCATGAATCAGGAACTGATGGCGCTGTACAAGCGGGAAAAGGTCAATCCCGCGGCGGGCTGTCTGCCGATCCTCATCCAGATTCCAGTGTTCTTCGCGCTGTACAAGGTGCTGTTCGTCACCATCGAGATGCGCCACGCGCCGTTCTTCGGCTGGATCCAGGATCTTTCGGCACCTGATCCGACCACGATTTTCAACCTGTTCGGATTGATTCCGTGGGACCCACCGGGATTCCTGATGATCGGCATCTGGCCGCTGATCATGGGCCTAACGATGTGGGCTCAGCAGAAGCTGAATCCGGCGCCGGCCGACCCGATCCAGCAAAAGATGTTCATGTTTCTGCCCTTCGTGTTCACCTTCCTGCTGGCCGGTTTCCCGGCGGGACTGGTGATCTACTGGGCCTGGAACAATGTGCTGTCGGTGGCGCAGCAATGGGTGATCATGCGGCGGATGCACGTGAAAATCAGCGGCGGCGTGGACAAGCAGCTCGAACCGCCGCCCTCGGCCCGAAAGCGCACCGAAGAACCGAATGGAGCCCCGGCCAGCGGCGCCACCAAGACCGGCGCGGCAAGTTCCAACGCTGGCAGGGCCGCCGGCACGGCTGCTGCAGGCAAGGCTGCTACTGCCGCCAAGCCGTCCGCGCGCCGGGGGCGGGCAACGCGGCCTCCGGCCGAATCGGCTGCTGCTGCCGAAACCGGAGCGGTCGGCAACGGGAGTGCCGGGCCGGTCGGGGGTGACGGTGCGTCGCCGCCGAGCGCCGAGGCCGACTCGCAGCGGCCCCCGGCCGGGCCTTCGGGGCAGCCCAGGCCGACCTCCAGACGCCGTCCGGGAGGTGGCCAAAGACGCAAGCTTTGATCCCGGCCATTTCCGCTCACAGCGTCCGGGGTTCCGATATGGATGCCATGTCCTCAGAGGAAGCGTTGGAGGCCGGCCGGCTGCTGTTCGCGCAGGAGTGTCGCTTCATCGCCGCGGCGGCCCGGCTCGACCAGTTGCCGCCGCCGGGTGCGGCCGAAATCGCTTTCGCCGGCCGATCCAACGTTGGCAAATCGAGCCTGATCAACGCTTTGACCGGCCGCACCACGCTCGCCCGCACCTCGAACACGCCGGGGCGCACCCAGCAGCTCGTATTCTTTGCACTCGGCGACCGGCTGCGGCTGGTCGATCTGCCCGGCTATGGCTACGCCAAGGTCGCCAAGACCATGGTCAAATCCTGGACCGCCCTGCTCAGAGATTACCTGCGGGGTCGAGTAACTCTGCGCCGCGCCTGCCTGCTCATCGATTCCCGTCACGGTTTGAAGGCAGTTGATACCGAAATCATGCGCCTGCTCGATCAGGCTGCGGTGCCCTACCAGATCGTGCTGACCAAGGCCGACCAGCCGACCGCAGCGGCACTGGCTGCCTGCCGCGAGGCGACCGAGGCGACGCTCAAACGCCATCCGGCGGCGTTCCCGCTGGTGCTGGCGACCAGCGCGCGGGACGGCATGGGGATCGCGGAACTGCGGGCCCTGCTCGCCCAATCGTGATCTGCCATCGCGGTCGGCGTGTTCTCAGCGTTCCTCGCCGCCGACCTCACGCGTCTGGATTCGGATCTCGGAATGAAGCGTCCGGTGTACCGGGCATTTCTCGGCAATCGCCAGAAGCCGCGCCCGCTGATCGGCATCCAGCGGCCCCTTGAAGGTGATGTCCCGATCGATATGATCGATCTTGGCGCGCGGGTCCTCGCAATGCTCGCAGTCCTCGGCATGACGCCGGCCGTGCCGCAGCACCACCTCCACCCGCTCCAGCGGCCAAGCCTTGTGATCGGCGTAGAGTCTTACCGTCATGGTAGTGCAAGCGCCCAGCCCGGCCAGCAGGAGATCGTAAGGGCCGGGGCCGGTATCGGTGCCGCCTATCTCGGCCGGCTCATCGGCCAGCAGCCGGTGCGGTCCGGTGGCAACGATCTGCTGGAACTTGCCGCGGCGGGTTTCCCGCACCACGACGGCGCCCGGCACCGGTTCGATGTCCTCGGCCGGCCCGGTCGCATCGGGCCCGGCGGCATCCGATCCATCGCCGATGCTGCGGGAGGCCCAGGCCGCCAGGATCTCGGCGGCATAGCGGGCATCGGCGGGGTCGGACAACAGATGATCGGCACGATCGAGCGACACGAAGCTCTTCGGATGCTTTGCCGCTACGAAGATCTTCGTTGCCTCGTCAATGCCGACCATGCTGTCGAGCGGCGAGTGCAGCACCAGCAGCGCCTTGCGCAGAGTCCGGACGTGCTCGGTCTGGTCATGCTCCTTGAGGTCGTCGAGGAACTCCCGGCGAATGCGAAACGTCTCGTCACCCAGCCGAATCTCGGCTTCGCCGCGCGCCTCGATCTCGGGCAGGTGCCCGGCCAGCGCATGACGGAGATGGCTGGGCTCGAACGGCGCGTTGATCGTCGCCACTGCCTTGGCCTCCGGCACCCGACCGGCCGCCGCCAGAACAGCGGTGCCGCCCAGGCTGTGGCCGATCAGCAACGCCGGCGCCGCGCGGGTTTGGCGCAGATGCTCGACCGCGGCCAACAGATCGCCGACATTCGAGCTGAAATCGGTATTGGCGAATTCGCCTTCGCTCGACCCAAGCCCGGTGAAATCGAAGCGCAGCACCGCGATGCCGTGGCTGGCCAGCCCCGCCGCGATCCGGCCCGCCGCAAGGTTGTTCTTGCCGCAGGTGAAGCAGTGGGCAAACAGCGCATAGCCACGCGGCTTTCCGGGCGGAAGGTCCAGACGGGCCGCCAGGGCATGACCGAGGGCGCCGGGAAATTCGAATCGCTCGCTGATCATGAACACGGTCCAGACAAAACTTCTCGACGAAAATCTACCTTGTGAGTCGGAGTGCGCACGGCAATGCGCCAAATCGCGCCGACCGGGTTTGCGCTCTGCAAGATCAGGTCAGCAGACCCCAATTGACGATGTCATCAAACGAATCCTCCGTCAGGATCTCCTGATCCGGAGCCGAGTCGTCGCAAGCCGCTTCGGAGCCGGTCAGGGCGAGCAGGCAGGATTTTAGAATCGCCGCGACATGCGCGTCCACGGTGATCGACAACGCGTGGCGCAGCAGCAGTACCAAGCCACCCGGTGTCGAGGGTGGTGTATGTTCCAGCCGATGGCGCGCTACGATAAGGTTCGCTTCGATCAAGGTGAGCACCCGGATCAGCCGATCCGGATCATCCGCCAAAACCCGGTCGTCGCAGAGCGCATCGAACTGGGTTCGGCACGAATCGTAGTCCTGGAAATGCTGGACCAGCGGATCGGGCGCCGTATCGGACAGCGCCGCAAATGGCCAATCGAACGGAGCATGGGACACCTGATCGGGGGTGTGCAGCGGCGCCATGGTCAATCGCTCGCGCTGGTCTCGGCGAATCGTCAGATATCGCGGGCGGCGACTCCGGCCACCTTTCATGCGGATAGCCGGCCGACGGGCGGTCACGCGATGCCCTCCGAATCGAATCGGCGAGTCCCCAGACGGGACGGCGGGCCGGCACTCGGCCTGCCATACGTCGCAAATCGCTCGACCATGCTCCCCATATGCTCGTCGGACAGCAGGACGGGCGTGCCGGCAAGGCGGACGTGCCAATACTGGCGTGCCAGCGTCTCCACCTCCACCGCCAGCGCCAGAGTGCCGTCCAGCGACGGGCCGAAGCAGATCATGCCGTGATTGGCCAGGAGGCAGGCGTTCCGACCGTCCAGCGCGGCAAGCATGGCGTCCGCCAGCGCCTGGGTGCCGAACGGCGCATAACCGGCGCAGCGGATGGTCGGTCCGCCAGCCAGCGCGATCATGTAATGAAACGCCGGGATTTCCAGATGCAGGCAGGCCAGCACGGTGCAGAAATCGGCATGGGTATGGACCACCGCGCCGGCTTCGGAGTGGCGCCGGTAGATCTCGGCATGCAGGCGCCACTCGCTTGAGGGCGGAACCTCGCCCCAATAGCCGCCATCGAAATCCATTTCGACAATCTGCGCCGGCGTCATGCGGTCATAGGGAATTCCGGACGGCGTGATCAGCAGGCGGCCGGCATTGTCGGGCAGACGCAGGCTTACATTACCGGAACTGCCCCGGTTCATGCCAAGGACGTTCATTTCGCGGCAGGTCGCGATGATTTCACTGCTGTGACGGCGGTGTCTCGGCCTGGCCATCGGCGCCCTGCGGGTCAGGAGGCGAACGGCGGGGATGTTAGCTGTAGAATGTTGGATATTCAACCGCCGTACTCGTGCAAAACCGCCGCCGCGCGCGTTGCGGCAGCGGATCAGCCTGCGTATGCTGCGGCGCAGCAGAAACTGCCCGCGGGAGACGGCTTTGGACCTGATCATTTTCGACTGCGACGGCGTTTTGGTCGACAGTGAAATCATTGCCAACCGCGTGGTCGGCGAAATGCTGGCGCGATACGTACCGGATCTCGATGTGACGTCGTTCGTCAGCGCCTGTGCCGGCAGGACAGACGAGGAGGTGGTCGCAGAGGTTGAGACCGAACGCGGCATCGTGCTACCACCCGGATTCATGGGGCTGGTCGAGCGTGCGGTTGACGAAGCCCTGATCGCCGAGCTGCGGCCGATCCCCGGCGCCGCCGAGGCGGTAGCCGCGGTCGCGCTGCCCAAGGCGGTCGCCTCCAACAGCCCGCTCGACCGGGTCGAGCGTTCGCTCGACCGGGCCGGGGTGCGGTCGTTCTTCGGCGATCGCCTGTACTGTGCCGAAATGGTCGCACGGCCGAAGCCGGCGCCCGACGTCTACCTGCTGGCCGCCCGGAACCTGCAGGTGGAGCCGCACCGGTGCCTGGTGATCGAGGACAGCATCTCCGGCGCAACGGCGGCCGTGGCGGCGGGCATGACGGTGATCGGCTTCCTGGGCGCCAGCCATATCGTGCCCGGCCATGGTGCGGCCATGCTCGCCGCCGGAGCGGTCGATCTGGTCGAAGCGATGCCCGATCTGCCGGGGCGCATCGCCAGGATCATGGACTTGCCGTTCCGGGCCACCCGATTGGCCACGTGATGCCCCCGCCGTCTGCTCCGACAGACGGCGGAACCGGGGTCGGGAATGGGGCGGATCGCAGCGGCGGTGAAATTTTGGGGGCAGGCGGAGGGATGGTTCGGGCAACGCCTCAGGCGATGATGTCGGGCAGAAGCTGGCTCTCCAATTTCGCAATCTGGTCCTTCAGCGCCAGCTTCCGCTTTTTGAGTCGCTGGATTTGAATCTGATCGAATGGCGGCTCCGCAGCCATTCGATCGATCGCGTTGTCAAGGTCGCGATGTTCAAGGCGCAGCTCGATTAGGCGCTCCCTCAGCGATTCCGGGTCGGTCATGCCTTTTGGGTCCGATCATCAACGATTTCTTAGCATGATCATATCAGAACTCCCGCCATTGGGATAATCCGGGCGAACGCAGGGCTGCCCGCCTTGCTTGCGATAGTCGGCTTATGGTTGCTTGCGGCCAGGGATCTGGTATCAATGCCTCGCTTTCGAACTCTCTCCGAGATTAGCCCGTCTTTTCCTACCGTGCTCGGCGTCAATCCCTCGCATGCTCCTGTTTGCATGCCCCCTTATGTGCTCCACGTCAGACTCCAGAACGGCGGATCCCCATGATCGGCGAAAAGTGCATCGGCATTCTGACCAGCGGCGGCGATTGCGCCGGCCTCAACGCGATCATCCGCGCCGCGGTCTATCGGGCCTCCGAGCTCGGCTGGACGATTATCGGAATCAAGGAAGGCACACTCGGCCTGATGACCCGGCCGCTGCAATACGAGGTGCTGAACCCCGGCATGTTCAACAGCGCGGTGATGCGCCAGGGCGGCACCTTGCTCGGCACCACCACCAAGGGCAATCCCTTCGCCTTTCCGATGCCCGACGGCTCGGTGAAGGACCGATCGGGCGAGATCATCGGCGCGGTCCGTGAACTTGGGCTGGATGCGCTGATCGGCATCGGCGGCGACGGCAGTTTTGCCATACTGCGCAAGATCGCCATGCAGGGCGACCTGAACATCGTTTGCATTCCGAAGACCATCGACAACGATGTCGGCCTGACCGAGCTGGCGATCGGCTTCGATACCGCCTGTGCGGTGGCCACCGAGGCGCTGGACCGGCTGCAGCCAACCGCCGCCAGCCACCATCGCGTGATGGTGCTGGAGGTGATGGGTCGCGATGCCGGGCATATCGCCCTGTCTTCCGGCATCGCGGGGGGTGCGGACATCATTCTGATTCCGGAAATCCCCTATTCGATGGACGCCATAGCCGCCAAAATTCGGGATGTTCGGGTCACCGAGAGGCGCAGCTTCGCCCTCGTCGTGGTATCGGAAGCGGTCAAGCCGGCCGGCAGTGACAGCGGCGTCATGGTCGAGTTTGCCGATGGGCAGAAACGATTCGGCGGCGTCGGCATGTACATCGCCGACCAGATCGCACGGGCCACCGGAGCCGAAACCCGCATCACCGTGCTCGGCCATGTCCAGCGAGGATCGATGCCGAGTTGGCGGGACCGGCTGGTCGCTTCGGCGTTCGGCGTTCATGCCGTCGATCTGATCGCGGAGGGCCGGTTCGACCGCATGGTCGGGTGGGCCAACCGCCAGATCATCGACGTGCCGATCATGGACGCGATCGGTCATTATCACGCCGTCGAACTGGACAGCGCCCTGGTCAAGACCGCCCGCCATCTCGGGATTTGCCTGGGCGACTGAGCCTCGTCCCGACTGATGACGCGCTGGTCTGGCAATTCAGAGCCGGTCGGGTTGCTCGATCGGGCAGCCGTTGCGCGTCAACGGGCACCGTCTTGAATCCGCTCCCATTCAGTAACAAATGTGTTAGACTGATCGGGTTGAATAGCTGGATCTGTAACTGCATGAAAGAGGAGCAGACCATGTCGCTGAGAGACCGGATTGACTCGTTGCGTTCGAAACACGCCTCTCTGGAGCAGCAGTTGGAAGAGGAAATCCATCGGCCACTCCCGAGTTCCGATGAAATCAGCCGGCTCAAGCGGTCCAAGCTCAAGATCAAAGATGAATTGATGCGATTGGAAATGATCGGCTCGGCAGCCTGAACTCCAGTAACCTTTAGATGGAACGGCGCGCCATCGTGACGCGCCGTTCCGCTTTTCAAATGGCTGATTGGCGGTGGCGCGTTATGCGTCAGCTCAGCGAATGTCACCCGTGAAGGCGAAGCGGGTAGTCGCGGTCCATTTCCACGGCATCGTGAGTATCATCTTCCTCCGGTTCGGCCTCATGCGCGGCCTCGTCCATAGGAGGAAGTCCCTTGCTGGCGCGGGATCGACGCAGCGCCTCCTCAATATCAATCTGGTTGCACAGGCCGAGCAGTACGGGGCTGCGCGGTTTGATGTTCGGTGCATTCCAATGGGTCTTGTCGCGCACCGAAGCGATGGTCGGTTTGGTGGTGCCAATCAGTCGGCAGATTGCGGAATCGCTGAGATCCGGGTGATTCTTCAGCAGCCAGGAGATCGCGTCGGGCTTGTCGGCGCGCTTGGTGACCGGGGTATAGCGCGGCCCCTTGGACCGCAGCGCGGGGGCCGGCACGTCATGCCGGGCCATCTGCAGCTTCAGATCGGGATCGCGGCTGCAACGATCCACCTCCTCCTTGGTGAGCTGGCCGCTGGCGATCGGGTCCATTCCGACCATCCCGATCGCCACTTCGCCATCGGCAATCGCCTGGATCTCCAGCTCATGAAGACCGCAAAACTCGGCAATTTGCCGAAAGCTCAGCGACGTGTTTTCGACCAGCCAGACTGCGGTCGCCTTTGGCATCAGGGGGCGCGCCATGCTTCCTCCTCAACGGCTCTGCAAGGTCGCGGCCGATCCGGCAGTGCGAACGACGCGGCACGGCGCGGCCGCGGAATCCTTGTCGCTTTATTCCTGAGATATAGACATCGGTCCGTCTCGCGCAAAGGCCGCGCTACGGGATCAGAACGATCTTTCCAATATGACGACTGGATTCCATCAAGGCATGCGCCTCTGCGGCATCCTTCAACGCAAACCTAGCATGGATCACCGGCCGGACCGTGCCGTCCGACAGCAGCGGCCAGACCTTCAGGTGCAGCGCCCGCGCGATCGCCGCCTTGTCGGCAACCGGCCGGGCGCGCAGGGTCGAGCCGGTCAGGGTCAGCCGTTTCAGCATCATCGGCATCAAATCCACCATGACCTTGCTGCCGTTCAGGAAGGCGATGCTGACATGCCGGCCGTCCGCGGCCATGACCTTCAGGTCGCGCGCAATGTAGTCGCCGCCGACCATGTCGAGCACGACATCGACGCCTTTGCCGCCAGTGAACTCCTTGATCACGGCAGAGAAATCCTCTGTGCGGTAGTTGATCGCACGGTCCGCGCCCAGTCCGGTGCAGGCGCGGCACTTGTCGTCGTCGCCCGCGGTGGCCAGGACCCGGGCGCCGAAGGCGCGGCCGAGTTGGATCGCCGTGGTGCCGATACCGCTCGACCCGCCGTGGATCAGCAAGGTTTCGCCCGCCGCCAGCCGACCGCGCTCGAACACGTTGTGCCAGACAGTGAAGAAGGTCTCCGGCACCGCCGCGGCTTCCACCATCGACAGCCCGGCCGGGACCGGCAGGCATTGCGGGACCGGAGCCGGGCAGAATTCGGCATAGCCGCCACCGGTGACCAGCGCGCACACCGCATCGCCCTCCTGCCATTCCGTTACGCCGGGGCCAAGCGCGGCGACGGTGCCGGCGATCTCCAGGCCGGGCAGCGGACTGGCGCCGGGCGGCGGCGGATAGAAGCCCTGGCGCTGGATTACGTCGGGCCGGTTGACGCCCGCTGCCGCCACCCGGATCAGCACCTCGCCGGGTCCGGGCGGGGGCACCGGCAGGGTTACCGGACGCAGCACCTCCGGCCCGCCGGGCGCGGCGATCTCGATGGCGGTCATGGTCGGCGGCAGATCGGTCGGCATGATCTTATCCCATTGCGGTAAGGGCTTGTCAGGTGTAGCCAGCCGCACCCAGAGTCACAAGCCGACAGGAGGGAGGCGACAGGATGGAACCGCAAGATCTCGAACCGCGCCACGCGAAACCCAAGCCGAAGCCCCTGGATGCGCTGTCGGTCGAAGAGCTGGAAGCGTACATCGCCGATCTGGAAGCCGAGATCGCCCGCGCCCGCGCCGCCATCGCCGCCAAGCAGAGCCACCGCAGCAGCGCCGAGGCGCTGTTCCGCAAACCGTGAGCCGAAGCCGCGCGCGCCCGGCGCCCTGGTGCATCGCGTCGACGCGGACAATGTTGTTGGGCAAACAGCGTGTCCTGCGCGCCATTGAACAAAACGCAGATCATGAAGAGTCCAAGGGCTTTGCCGGCGATACCCGTGATCGCGCCGCAGGCCGACGATCCGGCGGCGGTGGGGGATCATGGCGACCGGCTGGCGGCGATTCTCGAAGCCGCCCGGCGGCAATACGGCGCCCGTCTGCTGCGCCTGGGCGACCGGCTGTCGCGGCATTGGGCGCACCGGGCCGACATTCCCTATCGCCACGAGATCGCCCTTGTGGCCGACCGAATCGGCATGCCGGGCGCCTGGCTGCTCAATCTCAGCTATGAGTGGGGCTGCACCACGGCGGGTGTCGATCCGGGCACCGGTGCGCCCATGCTGATCCGGACGCTCGACTGGTCTATGCCGGCGCTGGGCGCGACCGTGATCGCGGTCCGCCGTGACGGGCCGACGGGACCCTGGATCAGCCTGGGCTGGCCCGGCTTCGTCGGGGTGGTGCAGGCGATGGCGCCGGGGCGGTTCGCGGCGGCGATCAATCAGGCCCCCCGCCCGGCGACCGGGTTCGGCGCGGTGCTCGACTGGCTGGCCGCCCGGACCGCCGTATGGCGCAGCCGGCGCCTGCCGCCGGTGCTGCTGCTGCGCCGGGTGTTCGAGAGCTGCCGCGATTTCGCCGAGGCGCGGGCCCGGCTGGCCGAGACGCCGGTATCGCTGCCGGTGATCTTCACCCTGGTCGGCTGCCGGCCGGGCGAGGCCGCGGTGATCGAGCGGCTGGCCGATCGCGGCGTGATCACCGACGGCCCGGCCGCGGTGACCAATCACTGGCTGAGTTGCGATCTGCCGGGCCGGTCGCGCTCGCCGCTCACCGTCGAGCGGCTGGCCGCGCTCCGCGGCCATATCGCGGCCGCGCGCCACGGCGCCTTCGCCTGGCTGATTCCGCCGATCCTGAACGGCGACACCCGCCTGGCCCTGGAGGCCGAACCGGCCAACGGATCGCTGAAGGTGCAGGGTTTCGAACACGGCCAGCCGGCAACCGCGCCGCTGGCGCTGTGCGAGCCCCTGCCCGCCGGCGTTATCCTTCCCCCTCCCGCCCCAGCGTCGTCATGAGTTCCTGCCATTCGCGCCGGGTCAGGCCACTCGACTCCTCGGTGACGGTCTCGCCCTTGATCAGGCGGCGGACCACCGCCAAGCCGGCCGCGGAGAGGTGCGCACCGCCGACCCGGTAGTCGAGGAAGGCCCGGTGGCTATGCGGCACCCAGCGCGCCATGGTGCCCAGGATGACCTGGGCATACTGGCGGATTTCGAACTGGGCGTGCGGGCTGGCGCGCAGATCCAGAAAATTCATCAAGTTATGCAGGTCGATCTTCCAGTACCATTGCGTATAGGTGTTCAGGGTCAGATTCATCCGCGCCAGCTCGCGCGCCACGCCGGGGCGGCCGGGATCGGGCGGGGCGCCGGCCTCGTCGTCGTTGAGCATCCAGAGATAGCTGCGGTAGTTGCGTTCGGCATCCGCGCGCAGCAGATCGAGAACCTGCGCCGCCGCCGCCGCGTCCAGCGCCTCGCCGCGGCCCTGGCGGTTGCTGGTCGCCTGCGCCGCCACGTGTTCGGGCGCCGGGATGTAGAATTCGCGGTCGAGCACCGAATAGCGCGCGGAGTATTCGTTGACGCTGGCGGTGCGATGCCTGATCCATTGCCGCGCCACGAAGATCGGTAATTTCACGTGGTACTTGATCTCGCACATTTCGAACGGCGTGGTGTGCCGGTGCCGGAGCAGATAGCGGATCAGCCCCTCGTCCTCGCGGACCTTGCGGGTGCCCCGGCCATAGGAGACGCGCGCCGCCTGCACGACGGCGCTGTCGTCGCCCATGTAATCGACCACCCGGACGAAGCCGTGATCGAGCACCGCAAACGGCTGATACAGAATCTCCTCGAGCCCCGGCGAGGTGATCCGCCGGGTCGGTTGGGTGGTCTGGCGGGACTGGTCGATATCCGCGCGCTGGTCTTCGGTGATCGGCATGGCGCCTCCGGAGGATTGGCCACGGTGCCCCTCGAGGTTCGTTTGCGATCAAAGCGGGGCGCCGGAGCGCAGCATAATCACTGCTTTCGCGGATGGCGAGAGGATTGCAGTGCTGTGACGGCGGTGCGCCGGCCGTCACGCCGGCGGGTCCGAAAGTCCGCCGCGGCGGAGCCAGTCGAGCGTGTCGTCCAGCCCCCCGGCCATCGCCGCCAGCAGCTCGTCGATCTCCGGCGCGCGGATGATCAGCGGCGGCGCCACGGCGATGCAGTCGCCCAGCGGGCGGACGATCGCGCCGCGCGCCTGGACGAACGCGGCCATCTGCGCGCCCACCCGTCCCGGCGGCTGGAACGGCGCCCGGGTATTCTTGTCGGCGACCAGTTCGAGCGCGCCGACCAGCCCGATGCCGCGCGCCTCCCCGACCAGCGGGTGATCGCCCAGACGGCGCAGCCCATCCTGGAGCCGCGGCGCGACGCGCCGGACATGGCCGAGGATGTCGCGCTCCTCGTAGATCTTCAGCGCCTCCAGCGCGACCGCGGCGGCGACCGGGTGGCCGCCATAGGTGTAGCCGTGGCCGAAGGTGCCGATTTCGGCGGAGCGGTCGGCCACCGATTGATAGATCGCATCGGTGATCAGCAGCGCGGAGATCGGCATGTAGGCGGCGGACAGCGCCTTGGCGACGGTGACCATGTCGGGCCGGATGCCGAAGGCGTCGCAGCCGAACCGGTGCCCGGTGCGCCCGAAGCCGCAGATCACCTCGTCGGCGATCAGCAGCACGTCGTGGCGCCGCAGCACCGCCTGGATCTTC
>CAZTNV010000037.1:0-18119 GCA_964615535.1 uncultured Mycobacteriaceae bacterium | reverse complement strand
GACCGGTCCCGTGGCGCAGCGAGGCGCAACCCTCGACTATTGCCCGGCGCGATAGAGCGCGAGCATCGACTCGATGAAATCGCGCTCCGAAAAGCCGCCCTCTTCGACCAGCCTGCGGGCGGCTTGCCCCATGCGCGCGCGGTCCTCCGGCGAGTCGATGAGACGTTCGAGCGCCTCGACCAGGCCGTCCTCCGCTGCGCGTCCGGTCCCGACGGGAACCAGGTACCCGGTCGTGCCGTCGGTCACGATCCTTTCGCAGCCGGGAAGGCGGCTTGCCACCATCGGCCGGGCACAGGCCGCCGCCTCGATCAGGATACGCGGCACGCCCTCGCCATAGCGGCTCGGCAGACAGACAATGTCCGATGCCGCGATCAGCGCGGGCATGTCGTCCACCGCACCGGGAAACACGACATTGGCGAGGTCGGCGACCTCGGCCGGGTCGAAACCGTCGGGATCAAAGCGCTGAACCGGGCCGGCGAAAACGAAGCGGACGTTCGGTCGCGTCGTCGCGAACCGCCGGGCACAGGCGACGAGCTGATCGATGCCCTTGGACCGCAGCAGCCGTCCGGCAAAAAGCACGGTAACGATCCCGGTGCAGGGTGGCGGTGCCGGGCTGAAGCGCTCGAGATCAACCCCGGCTCCGGGCAGCATGACCGCACGCTCGGGCGGGACCAGTCCGCCGCGAACCCACACCAGGCGGTCGGCGTCGGTTTCGAAGGTCACCATGACGGCCGGATCGGACGCGACCATCCGCAGGCCGTTCTCGACCAGCGTTCTTGCCAGGCGGCGCGGCAGCGTCCGCCCGGTCTCGCCCGGCGCACCGTAAAGCCGGCCCAGACCTGCAACGGTGAGTACGATGCGCGCCGGACCGAAGCCGAGCCGGCGGGCGAGAACCGTCGCCAGCCCGCCGAACAGATTCGCCTTCAACGTGATGCAATGGACGGTCTGGGGCCGCATCCGGCGGATCTCCGCCAAGGACGCCAAGAAAAACCCGAAATCCTTCAGAATCGAAAAGCTGTGTCTGACCACCCTTGTGCTTCGGAAGCGAAGGCCGGGCGGAATGGCGCCCGTGCAGCCTGCGCGATCGCACAGGAGATGCGCCTGTCCGCCCCGCGCGATGACCGATTCGGCAACCGGCACGCGGTGCAGCAGGAAATAGGCGAGGTCGTTGCAGATATAGAGAACCGCCGGGGCCGCCATGCCGGCTGCGCTGCCGGTTTGCCGGTCGGAACCGGGGCCAGGACGCGCGGGCAGTGCCGCTCGGGAGTGATGCACGGAGTGAGGATTGTTCGCAGTATCGAGGGGACAACTCGGCAAAACGATGTTCCTCACGCAAAAGGCCCAGGCGAAGCCGGCGTGTCTGGAGGGGGATGTCGAGAAATCCCGCCGTTCGCGACCGCGCCACGGCCGGGCTTTCGAAATCATGGTGCCGAAGCGGGGATTTGAACCCCGGACCTACTGATTACGAATCAGTTGCTCTACCCCTGAGCTACTTCGGCATCACTTCGCCAAACTAGGGTCCGGCGGCGAAATTTGCAAGGCCGTGACGGGCCGGACGATGGCGCGGCGGGCCGGGTACCGATCCTGGCCCGGCGGCCCGAGCCGCCGCCGCGGCCTGGAATTGTATACGAGTACAATAAAATCGCTTCACAAATAATTTGGTTTTTCAACGATTTGCGAACCAAACGTTAACCAGTGGCCGGTTACAGTTGGATCAATTGAGCAGGCTCGGCCGAGTGGGAGGGGATTCGGTTCGAGTCGCGAGATCGCGCCGGGGCACTGCATGGCCCGGCCGATGATCGCTGGTTCCGTCATCCCTCCCGAGGGGGTCGTCATGAGTCGAGCCATGCCCTGGCCGTCAACGAATTTGGCTTTCCAGCCGGATCTCCTGCCGGCCGGTGAATCCGGCAGCGACGACGCTCTGGTCCGGACGCTGCTGGGCACTCTGGAACCGACCGACGAGCGGATTGCCCTGCTCGATGCCCGGATCGCCGAACTGCGCCGCGAGCTGGCGGGCAAGGCACGCGGACGGACGCCGCCTCCGATCGCAGCCGACCGGGAGACCGGCCGGGTGGTGCCGCTGTTCGCCGGGGCGGAGACCGAAGGCGCCTGGGCGGTGAACCACGAGGTCGAGCGCTTTATCGAAGACCTGACCCGCAGCTACGAAGCCGGTCAGACCGCCCCGTCGCCGACCCGGCCCGAGGCGTTCCTGGCGCCGGCCGCGCTGGTCAACGAGGATGTTCACCTCGAAGGCGCGGAGCATCCGATCCCGCTGGCCCTGATCGCGGCGCTCGATCCGCTCAAGCCGACCGCGCTGGGCGCCGCCGCGCGGCTGGCGAGCCGGCTGTCCGATCTGCCGGTCGGGGTCAGCATTGCCGAACTGCTGGCCGAGGTCTCGCGCCATCAGGCGGTTCGGCAGGGTGTCAAGCTGGTGCTGAACGACGCCTTCTCCCCCGCCGCTCTGCGCGGGCTGCGAGGGGCGGTGCACCATGCGCTCGAACAGGACCGCGAGCGGGCCCGGATCGAACTGATCGAGTATCTCGGCGATCTGGCAAAGGACAACACGATCCCGCATCGGCTGGTCGATGATCTGCTGTCGTTCAATCACCGCATGCTGCTGAATCACCATCTGTTGAAAAAGCTGGTGATCGGCCTGGTCGACTCGCGCAAGGTCGATCCCGCGGTCAAGGTCATCCTGATCCGCGATATGCACCGGCTCAGCGGCGATCTTCGGCTGGAGATCATGACCCGGATCGGGCTGCTCGACGACAGTGCGACCAACCGGCCGATCAAGCGGGCGCTCGAGCAGTTGCTGGCTTCGCCGCGCGGCAGGGCCTATCTGGCCGACGAGTACTCGGAGACCCGGAAGCTGATCTGCTGATGCTCTCGGGAAGGCCGTCAGACAGGGCGGCACTCCGCCCACCGACTGCGGTTTCCCGATCCTGAGAGGCGGTGGCGGGTATGCACCACGCCCGGCCGCCTGCCTCGCAGCCGGACACCTACAGCAGGAAGACGGCCATGCCGATCAGGATCACCGACACGCCGACGATGGTGTAGGTGCTCAGCTTCAAAAAGCCCGACCACATCGCCGTCTTCGAGGCCAGCAATTCGTCCTCGGCCAAGCGCTTGTTGTCGGTTGCCATGAGACTGCCCCGGTTGGATCGAGTTTCGCCGTACTTAGAACTCCGGCCTCGATATGACAAGAAAAATTGCCGCACGCCATGGTGTGCCGGCCGGCATCACGCGCCTCAAGAGCAGGGGTTGATCAGGAACGGCTCCGGAGGCAGCGTTCGGGTCAGCGCCACCCGTTCGCCGTCGACCCGGGCACGTCCCTCCGCGACCAAGCGTAGCGCCAAAGGGTAGCATTCATGTTCCGCGAGCAGGACGCGGGCTGCGAGGCGCTCGGAGTCGTCATCGGGCAGGACCGGCACGGCGGCCTGGACGATGATCGGCCCCTCATCCATTTCCGGCCGCACGAAGTGGACGGTGCAGCCGGTGAACCGGACGCCGGCGGCCAGCGCCCGGGCATGGGTATCCAGACCGCGGAACGCGGGCAGCAGCGACGGATGGATGTTGATCATCCGATCGCGCCAGCGCTCGACGAACGCGCCGGTCAGCAGCCGCATGAAGCCGGCCAGGCAGATCAGTTCGACTCCGGCGGCGGCGATCGGGGCTTCCATCGCGACTTCGAAGGCGTCGCGGTCGGGATAGGCACGGTGGGGCACGACCACGGTCGGCACACCTGCGGCGTCGGCATGGCGCAGCCCGCCGGCATCGGCGCGATTCGAGGCGACCAGCGCGATCTCGGCTGGAAAGCCGGGCCGGGCGCAGGCCTCGATAAGTGCCTGGAGATTGCTGCCGCGGCCGGAGATCAGCACCGCCACCTTCAGCCGGGCCATGCCGACTCCGTACCGTCGATCCGCACCAGCGGCAGGCCGGTCGCGGCCGGCACGACGCGACCGATCCGATGGACCGTTTCGCCGGCGGCGGTCAGCCGGTCGATCGCATCGCCCGCCTGGTCGGGCGCGACGATCGCCACCATTCCGATGCCGCAATTGAACGTCCGCGCCAGCTCGGCCGCGCTCAGGCCGCCCACGCGACCGAGCCACGCGAACACCGGCGGCAGCGGCCAGCATCCGGCATCCAGCGCGGCACCGAGTCCGTCGGGCAGGACGCGCGGAATGTTCTCGGTCAGGCCGCCGCCGGTGATGTGGGCCAGTGCCTTGACCAGGCCGGCCCGCACCGCCCCCAGAACGCTGCGGACGTAGATGCGGGTTGGTGCGAGCAGCGCGGTGCCGAGCGGCGTGCCGGGCGCGAACGGGGCATCGGCGCCGTATTCGAGCTTGGCCTGTCCGACCAGCCGGCGAACCAGCGAGAAGCCGTTGGAGTGCAGCCCGGTCGAGGCGAGGCCGAGCACCTCGTCTCCCGCCGCGATGCCGGCCGCGGGCAGCAGCGTCCCGCGTTCCGCCGCACCGACCGCGAAGCCCGCCAGATCGTATTCGCCGGGTGCGTAGAAGCCCGGCATTTCCGCGGTCTCGCCGCCGATCAGGGCGCAGCCGGCCTGGCGGCACCCCTCGGCGATGCCGGCCAGCACCGCCTCGGCGACCCCGGTATCGAGCCGGCCAGTGGCGAAATAGTCGAGAAAGAACAGCGGCTCGGCGCCCTGGACGATAAGGTCGTTGACCGACATGGCGACCAGATCGATGCCGACACCGTCATGCCGCCCGGTGGCGATGGCGATCTTGAGCTTGGTTCCGACGCCGTCGGTGGCTGCGACCAGCACCGGATCGGTGAAGCCGGCCGCGCGCGGATCGAACAGGCCGCCGAACCCGCCGATGCCGCCGATCACGCCGGCGCGCGCAGTGCTGCGCGCCAGCGGCTTGATCGCCTCGACCAGCGCGCCGGCCCGGTCGATATCGACTCCGGCCGATCGGTAGGCGTCGCCGGCAGCGCCCGGCGACGCCAGAGGGTCGGGTGACGGCGGAGCGACGGGGGTGGTAATGGCAACCTCGTCCGGGCTGGCGTATATAGGGTGAGGGCACCGGGCGGTTCGGAAGCCTGCGGCCCGGTGCCGACCATAGCTCAAACCAAGGGCTTTGCAATGCTGCAACGACTCGGCCCCATGGCCGTCCTGCTCGTCCTGCTCGTCCTGCTGACCGGCACGGCGCCGGTTTCGGCCCAGGGGCCGGCCGCGCCCGCCCGCAACGAAGCTTTCACGGTCGGCGATGTCCGGGTCGATGTGACCGCCGGGACGATCTCCGAAGCGCGCGACCGGGCCTTCATCCAGGGTCAGCGCGTGGCGCTCGGACAGTTGATCGAACGGCTGGCCGGCCGCAATCGAATCGATGTCGATGCGCTGTCCGCGGCGCAGCTCGGACAAATGGTGCAGAGCTTTCAGGTCAACGAGGAACGCAGCGCGCCTGGCCGCTACATCGCAACCCTGACCTACGTGTTCAGACCGAACGAGGTGCGGACGTTCCTGCGCAGCCGCGACGTGGCGTTCGCCGAGCCGCAGCCGGCCGGGTCTCCGTCCGGCACCCCGGCTTTGCCGTTTCCCCCTTCGGTGCCGCCGCCGTCCGGCGCAGCGGTGCCCGCGCCCGGACCGGCGATGATGCCGGTGCTGGTGATCCCGGTGCTGCGGTCGCCCCAGGGTCCGCTGCTGTGGGACAGCCCGAATGGCTGGCGCACCGCATGGCTCAATTATTCGGGCGAGGGTCAGCTCGCGCCGATCATGGTGCCGTTCGGCGATCTGCAGGATGTCGTCGACGTCAACGCCGAGCGGGCCCTGGCCGGCGAGCGATCGGCGCTGTCGGCGATTGCCCGCCGCTATGGCGCCGGCGACGTGGTGGTCGCGGTGGCCGATCCCCGCGGCGATGGGCTGGCGGTGGAGCTGAACCGTTACGGTCAGGCCGGGGGCGCCGACTCCCAGACGCTGTCGGTGCCCGCCGCGGGAACGCCCGAGCGTCTGTTCGACGAGGCGGTCAGCCGGAGCGCGGCGCAGATCGCCAGCCAGCCGGCGATGGCCACAGCGGCGCCGGCCGCGCCCAGCCCTCCGGCGGCGTCGCTGGAGGGCAGCCGGCAACTGCTCGTTCTGGTGCCGCTGGGGGCGCCGGCCGAGTGGTTCCAGACCCAGGCTCTGCTGCGCAACGTGCCCAATGTGGTGGCGGCCAACATCATCAGCCTGTCGAGCCGCGAGGTGGTTCTGCGCCTCAATATCGCCGGGAACGAGGAGCAGTTGCGCGCCGCCCTGGCGCAGCAGGGGCTGGCCTTGCAGCAGGGGCCGGCGGCATTGGAACTGCATCGCCTCGGTTTCCGGTAACAGGCCGCGCATGGCCAAGGCCAGGGCCGCTGCGATGGGGGCGTATCTGCCCAACCTGATCAGTCTGGCACGGCTGCTGCTCGCTCCCGCGGCGGTCGGATTGGTCCTTGCCGAAGAGTCCGCCCTGGCGTTCTGGGTGCTCGTGGTGGCGGGGGTGAGCGACGCGGTCGATGGAATCCTCGCACGCCGGTTGAATGCCCGCAGCCTGTTCGGCGCCTATATCGATGCGATCGCCGACAAGACACTGTTGATCAGCATATTCGTTGTGCTTGGATACACCGGCGATCTGCCCGTTGGGCTGGTGGTTCTGGTGGTTGCCCGCGACCTGTTCATCATGCTCGGCGTTGCCATACTCAACGTGGTGAGGCCGAGCGACGAGGGGCTGCAGCCCTTGATGATCAGCAAGATCAATACGGTGTTCCAGATTCTGCTGGCCGGCAGCACCTTGGCGGTCACCGGGTACCGGCTGGATGCGGCATGGATCGTTGAGGGCCTGATCTGGATCGTGGCGGCGACCACGGTGCTGTCCTGGCTGGGCTACACGATCCAGGCGGTGGCGCGGCTGCGCCGACCGCCGGAGGGTGCGGCATGACTCCGGCCCGGCAGCTTCGGTTCTGGCTGATCGGGCTGGTGCTGTTCGGCGTCGTGGTCTGGCTGCTCAGCGGGGCGCTCATGCCCTTCGTGGCCGGAGCGGTGATCGCCTATATGCTCGACCCCCTGGCCGACCGCCTCGAGCATTGGGGGGCGCCGCGCTGGCTGGCGGCCACGCTGGTGCTGCTGGCCTTCGTGGTGCTGATCGTGATCGCGCTGATCGTGCTGATGCCGATGGTGATCGGTCAGATCGGCGGCTTTCTCTCGGCCTTGCCGGGTTACCTGGTCCGGCTCAATGCTTTTTTGACCTCGCTGATCGAACGTCTGCAAGACCGGCTCGACATGTCCGAGATGCAGGCCTTGCGCGATCAGGTTACCCAGAACGCCGGCACGGCAATCTCCTGGCTCGGCACGGTGCTGGGCGGGATATGGCGCGGCGGGCTTGCCCTGATCGACATCATTTCGCTGCTGGTGATCACGCCGGTGGTCGCGTTCTATTTGTTGCGCGACTGGGACCGCATGATCGCGACGCTCGACGACTTCGTACCGCGCCAGCACCTCGCAACGGTGCGCGCACTGGCCGGCGAGGTCGACCGGACGCTGGCCGACTTCATCCGCGGCCAGGGCCTGGTCTGCCTGATCCTGGGGACCGTCTATGCCGTGGCCCTGAGCGTGGCGGGGCTGAATTTCGGCCTGCTGGTCGGGCTGGGGGCGGGGCTGATCTCGTTCATTCCCTATGTCGGATCGATCGTCGGGCTGGTGATCTCGGTCGGCATCGCCCTGGTGCAGTTCGACAGCCCGACCATGTGGCTGGTGATCGCCGGCATCTTCTTTGCCGGCCAGATCCTGGAAGGCTATTTTCTGACGCCGAAGCTGGTCGGCGAATCGGTCGGCCTGCACCCGGTCTGGGTGCTGTTCGCCCTGCTGGCCGCGGGCAGCCTGTTCGGCTTCACCGGTATTCTGCTGGCGGTGCCGGTGGCGGCGGTGATCGGCGTGGTGGTGCGTTTCCTGATCCGGCAATACCGCGCCAGCACCTACTATCAGGGAACCGATGATCGAGGCACCGAGCCGCTTGAGCCGGTCGAACCGCCCGAACCGGCGGCGCGGTCCGGCGGGGCGGGCGCGTCGTGACCTCGACCGGGCAACTCACGCTCGAATTCGGCCATCGCCCGGCGCTGGGGGCGGAGGATTTTCTGGTTGCCGAGAGCAACCGCGCGGCGGTCGGCTGGCTCGACCGCTGGCCGGACTGGCCGGCCCCGGCGCTGGTGCTGCACGGGCCGGCCGGCTGTGGCAAGACCCATCTGGCGCAGGTTTGGCGGGCGCGCAGCGGGGCTGCGCCGGTCGAGGCATCGGCGCTCGCCGGAACCGATCTGCCCGCCTTGCTTTTCCCCCGGCCGGTGCTGGTGGCCGAGCATGCCGATGCGGTGGCGGGCCTGCCGGCGGCCGAGGCGGCGCTGTTCCATCTGTACAATCTGGCGGGCGAGCGGGGCGGGCACCTGTTGCTGACCGCGGCGGCGGCGCCGTCGCGCTGGCCGATCGGCCTGCCCGATCTGGCGTCCCGCCTGCGGGCCGCGCCGGCGGTCGCGCTGGCCGAACCGGACGACGCGCTGCTGGCCGCGGTGCTGATCAAGCTGTTCGCCGACCGCCAGCTCAAGGTCCGGGCCGAGGTGGTCACGCTGCTGGTGTCGCGGATGGAGCGCAGCTTTGCCGCCGCCCGCGCCCTGGTCGAAGCGCTCGACCGCACCAGCCTGGCCAGCGGCCGCGCGGTGACCACCCGGCTGGCGCTGGCGGTGCTGTCGGGCGAAGCGAACCGCGGGTTGGGCCGATAAACCCAACCCGGTCCTACACCAGCGTTTTCGGAGTCGCCAGACCGAGCAGGAAGCCGGTCGCGGTCAGGATTTCGGCCCAATGCTCGATCGGCAGCTTGATGACCGCGAAGGCGGCGGTCGGGAATCTGTCGCGCGCCGCGGCCAGCAGCGCCGGGTCGCCGCGCCGGGCCAAAGCCAGCACCAGATCGTGCAGATCCGGATTGTGCCCGACCACCAGCACCGACTTGAACCGGTCGTCGACCTGCGCCAGGCGGTGGAGCAGGGCGCGGTCACCGGTGAGATACAGACCGCGGTCGAATTCGGCCGGCGGCGGGTTGGTCCACTGGCTCGACACCAGCCAGTGGGTCTCCATCGCGCGGCGCGCGGTCGAGCACAGCACCAGCTCGGGAATCAGGTCCTCCTGCTGCATGTAGCGCCCGATCACCAGGGCCGCGCGCTCCCCCTGCCAATCCAGCGGCCGGTCGTGATCGGCCAGGTCGGGATCGTCCCAACCGGATTTCGCATGGCGCAGCAGCAGCAGGGTCTTCATGTCCTGGCCCGATGGGTGATGAAGCGATTCCCGCGACTCGACGAATCGCGGGCGGTAGCGGTGAGCCCGGCCGCTTCCCATGGCGGGCCCGGCAAAAGCGGGTTATAACGGATCGGGTCCGAAGAAGCTTGCCATGGCTTCTACTAAGACCGGTTTGCCATCAGCGTCGAGACCCGATCCGTGGATACAGCCGAACTCGCCGAACCTCTCGCGATCGATCCGACATCGCCCGAGCGTTTCATCAATCGTGAACTGTCGTGGCTGGCATTCAATCAACGGGTGTTGGACGAAGCGTTCAACAAGACCTATCCCCTGCTTGAGCGGGTGCGGTTCCTGTCGATCTCATCGAGCAATCTCGACGAATTCTACATGGTCCGGGTCGCCGGCTTGAAGGCCCAAGTGCGGCTGGGGGTCATCTCGCCCAGCCAGGAAGGGTTGACGCCCGCACAGCAGCTTGCCGCGATCACCGTGCGGGTTGGCGAACTGCTGCGCGATCAGCAGGCCTGCTGGCGCACACTCCGCGACGAGGTGCGGGCGGCCGGCATCGTCGTGCTCGATCCCGACGAACTGACCCAGGACGACCGCGCCTGGCTTTCGGAAAAATTTCTCAAGAACATTTATCCGATTCTGACGCCGATCGCGATCGATCCGGCGCATCCGTTTCCGTTCATTCCCAATCTGGGGTTCAGCCTGACGCTTCAGTTGATCAATCAGAAGGAAGGGATGGAGCTGAACGCGCTGGTGCCGCTGCCGGCTCAGCTCGAACGGTTCGTCCGTCTGCCGGGGGAGGGGACCCGATTCTTCCTGCTCGAGCATCTGGTGATGCTGTGCCTGGACCGTCTGTTCCCCGGTTTCACGGCGGTCGATCACGGCGTGTTCCGGGTGATTCGCGACAGCGAGATGGAAATCGACGAGGAGGCGGAGGATCTGGTCAAGACCTTCGAAAGCGCACTGAAGCGTCGCCGCCGTGGCAGCGTGATCCGGGTGACGGTAAACTCCGGCATGCCGGCCCGGCTGCGCGATTTCGTGCTGAAGGAGCTTGATGCCGAACCGGACGATGTCTTCCCGCTGGAAGGGCTGATCGGTCTCGCCGATACCAAGGAACTGATCGTCGGCGGCCGGCCGGAACTGGTGTTCCCACCCTATAATGCGCGCTTTCCCGAACGGGTGCGCGACTTCGGCGGCGACATGTTCGCCGCGATCCGTGCCAAGGACATCATCGTCCATCACCCCTATGAGA
The DNA here is from genome assembly GCA_964615535.1 of uncultured Mycobacteriaceae bacterium. GTDB lineage: Bacteria > Pseudomonadota > Alphaproteobacteria > DSM-16000 > Inquilinaceae > CAZTNV01. Next base: position 7,611 of record CAZTNV010000037.1, on the reverse strand, counting down.
GTTTCGACGTGGTGGTGCAGTTCATCCACCAGGCGGCGCTCGATCCCGACGTCATGGCGATCAAGCAGACGCTGTATCGCACTTCGAAGAACTCCCCGATCATTCAGGCATTGATATCGGCAGCCGAGTCGGGAAAATCGGTCACCGCAATGGTCGAGTTGAAGGCGCGGTTCGACGAAGAGGCCAATATCCGCTGGGCCCGCGATCTGGAACGCGCGGGTGCGCAGGTCGTTTACGGATTCCTCAATCTCAAGACCCATGCCAAGGTCTCGCTGGTGATGCGCCGGGAGCGCGACAACCTGCGCCCCTATGTCCATTTTGGCACCGGCAACTATCACCCGATCACGGCCCGGATCTACACGGACCTCAGCTTCTTCACCTGCGACCCGGTGCTGTGCCACGACGCGGCGGCAGTGTTCAATTACATGACCGGCTACGCCAAGCCTGAGAAGCTGGAAAAGCTGCGGATCGCTCCGCTGAACCTGCGCGAGTCGCTGGTCGAGCATATCGAGGCTGAAATCAGGCATGCCAAAGCCGGGCGTCCGGCGCAGATCTGGGTCAAGCTGAATTCGCTGGTCGATGGCGACCTGATCGACGAGCTTTATCGCGCCTCCCAGGCCGGGGTGCAGATCGACATGGCGATCCGCGGCATCTGCTGTCTCCGGCCGGGAGTCCCGGGTCTGTCGGAAAATATTCGAGTGCGCAGCATTGTCGGGCGGTTCCTTGAGCATTCCCGGATCATTTGCTTCGGCAACGGTTATCTGCTGCCCTCCGCTCATGCCAGGGTGTTCATGTCCTCGGCCGACTGGATGCAGCGTAATTTCGACCGGCGGATCGAGACCCTGGTGCCGATGGAGAACGCCACGGTGCGGCAGCAGGTGCTGGAGCAGATCATGGTCGCGACCCTGAAGGACGAAACCAATACCTGGATTCTGGCGGCCGACGGCTCCTATAGGCGGCTCGACGGCGACGCCGACGGTTACAGCGCACACCGCTATTTCATGACCAATCCAAGCCTGTCGGGACGCGGCAGCGCGCTCGAACAGGCCCAGCGCATGCCCCGTCTGCTGCCGCGGCCCCAGCGATAGGCGAGACGCCCGATGGCACGCCCGGAGTTCCGGCCCGATTTCAGGATGGTTCCGATCGGCCGCGGCCATGGTGACCGGCGCGGCAGGGTCGGCGTGATCGACATCGGCTCGAATTCGATTCGGCTGGTGGTCTATGACCGGTTGAGCCGGAGCCCGGTACCGATCTTCAACGAAAAGGTCATGTGCGGTCTCGGCCGCGATCTCGCCCTGACCGGGCGACTGTACCCCGACGGGGTGATTTCGGCGCTCGACAATCTGGCGCGGTTCACCCGTCTGCTCCAGGGCATGAACGTCGATCGGGTCGACGTGCTGGGTACCGCCGCGGTGCGCGATGCCCTCGACGGCGAGGCCTTCGTGGCCGAAGTCCATCGCCGCTGCGGCCTGGCGGTCGCGGTGATCAGCGGCGCGGAAGAGGCAAGGCTGTCGGCGCTTGGCGTGCTGTCCGGCATTCCGGACGCGGATGGCGTGATGGGCGATCTGGGCGGCGGTTCGCTGGAACTGGTCGGCATTGATCGCGGCACCATCGTGGAGCAGGAGACGCTGCCGCTCGGACCGTTCCGGCTGATGGGCGCGGCCGGCGGCAAGGGCGGCGCGCGCGCCGCCGTCTGGGCGGCACTGGCCAGCCAGATCTGGCTGCCGCGCTATCGCGGCCGGACCTTCTACCCGGTTGGTGGAGCATGGCGCACGCTGGCGCGGATTGAAATGAACCGGCGGCGTCACCCGCTCAAGGTCATCCAGAACTACGTCGTGCCGACCGAGGATATCGCCGACATCGCCGGGGTGATCGCGCGCCAGGGCAAATCCTCGCTTGAACGCTGGCCCGAGGTGACCCGGCGGCGTGCGGAAACCCTGCCCTATGCCGGGCTGGTGCTGGAAGGCGTGCTCGAGGCCCTGAGGCCCGGGCAGGTGGCGTTTTCGGCCAATGGCCTGCGCGAGGGCCATCTGTTCGACCTGTTGTCGCCGGAGGAACGCGCGGAGGACCCGCTGCTCTATGCCGCCGCGGATCTGGCGCGCCGAATGGACCGGTTCGGTGACGTCAAGCCGATCGCGGACTGGACCGAAGGCCTGTTCGACGGCGAGGACCAGCCGGCGGCGCGGCTGCGCCGTGCGGCCTGCCTGCTCAGCGACATCTGCTGGACCGAGCATCCGGATTATCGCGGCGAACATGCCCTGCTGCGAGTGCTGCGGCTGCCGATCATGGGGATCGAGCATGCCGAGCGCGGTCTGGTGGCGGCGACACTCTATGTCCGCTACGGCGGCAATCTCGGTGATCGGGAAGCCGAGCCGGCACGGGTCCTGCTGTCCGATGCCGAGGTCGAGCGGGCGACCCGGCTCGGTTTGATCCTGCGTCTGGCGCATACCTTGACGGGCGGGGCCGCCGGCCTGCTCGAGCGGACCCGGCTGGAGATCGTGCCGGGCGCCGTGGTGCTGACCCTGCCCGAGGACAGCCGCGCGCTCAATGGCGAGGTGGTTCAACGCCGCCTCGACGCCCTGGCCAAGGCGCTCGACCGGCCGGGGCGCATCCTGGTCGATGCCGAAATCCAGGATACGGATCGCAAGGCGGTCACCGGCACATAACAATATTCTTGAAATCTGGCCGTTTACGTCTACGCCATGCCTGGATTGTCTCTTGAACAACTGGGCAGGGGCCGGCACGGCGCACAGGATGACTCTGCCGAGCCTTTCGGGTGCCGGGCTTTGGACATTGTCAAGACAACTTGATCATCCGAACAGCCGAACATTGTCACTCATAAATGATTATCTGATTCTAGTATGCTTTATTTGCCAGACAGGCAGGGGTATGGTTACACTGGATACGAGATATTGAGTTTATACTACATTAACCGAAAAGCGCCACAATCCTGATCGGACATCATTGTAAATCAAACGCTCGGTGCCAGAAATCATGCGCACTGATCACCTGTCGGTGACTTTGTGCATGACATCAGGGCCGATCGGCGGCAATCGAGAAGGTGGGTGCAGTCATGGTCAGCGGGCTCAAGTTGAACACCCTGAAGATCGGCAGCCGGCTGATGCTGATCGTCGGGGCCGCAGTGGTGGGCATGGTGGCGGTCGGCCTGGTCGGCATGATCAATCTGCACCTCAGCCTGATTGCCGATCGCCAAACGACGATCCGCAACCTGGTCGAGACGGCGTCGAGCATCGTCGCCGGCTATCACCGTGCCGCCCAGCAGGGCGCAATGAGCGAGGACGAGGCCAAGGCGCGAGCGATCGAGGCATTGAGGACGGCGCGATACGGCGAGAACGAGTATTTCTTCATCAACGACTTCAATGGCACGATGATCCTGCACGCCAATCCGGACCTGATCGGCCGCACGCTGATGGACGTCCGGGACTCCGATGGCGTCTACGTGTTCCGGGAGTTGACCGCGGCGGCGCGCGGCGGCGGCGGCTTTGTTTTCTATCGCTGGCCGAGATCCGGCCAGCAGGAACCGATCGAGAAGCTGTCCTATGCCGCCGCATTCGATTCCTGGGGCTGGGTGATCGCCACGGGGATCTACATCGACGATGTCGATGAGGCATTTTGGAGCGACGGATTGCAGGTCGGGAGCATCATCGTCGCGCTGTTGCTGGGCGTCGGCGCCACCACCTGGTGGATCGGGCGCGGCATCTGCCGGCCGCTATCCGCGATCACCGACGGCATGGTCCGACTGGCCGGCGGCGACAAGGCGATCGACATTGCCGGAACCGATGGCCGGGACGAGATCGGCGATCTTGCCCGGGCGCTGGCCACCTTCAGGACCAACGCCATCGAGATGGATGAGCTGCGCGAACGGCAAGAGGTGCAGGCGCGCCGGCACGAACTGGATCGCCGCCAGGCCATGCTGACGCTGGCCGACCAGCTCGATTCGAGCGTCGCCGCGATCGTGCAGGCGGTCTCCGCTTCGGCCGGCCAGATGCAGCACTCGGCGGCGTCGATGAGCGCCACCGCCGATGCCACCGGCAGGCAGGCCGAGATCGTCACCGCCGCCTCGGAAGAGGCCGCGGCCAACGTCCAGACCGTGGCATCGGCGACCGAGCAATTATCGGGTTCGATCCATGAGATCGGCCGGCAGGTGCAGCAGGCCAGCGAGGTGGCGCGGGATGCCGCGGCGCAGGCCGAGCGTTCCCGGACAACGATGGACGGTTTGGCCCGGGCGGCGCACCAGATCGGTGAAATCGTGGGCCTGATTTCCGGGATCGCCGAACAGACCAATCTCCTGGCGCTGAACGCCACGATCGAGGCCGCGCGGGCCGGCGAGGCCGGCCGGGGCTTTGCGGTGGTGGCCTCCGAGGTCAAGGTGCTGGCGACCCAGACCGCCGATGCCACCGGCGAAATCATCGCCCAGATCGGTGCCGTGCAGGAGGCAACCGGGCGATCGGTGACGGAAATCGAGGAGATCGGCCGAATCGTTTCCCGGATAAACGAGACCTCGGCGATGATCGCCTCGGCCATCGAACAGCAGAGCGCGGCAACGCTGGCGATCACCCGGAACGTCGAGCAGGCGGCACAAGGGACCGAGCGGATCTGTCGGAGCATCGGCGGCGTCCGCGACGGCGCCGTCGAGACTGGCCGGGCGGCCGGCCAGGTTCTGGGGGCCGCGGCCGACCTCTCCGGCCAGGCCGAACGGTTGCGGGATCAGGTCGACGGCTTTCTGGGACGGGTCCGCGCCGGCTGAGCGATGCCCCGGTTTGGTAGATAAGTGGGCAATGCAGCATGGCCGAATCGACAATCACGCAAGATGCATCGCTCGTCGCGTCCCCCGCCGGGCAGAGCTGATCCAATATCCGGAACGATTTTGTCTTATGACGAGAAGAGCAAAGATGGCCCGGAACCGGCGGTTCCCGGAGATCGCCGACCGGAACAGTCCGATGTTGATTTGAATCAAGGCAATCATTAGGTCGAGGCCATAGCTTTGGATCTGGGAAACAGGATCCTGTGCTCCCAAGCTCGGCGGGCGCGCGATGCCATACGGGGGAAAGGGCAGCGCTGCGCCTGCCGGGCGCCAGGAGCTTTTCACGCGAGTTGGCCCGAACTGGATCGAGCAGCCCGGGGCTGCGCGAACAGGCTGAGCGTCAAGCAGGCCGGCTGTTACTGGCCGAGGGCAATGCCTTCCCGGCGCGGGTCGGCACCGCCGAGATAGGTGCCGTCGGGCAGTACCTGAATGCCGTGCAGTCCACTGTTGAGGTCAACCAGAGTCACGGTGTGGCCGAGAGCGGTGAGGGCATCGGCGAAGTCCGCAGCCGCGGTTCCCGCCTCCAGATCGGTCCCGCCGTTGCGGTTTGCCACGTGCGGCAACTCGATCGCCGCCTGCACGTCAAGGCCCCAGTCCAGCACGGCGATCAGCGTCTGCGCGACATAGGGAATGATCCGGCTGCCGCCCGGCGAGCCGATCACCAGGCTCAGGCGGTCGTCGGCATCGAACACCATGGTCGGCGCCATCGAGCTGCGCGGCCGCTTGCCCGGCTCGACCCGGTTGGCCACCGGCCGGCCCTGCTCGGACGGCCGGAACGAGAAGTCGGTAAGCTGATTGTTGAGCAGGAAACCGCGCACCATCACCATCGAGCCGAAGGCATTCTCGATGGTGGAGGTCATTGAGACCGCATTGCCCGCGGCATCGATAACCGAGATATGCGTGGTCCCCGGCAGTTCGAGAGAGGCGTCGGGGGCATAGTCCCGCGTCTCGCGCCAGGGTGGATTGCCCGCCGGTGCCGGCGTCGCCAGCGCCCGGTCGCGGGTGATCATCTGCGCCCGCAGGGTAAGGTAGGTCCGATCGAGCAGTCCGGCGGTCGGCATTCGAACGGCGTCGGCATCGGCCATGTAAAGCGCGCGGTCGGCAAAGGCCAGTTTCGAGGCATCGGCGAACAAATGCCAGGCAAGGGCCGAGTCCGGCCCCAGCCCCGGCAGATCGAAATGCTCCAGGATGCCCAGGATCTGGCCGATGGTGAGCTGACCCGAACTGGGCGGTCCCATGCCGCAAACCCGGTGCCGGCGATAGCGCAGGCAGATCGGATCGCGCTCGACCACCCGGTAGCCCGCCAGATCGGCCAGGGTCAGCCGGCCGGGATTGTCAACCGCACCCTGCACCGCGGCGACGATGTCCTGCCCGATCGGCCCGGTATAGAAGGCATCCGCACCCTCCGCGGCGATGGTGCGGAGCGTCGCGGCGAAAGCCGGGTTGCGCAGCGTGTCGCCGGTCCGCACCGGCTGGCCGCCGGGAAAGAAATAGTCGCGAGCCGCCGGCTGGGTACGCAGCCGCTCTGCCGGCTCGCCGTCCAGCATCGCGGCCAGCCGCGGGCTCACCGGGAAACCGCCTTCCGCCAGCGCGATCGCCGGCTCGAACAGCCGCGGCCAGGGCAGCACGCCCTGCTGGGTATGCACCGCCTCGATCAGCCGCATCAATCCCGGCGTGCCGACCGACCGGCCGCCGACCACGGCCTCCTGAAACCCCAGCGGTTCGCCATCGGCGTTCAGGAACAGATCCGGCGTGGCCGCGGCCGGGGCGGTTTCCCGACCGTCAAAGGCGATCAGGATTTCGGTTTCCGATTCGTAATGGAGCAGGAAGGCGCCGCCGCCGATCCCGGAACTCTGCGGTTCGACCAGATTGAGCACGAGCTGCGCCGCGATCGCCGCATCCGCCGCGCTGCCGCCCGTGCCGAGAACCTGCATTGCGGCCTCGGCCGCGAGCGGATGGGCGGTGCTGACCATGAAGTCCCGTGCCGTCGCCGCACCCCGATCGGCCGTGCGCCCGGTCGCCGGCTCGGGCGCCATCGGCTGCGCCCGAGCCTCCGCCGCCGGCATCGCCAAACCGACCATCATCAGCGCGGCGATCAGAGCGCGGCGCGGACGCCGCCGGAAATCTGCCGGGGCCATCGTCACCTCCGCCAATCAATCCTGTCCGACGGCATTATCGCAAAATCCGGGACATTGGTCATGCGCCGAATGCGCCTTTTTTGGAAGCCAGGCGCCTGCCGCTCGCGACCGATCGACACCCGTCAAGGTACGATGTTCTTCAGATAATTGATGATCTTCGCATTGCTGGCGCTTTCGGTGCCGAGCCCCGTGCCCTTAAAGTTTAAGTGTGCCAGCTTGTCTTCCTTCAATATATTCCCGCCGATCCAGGAATTGGTTTTGGCGAACTCGGCCTGGTAATTGCCGTGAGTCTGGCGCTCCTGGTTAACCTTGGTATCGGAGCGGCGAGTGAGGTATTCGGTCAATCCCTCTACCTGGAATGGCGCAAATCCGCCGGTAGAATAAAATACCGGGTATAAATCTCTATGCTGTAAATAGTGAATTGCTTCATGATAGTAAGTTCCCCACGATTTGACCGCGCCTTGCTGCAAATAGATCATCCGATCACTGTTGTCTTCTTCCGAGGAACAGAAACCCGGAACCCAGGATGGGTCAATATCATCGAGGCCGCGGTTCAATTTTATTTGAGCTAATAGAATATTATTGGCTTTCTTGAATTTCCCTATCCAGGCAAGGCAGGTTCTGCAAAAGTTCTGTCTTGGCCGATCG
>CAZTNV010000036.1:0-18163 GCA_964615535.1 uncultured Mycobacteriaceae bacterium | reverse complement strand
GGCAGGTTCCGCCGAAGACGAGGCGGCCGCCGCGGGCGCCTCGGCCGAGTCCGGACTGGTGGCTTCAGCCTCCGCGGCGCCGGGCGGAGATGCCGGGGGTGCCAACTCCTGGGTGCGTGTGGCGCTCGCCGATTGCGCTGCCGCACCGTCGGCATCTCCGGGATCGGAGCCGATCAGGCGCCATAACCCGAAGACCAGCACGACCACCACCACGATGGCCAGTCCGATCGGCAGCCAGCCCCGGCCACGGCGCGACCGGGGCGGTTCGCGCCGGCCCGCGGGGCGGGCGGGCGTTGGGGCGGCCGCCTCGTCCCCCCTGGCCGGGCGCTGCTCTTCGCCGGCCGCCAGGGGCGCCGCCGGAGTCCGCATGAATCGCGGGATCAGGGGTTTCGGCCCGCGATCCTCGTCCTCGACCGGTGCCGCCGGGATCTGGCGCTCCAGGAGCCGCTCGATTCGGTCCAGCCGTTCCTCGATTCGGTCCAGCCGCTGCGGCACGCGCTGCAAGGCGCGGACGAGATCGGCCAGCATTGCCTCGGCAACCGGGACGGCGGCACCCTCCTCGGCCGCGGGACGATTCCGGTTGAGGTCGTCGCCCAAGCCCTGCGCTGCCATATCCCCGTCCTCGCTGCATCGCCGGTCCATCTCACGGATCATTAATATCACGTTGACTCCGGGGCAACGGCGATCCATTTGGCCTTTCGGCTGATCGGCCAGGATCTTGACCTGCACGAACATTGCCAGCGGTGCCAAATCTGGCTAGCGTGCCGGCCGCGCCACGACTGGGGCGTCGCCAAGTGGTAAGGCAACGGATTTTGATTCCGTCATACGCAGGTTCGAATCCTGCCGCCCCAGCCAGAGTCGCCGCCACCGGAATCCCCCGCCACCCCATCGTTCACCCGCTTGGGCGACCGGACGGGTTTGGCCATACCGGACAAGATTGCGAGTGTTGCGAGACTTCGTGCAACTTTTTTTGAGTCCGCCCCTTCGCGTGGTCATGCCTAGCCTTTCGTTTCAGTCGACACCTTTCGTTTCAGTCGACCGGAAAAAAAGTCGGTCGGATGTCACGGTTTGTCACGGGATCCCGACCGCCGACGAAAAAAAGTCGCTCGGATGTCACGGTTTGTCACGAGCCCCCGACCGCCAACCAAAAAAGCCGGTCGGATGTCACGGTTTGTCACGGAACCCCGACCGCCGCCGCGGCCCGGCCGCAGCGTATAGGACCGTATTCCTTGGGCGGCCCGGCGGCAAGACCCGAGCCGTTGTCGCCCGGGCTTGTTTCACCGAACCGACCGTCAAGTCGCGCCCGGCCGGGAGCGCCCGGATCGTTGGCTACGCCGCGGTTTCGGTGCGGAGGGCCTGGACCTCGTTGGACAATTCGGTCAGCAGGCCCAGCACCTCATGCGACGCGTCGTTCAGTGCGGCAAGGGCGTCGATGGCATCCTGCTGCCGGTTGTCGCGCAGCAGGCGCAACACGGTCTTGCCGGCGTCATGGACCCGCTTGTGCGGTTCGCGAATTCCGGCATAGGCCGGCAGGCGGCGGATCGTCTCGTGCGCCGTATCGTACCATCTGCCCAGTTTGCAATTGTGATGGTCGGGAAGATCGTCGGCCGTGATGTCGCTGTTCCCGGCGACCGCATCAATCACGGACTTCTTGAACATCGCGTGATCGTTCTTGGCGATTTCGATGATCGCCAGATCGCCGAGATCGGAAAACGTGCCGACCTGGGTGTTCAAGGACCGGCTCAGGGTGTCCATCGCTTTCAGAACGCCGTCGATTTCCGTCGCGTTCTTTCTGGCGATGTCGGAGACCGTGCTCGCGGAGCGAGCGACTTCCTGCGATGCGGCGGTTTGCTGGGTCAGAACCCCGGCGATTTCGGCCATGCGGGACGACACGCTGTTGACGTTCCTGCCGATCTCCTCCAGTGAGCCGGCGAGTCCGTCCACGACGCTCCGGCCGGTTCCGACCGTTGCGACGCTTTCATCCATTGCGGCGATGATCCCTTCGACCTTGCCGCGGACATTGGCGATCCGGCCACGAATATCCTCGGTCGCCCTGGCGGTCTGGTTGGCGAGGGCCTTGACCTCCGAGGCCACCACGGCGAAGCCCTTGCCGGCATCGCCGGCGCGCGCCGCCTCGATGGTCGCATTCAGCGCCAGCAGGTTGGTCTGTGCGGCGATGCGCTCGATCTGCTTGACGATGTCGCCGATCTGATCGGAGGCTGCGGCCAGTTCGGACACTTCGATCTTTGCGGTGTTGACGGCGCGGGTCATCTGATCCATCGCGGCCGTGGCGTTCCCGGCCATTTGCCGGCCGGTGCCGGCCGACTCCTCCGATGCCTGGGCTTCGGTCGTGGCGGTTTCGCTGTTGCGGGCGATCTCGCCGACGGCGGCACGCATCTCCTCGACCGAGGACGCCATGGTGTGAACCTGCTGGACGGTTTCCGAAACGTCCCGCTTCATCTGCACCATGAGGATCTGCGCCTCGTTGCCGTCGACGGCGACCTTGACCAGCTCGTGCAGCACGCCCAGCAGGGCCTTGCGGCGCTCCGCATCGACCTTCGCCTCCGCCTGTTTCTGGTCCTCCTCGAGCCGGAGGCGTTCAACGGCGTCGCCCCGGAAGACCTCGATCGCCTGAGCCATGTGACCGATCTCGTTGTCGAGATCGCGGAAGGGAATGGCCAAGCCGGTCTCGCCCTGGGCAAGCCGGCGCATGGTCGTCGTGATGCCGGCGACGCTCCTGCTGATGGAAACCGATGCCAGATAGGCGATGCCGGCGCTGGCCAGGGTGACGATGAGAACAATCAAGCCGATTCGCTGCGCCTTTGCCCAGAATGCGGCGTCGATGTCATCGACATAGACGCCCGTGGCGACAACCCAGTTCCAGGGATCGAAGGCTGCGGCGTAGGAAATCTTGGGCAGGGGCCGATTGCTGCCGTCCCGCGTCCAGCGGTAATGGACATAGCCGCCGCCGTCGCGGGCCGCGCGAACCATTTCCGTGAACAATGCAACGCCGTCCGGATCGCGAACCGTGCCGCCGTCACGGCCTTCAATTTCGGAATTGAAGGGATGCATGACGATTCGGACATTGCCATCGATGATGAAGAAATAGTCGTCCTCGCCGTAACGGGCGGCACGCACGCTTTCGATCGCCAGGCGTTGTGCCTGATCTTCGGTGAGTTCACCGGCCGTTACTTGACGGTGCAGTCGCTCGATATTCGAAATCGCCGCTTCCACCAAATTTCGAGTTGCGTGTTCGCGGCCAGAGACCAGCTCGCGTCGGTTTTCGATCAGCGCATCGGCGCCCAGGATCACGAACCCCAGGACGCTGACACCGACGATGATCGCCAGTCTCAACTTTATGGAAAGCTTCAGAAACATCGTGCCACCCTCCTTTGGCCCCGTGCAATGCACACAAATTGCCTTAGTATTTGTGTGGGATCGGTTAATCCGAGCTTCCCATTGTCAATTTTCCCAAAAGGCGATTCCGGAATGTGAACGGGCATGAAAAAAGGGTCTGGTCCCGGATGCCGATATCCAGGGTCCTCAGCCGCGCCACCCAGCGCAGCAGGCCCTTGGCCTGCCGCCGGGGCCGACCGAACGCCAGACGCAACACCTCCCGGTCCCGATGGCCACATCGGATTAGGTGAACGACCGGTCCCGTTGGCCGCTCGGCGGCGACGGCCGCGCCGCCAGCGACCGGGAACGGGCCCGCATCGCTTTCGAGGAAGCGGCCGGGATCTGCCGAGAGAACAAGCGCATTGCGAACATATTGCGCTTCATTGATTGCCGGCACCGGATCGAACATCCCAAGAGCGGGTGCAGCCTTCGCGCATATCGTGCAATGCCGCCCGGTGTTCTCATAATGGTGATCACTACGGCCGGCTGCGGGCAGGAAAACATCGCCCATGACATCGTGGATTATGCCCAGCGAGTGGCGCGCGGCAACATCGACGATCCCGGCACGCTGCCGGCAACCGGCTGTTCGAGGCTTCGGCCGAAGCCGAGCGGCGCGATGAAGGCCTGTGGTGGCACAGGCTATGCCCTGCTGCCCTACTTCGTCTGCCCCGGCGACACCGACGGCGGCAGCATCTTCGACCTGGCTATTCTCGACGAAGCCTTCTTCGTGTGAACGCGGCCCCGCCGGATCTGAGTTCGGAGGTTGTGCGGGGTGCGCGTGCTCGAACGGCCGGACGGCACGGTCTATGCCAACCTGCCGCACCAGCGCTACCACCGTAGGGATTAATTCCGCGCAGTGCGGTTCACGGGCCCGGCGCTTGCTGGCGTGGTGAGGCGTGCTGCCGTGGAGTCAGTATTTACCCGTGATTGTAAACCGTAAAGTTGTGGTCCAACCACAACACTCGGAATATCTGACCATCCCGGAAGCCCACCATTGGGGCTTTTGCCATGAAGCGAAAGGCAATCAAGTCAACGTCGTCCTTGACGCACGCTGGAATGCCAACTTTGAAGGAGCTTCGTCCGATTCTTTCATAACCGAGTCCGTGCCTCGGAGCTAACTTCATCTCTCCCCAAGTCATTCGACTTCGTTTGAAAAGCGCGTCGGCTAAAGCTGCTTTCTGGTCCTTGGATACACTCTCAATGCAATAACCACTGACCATAAACTCAAAGCAGAAAACCGGACGCTTGGCGTCGGGCGTTTCATTGCTCGACGCATGCGTCTTGATGCGCGCGCCTTCGTCTGCCTGGCGCGCCTTGAGCTTTCCCTTGGCCATGTTATTTAATAAGAGTTTTAAAGAACTCCGTCATGGAATCGCGAGAGATTACACCGCCTCCGGCCGCGTGAGCAACAATCCAAGGCGCCTCTTCGTGAGTCATATTGCGAAGCTTCCACGCCGAATACTGGCCATACACGGAGTAAACTTCGTCAAGGAGCTCCTTCTCGTCATCCGAATAGATCGACGGATCAAAGTCAGATGGAGCGGGGATAGGATCAGCACGGTAATTGTTATACTCGCGCCAGACAGCCGGGACCACGGGGCCGTGGGTCCACGCCTCGATAGATTCAGCGAACAGCGGAGTGCCGTACAGCGCAAGGTGGAAACCCTGGGCGTAGTAGCACAGCTTTTGCAGCTTGAGATGGGAAATCAGTTCCCCAATCTCCGGGTCCGACTTAGCGAGGAAGTATCTCGCAACGTCGTTGGCCTTCAGCATGCTTTACCCCCACCCGCCCCAATCCCAGCGGTAGCTTTGAGGCTACCACGCCAAGGCGCGCGCTCCCTAATGACATTTGGGCATGGTATCAACATCAACTGAGATAGAGCGTTCTTGAAATGTTCAAGATCGGTAATGCCAAGGGGGTTGCCCGACGATCTCATTGAGGCGATGGTCCGCGCGGTCATGGAGCCGCTGGATATTGAGACGCTGATGGCCGAGCCGATCGCATCGGCAGTGGTCGCGCTCGCGTCGGCGTAAGTGGTAGTCGGAAGGGCGACCAACGCGGGAGATGGAGAACACAATGGAACCGGCAACATGCGCCACCTGCCATTGGTGGAACCCCTTCGATTCGGACAGCCAGAAAGCCGAGTGCCGCCGGCACGCTCCGATCCGGGCACAGGAAAGCGGTGAAGATGGAAATGATTTGAAGCACTGGACCGCAACCAATTGGCCGGAGACGAAGGCATCTGACTGGTGCGGCGACCATGCCCCGCTATCGGCTGATCGGCTGGCCGAGAGGAACGCCCGAACCGTTAAGAACCGGAAACACCCGTCTGCGCAGTACTTCTAGGCCGCGGGGATTCCGATCCCGGAAAGGTGACACGATCCTGCCTTCTTGCCCCGGCCGGGAAACCGCGCCGGGGTTTTTCGTGTTCAGCGGCTGTTGCACCTGATTAGACCAGCCTCAGGGACAGATGTAACGCCGAAATGCAAGGCGATTTCGGCACTGTGACATCGTTACCCTCGTTACCCCGGAAAACCAGCCATGTCCTGCATGCTTTCGGGCCGGGGTGCGGTAGGTTGCGGCACGGCCGGCCCGCTGCGGCGCTTTGGCTTGCGGTTCCCCTATGGTTCCCCGCACATCGAAAGGGCTTCGCCGTTTCCAGCGAAGCCCTTGATTTGGTGGAGCCAGACGGGATCGAACCGTCGACCTCTACAATGCCATTGTAGCGCTCTCCCAGCTGAGCTATGGCCCCGGGAAACGGTTGGGATTTTCGTCGGCCGCGCAATCCGCGTCCGGCCGTCGTCACCGCAAGGCGGTGATATAGGGCGGCGGGCGGGGGCAGTTCAAGCAAAAAAACGGGTTCGGCGCAGCCGCCCCGATCGCCAGATGTTCGGCCGAGTCGCCCGGGGGGGCGCGGCGGTCGAGACCGGTGATGCCGCTGTCGAGCGCGCCACCGAGGTCGAGAACCGCGCGCGCCGGCTGTCCGGGGACGCCCAGATCGATCACGAAGAGCATCCGGCTGGAGACGCTGCCGGCCCACAACGTGCCGGCGCCGTCGAATACCAGACCGGCCCAGCCGGTGCCGCTGCCGATATCGGCGCTGCCCCGCAATCCGGCATGCAGACCGGCGCGCAGATCGACCGTGTTGAGCAGGCTGCTGCGGCCGTTTTCGGACGAGGTGTAGACGATGGCGCCGGTCACCGGGCTGCGCGCCAGATCGCCGTCGGTATTGTAGCCCAGGCTGCCGAGATTGGTCACCCGCTCCACCCCGCGGTCGCCCAGCTCGAAGCGCAGCAGAAAGGCCTCCGAGCCGCCGCCGGTGATGCCGTAGAGGGTGTCGCCGATGAAGGTCAGGGCATTGACCTGGTTGGGACTGCGCCTCAGGCAGGCGGAGCCGGCCACGCAATGCGGCCCGTTGCTGAGCCCCAGCGCGCCCAAATCGTAGGACCAGTCGAAGTGCCAGGTGCCGGTATCGACCCGGGCCAGCCGGTCGAAACCCCGGTCGCCATGGTAGCTGACATAGATCCCGCCATCCGGTGCCACCGCAATGTCGCCGAAGCCGTGGAACGGTTCGCCGTCATGGCCGCTCCGGTCGTCGTAGCGGTGCCGGACGGTGATGCTGCCGCTGCCGGTCTCTATGGTGAAGATCTGGGCGCCGACCCATCGCCGGTCCGGGTCGAGCCCGCTGGTCACGCCCCACAGCGTATCGGCCTGCCCCGGCGGCGCGCCCAGCAGCACCCCGCCGGCCAGTGCCGCCGTCGCGGCGAGCCGCCGGCCGGGCAACCGGCACCGCCCGATCAAGCGCGTCCATTCCCCCGCGACGGCTTGCCTGAGGGCCAGGCGCCATCCGCTCGTCATCGTTGATGACCTTGTGATGAAAACAATCTTGCCCGCGGTGTCCGCAAGGCTCCGCAGGGCTAACCCGCCATGGCGGACGGAGTTCCCCCGGGGGCGATCGGTCGTCGCAGGCGCGGCGAGGAAGTCTGAATCAGGCGGCGACGGGTCAGGCGGCGGTGCCGGCGGCCGCGGGTGCCGCGGGGCGCGGCGAGGTTTGGCCGCCGGCGGCGGGGGGCTGGCCGTTGCCCGAGACGGCATTGCCGGCCTTGTCCAGCAGGCCGGTCGCGAAGCGCTCGCTGAAGCCGGACAGGAAGCCGATGACGATGAAGAAATAGGGCTGGCCGTTTGCGGTGATGCTGGCGTCGGCCGTGCCGGTAAAGTTGAGATTGATGATGCCGGACAGGAACATCGCCGCGACCACCATGGCGATGACCAGACCGACCACGGGCAGCGACATGCCGGTGAGGAACAGGAATTGCCGCGATTTGCGGTTTGCCTGGTCGAACTGGCCGATGCGCATCAGCAGGCTGACGACGCCGCCCAGCATGCCGAACGCCCCGGCCAGGAAGAATCCGGAATTCGCCTGGATGAACTGGTTGATGTGAATGTCCGGACGCATCACGTAGCCGCCGAGGATGACCAAGATCAGAGGCATGCTGCAGGCGACAGACAACATCAGTCCGCGCATGACCGTAAAGATCGGCGAGTTGCGCGAGCTGTGAAATTCCAGATCGGCGACGATATGGGCGGCGGCGGCGATATTGGGCCGGTCTCCGGTCAGGCAGCCGATCGCCAGCAGACCGAGCCGGTAATAGGCCGGGTCGTCGTCATCGCCGAGCCGGCGCCCGACCGCGGCCAGCCGGGCGGACAGCGTCTGGACCTTGTCGTTGCTGGCCGGCCGGCTCAGCAGCGCCTTCAGGCCCTCGAAATACTGGCGGCGAAGGGTCGCGATCTCCTCCGGCCGGTCCGGTCCCTGACCGGTCGCATCCTCGCCGCCGCCGGTGGGGTCGGGTGGCGGGTTCGCCACCACCGCGCTGCCGGCGGCCGCGGTCTCCTGCTCTTGGGCGGCCGGCGTGCGGGCGGTCGCCAGCGGCACGATGGCGGAGGCTGCCGCTGCGGAGTCCAGGGCGCGGTCAGCGGTGGCGGCCGGCGCCGGCGCGTCCTGATCCGACCGCGAGGACTCTTGCATCTGGGCGTCTGGAGCCGTCATGAGCGCAACCCTCAGTCAACGGCACAGACGTAGCGTATCATAAAATATTATTCAACCTTTCTGCTGCCGACGGATCGCCCGCCCGCTCTCCGGAGCGCCAGGAGCGGTATTCGGCGCCGGGCCGTCCAGCCGGGGCCAGCGGGTATAGGCGAAGACCCAGATCGCGATCACCTCGATGAACGGCACCAGCAGCAGAAGCACCCAGAGCGGGCTGAGGCCGGCGCGAATCAGCACCACGGCGCCCAGCGCCATGCGCGCAACGATCAGCAGGCCGACGATGAGATTGGCCAGCCAAGGCTCCAGGCCATTCAGCCATTCCATCGCCGGATCACTCTGGCCGGGGAGCGCGCGGCCAGGGCCGCAGCGCGAGCGCGGCCAGCACCAGCACCAGCCCGGCGACCGGCACGAAGACCAGCAGGGCGAGCCAGGGCGGCAGCCCGGCGCGGGCGAACACCCGCCACAGCGGCCACACCACCAGAATCCCGAACAGCAGTTCCATGCCGCCCGGCGTGCGGGCGAACGCGATCACGGACTCGAACACGGCGATCTCCGGAAATGGCGGTCCGGGGGCCTGCCGGCCCCTGGACGGGGATGGCGAGTCACGCGCGCGGGTTGGGCGGCCCGGCGATCTGGTCCATGAAGCGGGCCAGGCTGATATCCAGATCGGTAACGCCGCCAGCATCGTGGGTCGCCAGCGTCACCTCGACGCGATTGTAGACGTTGAACCATTCCGGATGGTGATCGAGCCGTTCGGCCATCAGGGCGACGCGGCTCATGAATCCGAAAGCATGGTTGAAATCGCCGAAGCGGAATGTCTTTTTGATCGCGTCACGACCTTCGACGTCGGTCCAGCCGGCCAGCCCGGCAATCGACTGCGCCCGTGCGTCCGGGGTCAGTTTGGCCACCATGAACTCCCTCCGTCGTTGCCCGTTCCGAACGGGCCGTTTCCCGCCCGGCAAGTGGCGCGCCGCGCTCGACTGGTCAAGCATGTCGGCCGCGACTAGGATTTCGCCATGACGCGATTCACCACACCGCCGAGCCTGGACGACCTCACCGCACTGGCCGACGAGGCGCTGGAGGCGATCCCGAAGCCGCTGCTCGACATGGTCGAGGGGGTGGCGATCCAGGTGGTGGATTTCCCCGGCGAGGACGTCGAGGACGAGATGGAGCTGGACAGCCCGTTCGACCTGCTCGGCCTGTATGTCGGCGTGCCGTTCGGCCGGCAGAGCGTCACCGCGAGTCGCGAGGAGATCGATGTGATCCAGCTCTATCGCCGGCCGATTCTGGATTATTGGTGCGACACCGGCGAGGATCTGGCGACCATCGTCCGCCATGTCCTGATCCACGAGATCGGCCACCATTTCGGCTTCTCCGACGAGGACATGGACGAGCTGGAGCGGCAGGACGGCGAGGGATAGGGCGGAACCGATGGCACGGCGCCTCGGGCCGCGCCCCTGTTCCGCGGTCCCGCCAATGGATTCCAGGTCTTCTCCGAGCGCATCGGCCGATGGCATTAGGCGAAATCGGCGCGCAATGCATTCAGCTATAAGCCTTGCCCGGGTCCGAGCCGTCCTAGGTTCATAGTTCGCAGCAATCCTTGCGTCGCCCGAAGCGGCATTTCGGTGCCGGCCGGCCGGGCGGACTTCCTTGAGACATTCTCGCATTACGAGGACTTGCCATGCTTGACAGCGGAATTGGGCGATCCTTGCACTCTGCAAGGCGCCTTGTATCGCCGGTTTTCCGGATCATTCGGCATGGCGCCGCCGGCCCCGGCGGGCTGGCCGCGGTCGCCGCCCTGGTCGCCGTCATGGCCATTCCGGTCCAGCCGGCGCATTCGGATCTGCCGACCCGAACCCTTCAGGTCGGACCGGGCCAGTTCTATGACTCGCCGAGTGCCGCGGCCCGCGATGCCGGGGATGGCGACACGGTCGAGATCGCGGCCGGCAGCTACAATGATTGCGCGGTCTGGCGTGCCGATCGGCTGACGCTGCGGGGCGTCGGCGGCGAGGTTCGGGTGCACGACCGGACCTGCGCCGGAAAGGCGATCTGGGTCATCCAGGGCAACGACGTGACCGTCCGCGGCATCACCTTTTCCGGTGCCCGGGTCCGCGAACGCAACGGCGCCGGCATCCGCGCCGAGGGCGGCAACCTGAACGTCATCGACAGCGTCTTTTACGACAATGAGAACGGCATTCTGGCGGCGCGCAATCCCAATGCCACGATCATCATCCAGAACAGCGTGTTCGAGCGCAACGGGCTGTGCGAAGAGCGTTGCGCTCACGGGATTTACGTGAACCAGATCGCCCGCCTAAGGGTCGAGAACTCGACCTTCCGGGCACAGAACGAAGGCCATCACATCAAGTCACGCGCCTATGTCACGGAAATCATCAACAACGTCATCGAAGACGGGGAAAGCGGCACGGCCAGCTATCTGATCGACGTGCCCAATGGCGGGGAGGTCGAGATCTCGGGAAACCGGATGCAGAAGGGCAGGTTGACGTCGAACCCGAGCGCCGCGATCGCCATCGGGGCGGAGGGCAACCTCCATTCGTCGGCGCGGTTCGTGATCGCCAACAACACCTTCCGGAGCGACGTGGACGGCCACACGACCTTCGTCCGGAATCACACGCGCGATCGCGTGACCATGACCAACAACACCGTCGACCAGTTCGCCGATGTCCTGGTCGAGCAATAGGGCGGGCGACGACCCGTCCCGCCTCTGCCCGCTTCAGCCGGCGAACAGGGCGTCGTAGGCGGTGATCATGGCGGATTCGTCGAATTCGCTGCGGACATGGCGCCGGTTGGCCTCGCCCAGCCGCCGGCGCATGTCCGCATCGGTCAGCAGGCGGGCCAGCCCCGCGACGAAGCCGGCCGGATCGGCGGGATCGACGACCAGCGGCCGGTTTTCGGCGGCGACCATGTCCTTGACGTCGCCGACATCGGTCGCCGCCACGGGCAGTCCCGCCGCCATCGCCTCCAGCAGCGACAGCGGCATCTGCTCGGTGTCGGACGACAGGGCATAGACGTCGAACAGCCCCAGCACGGCTTCCGGCCGGTCGATCCGCCCTGTCAGCAGGACCCGATCGGCGATGCCGAGCGCGCGGGCTTCGGCCTCCAGGGCCGGCCGTTCGGGGCCGTCGCCGACCAGCACGAGGCCGACCGGCAGGGTCCGGGCCAGCGCGGCCACCGCCCGGATCAGCTTGCGGAAGTTCTTCACCGCGGCCAGCCGGCCGACGCTGCCGATCACCAGCGCCGGCCGCCAGCCGGCATAGCCGGGGATCAGCGCCGGATCGGGTTCCGCCGCGAACCGGGCGCAATCGACGCCGTTGGGCACGTACAGCACCCGTGCGGGATCGATCCGCCAGACCTGCGTGATGATCCGCTCGAGCAGCCGCGACGGCACGACGATCCGGGTGGTTCCGCCCAGGGCCAGGCGCCGGAACCAGATCCTCCGGCGGAACTGGGTCGTCGCGGTCTCGTCCGGTCCGAACCCGTCCTCGAAATGCAGGGTCGGACAGCCCGGCCAGAGGCGATTGGCCAGGGGCGCCTCAATGGCGCCCCAGTTGTAACTGACCAGCAGATCGGGCCGGCGATCGCCGAGCAGACGCCGCAGAGTCATCAGATTGCGCGGGCTGGGCCACCTGCTCTTGCGGATGTCGAGGGCGAGCGCGGTGGCATCGACGGCCGGGTCGAGCCGCGACAGGCATGCCGTGTTGCCGTCGGCTGCGACCAGGGTATGGC
The DNA here is from genome assembly GCA_964615535.1 of uncultured Mycobacteriaceae bacterium. Taxonomy (GTDB): domain Bacteria; phylum Pseudomonadota; class Alphaproteobacteria; order DSM-16000; family Inquilinaceae; genus CAZTNV01. The sequence continues at coordinate 5,978 of CAZTNV010000036.1, read as the reverse complement.
GGTATTTACGCCCCAGCCCGGAGGCCAGCTTGATGAACCGCGTCTGCGGTCCGCCGACCTCCAGCGTCGCGAAGACATGCAGCAGATGGCGGCGGGACTCAGCCCCGGCGGCCGCATCGGACGGGCGATCCGAAGCCTGGGGATTCATCATGGTGGCTGTCATGGGTCCGATGGTGCTTGAAAGGGAGCTGAAACGCTTGGCGGGGGCGGTGGGCTGCGTCGATCCTCCGTCACATCGGCACGACTCCCAGCCCGTCATAGACGTCGACCAGCCGCGCCATGGTGCGCCGGACGCTGCAATCGGTTTCGACCCGCCGCCGCCCCGTTGCCGACAGCCGGCCGCGCAGATCGGGATCGAGGGCGACCCGCCGCAACGCCTGGATCAGCGCCGCGGTCGACCCGCACGGGACCAGCAGCATGTCGTCGCCGTCGTGGCCGAACGCGCCGACGCCGCCGCTCCGTGTCGCAACCACCGGGACTTCCATCGCCATGGCCTCCAGCATGGCCAGCGGCAGGCCTTCGCGCAGGCTCGACAGGCAGAAAATGTCCAGCCGCTCCATCAGGCCAAGCATATCGGTCTGGTAGCCGATCAGGCGAATGCGGTCGCCATGGCCGGTGGCGGCGGCCCGCGCGGCGAGCCGGTCCTGCTCCGGGCCGCCGCCGGCGATCCACAGCTCCAGGTCCAGGCCCTCGCGGATCAGCACCGACACCGCTTCGATCAGCAGGTCGAACCCCTTTTCGGGCGACAGCCGGCCCACCCCGCCGATCAGCAGCCGTCCGGGCGGCAGATCGCGGCCCGGTGCCATGCCGGCCGGCCCGGCCCGGCGGAAGGTGTCGGTGTCGATGCCGTTCTCGATCAGATGCAGCCGGTCGCCATCGACCCCGATCCGCCGGCAGGACTGATAGAGGTCCTGCGAGACCGCCACCACCCGGTCGAACCGCTTCAGCATCCAGCGGTCGAGCGCATAATAGACCCGCGTGCGCGGGGTCTGCTTGACCCAGCCATGAACCGTGGTGACCGTCCTGAATTTCAGGATCGGCCGTAACAGGACGCCCAGCGCGTTGGATTTGTAGTCGTGGCTGTGCCAGATCTGGATCTTCTGGTCACGACAGACCTGGATGATGCGCCGGATGGTGGGCAGGCTGATCTGAAACCGCTCGCCGATGTCGACGACCGGCAGATTGATCGCCTGAGCCCGCGCTTGTATGACCTTGAACCCCGGATCGCCCGGCGGGTGAATGTAGAACGCCAAGGTCCGATAAGCAGAGCCTTGGATATGGCTGGCGCAATTCAGAATAACTCTTTCGACGCCGCCGCCGGAACCGGTGACCACGCGGGCCTGCAACACACCGATCAAAGACCCACTGCTCATCAACGCGGTCCTCATGCCGTATTTCCAGTTTGCCACCCAGAAAACACGAAGACCATTTGTACCATTGGCCAGAGGATGCAATACGGCATGTTCCGCGAAAAGAGATATCATTGGTATGAAGCCATCCCCGGCAATCGATTTGCAGAGGTCATCGGCGCGGGGGGAGAAAATGCCGGCGGGGCGAGTCTGCGATACACAGTTGAAACGGTACCGGTACTTGCCTTGTTGATCCGAGTGGGCGTATACAGTTTTGGATGTTATCGCCATCAGCGGCGAATTCCGAAATCGGGCAGGAAATGTGGGACTCCGCGCTTGGACCGGTGGCGGCGGCGATGCACTCACGATGCTGCCTCCGGCCATGACCAGTTTGGCCGAAGGCGGGAAGACTTGCGAGATCTTCCCAGGGCGGATCGTATTCCCCTAAAATTTGCAGGGTCAAGGGGCCGTTAGGCAAAGGCTGGGGAACCCGGATGCCAGAAAAGAAGGTGTATTTCGCCACCAACCGCAATGTCCTGCCCAATGATGCGCTGGGCACCGAAATCGCCCACCTGGTCGGCAGCTTCCGGGTCGGCCATTCGGTGGCGGAGCGGCGCGACGGAGACTGGGAGGTGCGGCCGGGCTCCTTCTTTCTCGCACCCGAAACCGAACAGCAGCCGCGCGGCAGCGACATCCTGTTTCCGGAGCTGATGAACGATCTGCGCCTCTTGAAGGCCGATTCTGAAAAGATCGCGCTGGTCTACATTCATGGCGCGGCCTGCACCTTCGACAAGGCGATTTCGCTCGCGGCCAAGGCGGCCGGTCTTTACGAGACCGCACAGACGGAGATCGTGCCCTTCACGTTTTCCTATCCGACCAATGGCCGGTACAACCCGCTCGACTATCTGGACGATCGCAATGACGCCGCGTTTTCCGGCGTGGCGATGGCGCGGGCCTTCGCGCGGTTCGTCGATTTCCTTTTGAGAAGCCCGAACCGCTGCTTTCGCAAGGTGTTCCTGGTTTGTCACAGCCTCGGCAACTACGCCTTCAGGGTGGGTCTGCAGGCCCTGGCCAACAGCCAGACGATGCGCACGATCCAACTGTTCGACGGGATCTTCCTGATGGCGGCGGACGAGGACAGCGACGCCCTGATGCTGGACAGCAAACTGCGGCCGATCGACCTGCTGACCCGCGAGGTCCATGTCTATTTCCGGCCGGACGACAAGCTGCTGCGGCTCAGCGACGTGATCCATGTTGACCGGCTTGGCCAGACCGGTCCCCAGCCGCCGATCATCCAGCAGACCGTGCGTCTGCAGATCAATGTGATCGACGTCCGCTTCGTTTCCGAAGTGGAGGATTTCGAACGCCACCGGTACTACGTCTCGTCGCCCGAAGTGGTGGCCGACATCCGGCAGGTCATCCATCAGGCGCCGGGCTCGGACATTCCCGGCCGGACGCCGGTGGGTCCCGACCGGCCCGGCTATTTCGTGCTCAACCGATGAGCCGGCATCGCCGGGCGGTGGCGGCGCCGGGCCGGTTACGGCGTCTGATAGCCCTGGCCGGCGCCGTAGAAATGGATGAACAGATCGGCGGCACCCGAGATCTCGGGCCGATCGCTCGCACGCACCTTGTTGAGCGCATCGCGGACCACCGCCTGCGCCTCGGTCTGGGTCAGCACGCCCTTCTTGACCAGGTTTTCCATCAGCGCAGCGGCGAAGAAGAAGCCGCCGGTGGCAAAGTGCTCGGGCGTGATGGTGGTCAGGGATCGCTCGCTCTCGGCCATGCCGTCCTCCGCCGGTCGGATGTTCCAGGTCTTGGCACAACGGCGGGACATCCGGCAGGTTCCGGCCGCCGGCGTTTAAACCAGAAGGCGGTTTCATGTTGATCGCACGGAACGGAATGGTAGAACGTCCGAGAGCAGAAATGGGGTGGGAGGCTTGAGACATGCGCCGGATCGCGATCGCCTGTGCCGGCGGCGGAAGTCATACGGCGTTCACCGCGGGCGCCCTGACGGCCATCCTGCGCAAGCTGAAGGACCGCACCGATTGCCGGATCGTCGCATTGAGCGGCACCTCCGGCGGCGCGATCTGCGCCCTGCTGGCCTGGTACGGCATTCTGATCGATGGCGGCGCCACCGGCATCGAGACGCTGCGGGCGTTCTGGACCACCGGCTATCCAAATGGCAATGCCGCGACGCTGCCGTTCGACTGGATGTCGAACCAGATGCTGGTGGCCGCGGCGCGGGCGCCGATGAAATCGGAGGTCAATCCGTATGCCGTCGACCACCTGCTGCGCCTGTTTCCGCCGGCGGCACAGGAACGGCTGCGGCCCTGGCTTGATGCCCAGTCGGCGTTGCGCAACCTGTTGACCCGCCATGTCGCGTTCGATCGCCTTGCCGCCCTGCGGGACCGGCCGGGGGTACCGGAGCTGCTGATCGGCGCGGTCGAGGTGCTGACCGGCAAATTCGTCTGCTTCAAGGGGTCGGACAAGGATTTCAGCGTCAACTGCGTCATCGCATCCTGCACCCTGCCCGAGCTGATGACCGGGTTGAGCATCGGCAACGGCGTCTACTGGGACGGGCTGTTCTCCCACAATCCGCCGATCGGGCCGATTCTCGATCTCGGCAAGGACGATGCCGATGCCAAGCCCGACGAAATCTGGACCATTCGCATCAACCCGCGGGGCCGGGATGCGGAGCCGCAGCGCCTCCACGACATCGTCGACCGGCGCAACGAGCTGTCCGGCAATCTGTCGCTGGAACACGAGTTGCTGACCATCGGCAAGATCAACGAAATGCTCGATAAGCGCGACGAATCGGTCACCCTGTGCCGCGAGGCCCAGGGCGAAGACGCGGCGGACCGCCTGCGCGCTCTGCCCTTGTTCCGGTTCCTGGAGAGCTATCGCACCATCCGGGTGCGGGACGGGGCCGACGGGATCGAAATGGACCCGGAGGTCGCGCGCGGGCTGGATTACGGTTCCAAGCTGCGCCGCGACCCCGAATTCATCCATACCCTGATGGCCCAGGGCGAAGCCCGTGCCGAAGCGTTTCTCGACAAGGCGCTGAAGTAGCGGCGCGGGCCGCCACGCCACGAAAACGCCGCGAATCCGCTTGCGGTAAAGGCCGGAGCGGTTATATTCAATTCACGTCATCCCATACGGCACGCCCGGCTGGTGAGCCTGGGCTGGGCCGATCGAAGGGTGGGCCCGTGGCCCGCCTTTTTTGTTATGCGGCTTTGCCGGCCGGGTTTGACGAACCGCTTGAGGAGTTCCGCGCGAGGCATGGATCGGCTGTCCCGGGTTTGCGGCATCATCCAGCCGTCGGTCGAAGCGATGGGCTATGACTTGGTCCGCGTGCAATTTTCCGGTGGCATGCGCCCGGTCCTTCAGGTGATGGTCGAGCGCGTCGACCGCATCGCCATGACGGTGAAGGATTGCGCGAGGATCAGTCGCGCGCTCTCTGCGTTGCTTGATGTGGAAGATCCGATCGAGGGTCATTATACCCTCGAAGTCTCGTCGCCCGGTATCGATCGGCCGCTGACCCGGCTGGCCGATTTCGAACGGTTCGCGGGATTCGAGGCCAAGGTCGAACTGCGCGGCATGATTGACGGCCGCAAGCGCTTCCGGGCTCGGATCGAGGGGGTCGAGGGCGAGACGGTAAGGCTGCTGGTGGACGGCGAGACCGGCCCGGCTCCGGTCGGGGTGCCGTTCGGGGAGATCGCCAAGGCCAAGCTGGTGTTGACCGACGAGCTGATCGCGGCCAGCGGCGGCACAGGGTAACCGGGGGCATTGCCCCGGCCGCGCGGCCAGGATCGGGACCCAGGATCGGGACTTGGGACAAGGTGGGAACAGTCCGCAATGGAATTGTTGCAGGTTGCAGAAGCGGTTGCTCGCGAGAAAAGCATCGATCGGGACGAGGTCCTGGCCGCGATGGAGCAGGCGATCCAGAAGGCCGGCCGTTCGAAATACGGCCAGGAGCATGATATTCGCGCGCACATCGATCGCAGGACCGGCGACATCGAGCTGACCCGGTTCCGCGAGGTCGCCGATCCGGTCACCGACGAGGCGACGCAACTGTCCCTGGACGAGGCGCGCCGGTACAATCCGGCGGTGCAGATCGGCGAATTCGTCACCGATCCGCTGCCGCCGATCGATTTCGGCCGCATCGCCGCGCAGACCGCCAAGCAGGTCATCGTCCAGAAGGTCCGCGAGGCCGAGCGCAAGCGCCAGTACGAGGAATACCAGGACCGTATCACCGAGATCGTCAACGGTCTGGTCAAGCGCGTGGAATACGGCAACGTCACGGTCGATCTCGGCCGCGCCGAGGCAATCCTGCGCCGCGACGAGCTGCTGCCGCGCGAACATTTCAAGGTCGGCGACCGGGTCCGGGCCTATATCTACGATGTGCGCCAGGAGCCGCGCGGGCCGCAAATCTTCCTGTCGCGCACCCATCCGCAATTCATGGCCAAGCTGTTCGCCATGGAGGTGCCGGAGATCTACGACAGCATCATCGAGATCAAGGCGGTGGCGCGCGATCCCGGCAGCCGGGCCAAGATCGCCGTGGTGTCCAAGGACAGCTCGATCGACCCGGTCGGCGCCTGCGTCGGCATGCGGGGCAGCCGGGTGCAGGCG
>CAZTNV010000035.1:0-18395 GCA_964615535.1 uncultured Mycobacteriaceae bacterium | reverse complement strand
GCGAAGACACCACAACAACTATATCGCAATTTGAACGTCTCGTTACTCCGCCATATCCAGTGCTGATATTTAACAGCATCGGGGAATGTGGAGTGAAATAGAACGGCACATAATCGCTCAAGGTTCCTCCTGGCGGAACTTCAACTCTTCGGTGACGACGTCTGTCGATCAGCTCTGCGTTCCCAATCGAAACATAGTTCGGGTCGAAGACCCCTGAGTTGCGACAATGCAGGCCGTTATCAAAAATCCAGGATAAATTGTCTCGATGAACAATACGGAATATCAATGGCTTGTTCGGATTGATCAGTTCGGCCATCAGCCTGCCCGGCAAGTGCGGCCAGCCGCTCGGGTGTCTCGGATGTCGAACTGCCTGCGGGCCATTGCTTCACCCATTCCGCTGGAATTTGGCGCCCAGCATATGCCGCGTGAGCGGAAAAGGCGACGGCCTTGACCGGCCTCCCAACGTCATCACGACCCTTGGCCCCGCTCCCCGCCCTCCGCCATCAGCGCCGCCACCGCCCCGGCGACCGCGTCGACCGGGATGGCGCTCAGGCGCTCGCTGCCGAACTCCTGGGCGCGGATCACCTGCACCCGTTCGGCCACCGGGGCCCAGCGGGCCGGGTCGGTCGGGCCGAACAGGCAGACCAGGGGGGTGCCCGCGGCCGCCAGCAGATGGCCCAGCCCGGTGTCGTTGGCCACCGCGACGTCCAGACGCCGGCCCAGCGCCAGCAGCACCTCGTGATCGGCGAACCGTCCGGCCGCGGGCTCGCAATCGGGAAAGATCGCCGCCGGCACCGCCTGGCGCAGCCGTTCGACATGGTCGAGCTCGGCCGGGCCGATCAGGAACACCGGCACCGCGCCCTGCGCCGCCAGCCGGCTGGCCAGCTCGACGAAGCGGTCGAGCGGCCAGGTCTTCCAGTCGCCCGAGGCGCCCGCGACGATCCCGACATGGCGCCGTCCGGCCGGCAGCAGGTCCGCGGCCCGCGCCGCCGCCGCGGGCAGCAGGGGCAGGGGGCCGGCGCCGTCGGCCGGGCGGCCCGAGGCGATCTCGACCAGCGCCAGCATCCGCGCCTGCCAGTGCCGCGGCCGGCGGAACCCGCGCGGCGGCCTCCGGTCGGACAGGAGATAGCCGGGCATGCCCGACACCATGGCATCGTGGCGCAGAAACAGCCGGGCCAGCATCACCCGCTTGACCGAGGTGCGCAGATCGAACGCCAGGGAATAGCGCGGCAGCGCGCGCAACCGGCGGATCGCCGCGCCGACCGGCCGCTCGATCCCGGCCTCGGGGATCAGCTCGTCGATATAATCCGTGATGAAGCGGGCGAGCGCATCGCTGTACCGCGTGGTGTCGGAGACGATCCACGAGATGCGGTGATCGGGATAGGCGCGCCGCAGCGCCCGCGCCACCGGCAGCTTGAAAAAGGCGTCGCCCAGGCTCTCCTTGGTCGACAGCACCGCCAGGGTGGGCGGACCCGAATTCGCGCCCGTCATGCCGTCGCGCATGGCTCGCCCGCTCCTCAATTGTCCCAGCGGCGGTGCGGCCACAGCCATTGCTCCGGCCGCTCGCGCACCCAGCCCTCGATGATCCGGTTGACCGCCGTCATGATCGCCAGCACGTCGGCATCGTGGTCGCCGGTACGCGACAGCTCGACCGGCGGCAGACAGGTCACCCGGAAGCGGGCGCCGTGCAGCCGTTCGACCCGCACCGGCATGACCAGGCAGTCGAAGCGCAGCGCCATCTGCGCCAGCGCCGGCCCGGTCGGGGCGGGATGGCCGAACAGCGGCACGGGAATGCCGTAGCTGCGCTTCTGATCGACCAGCATGGCCAGATTGCCGCCCTGCGCCAGCACGCCCAGCGCGCTGCGCACCGAGTCCCGCCCGCGCGGCAGCAAAGCCAATCCACAGGCCTCGCGCAGCCGCCGGGTCAGCCGGTCGACGAAGCGGTTGTTGGGCGGCCGGTAGACCGCGGTCACGGTCATGCCGTATTTCGCCCCGACCGCGGGCGCCAGCTCCCAATGGCCGATATGGCCGCTGAACAGCACCATCGGCCGCTTGCCGTAGTGGTCGGCGATGTGGTGGGCGCCGGCGATCTCGACCCGGCCGGCATCGCGGATGCGCTCCAGCACCGGATACTCGGCGGCGACCCGGCCGAGATGCTCCCACATGTCGCGCAGGATTCGCTGCCGCTCGGCCGCGGATTTCTCCGGGAAGGCGAGCGCCAGATTGGCCGCCGCCCGCCGGTTGGGCCGCGGCACCAGGGGCCCGACCGTCCGCCCCAGAAACCCGCCCAGCCCCGACGCCCAGTCGATCGGCAGCAGCCCGATCGCCTTGAACAGGGCAAGGATCAGCGCCCCCTGCACCGGGTGCACGATCCAGTGCCGCCGCCACTGGCGGGACAGGGGCCTACCGGGCATGGCGCAAGCGGTCCCTTCGCGGTCGTCGAGAGCATCCGTGCGGCCGTCCCGCCATGGCAGCGCTCGTCATCGCCGCCCCCGTCATCGCTGTTCAAGCCGCATCGGCAGGCCGTGGCGCGGGCGCAGCGTCAGCCGGCACAGCGGTTCCACCGGATGGCCGGGGCGCAGCGACAGGCGCCAGCGCTGGGCGATGCCGGCCAGGATGATGACGCCCTCGGCCATCGCGAAATTGGCGCCGACGCAGGTGCGCGGGCCGGCGCCGAACGGCAGATAGGCGTATTTCGACCGGTTCTTCGAACGCTCCGGGGAGAACCGCTCCGGCTCGAACAGATCCGGATCGCGCCACAGCGCCTTGTGGCGATGCAGCAGCCACGGCACCACCAGCACCATCGACCCGGCGGGGACCGGCTGGCCGCAGATCACGTCGTCGGCCCGGGCCTCGCGCGAGAACACCGCGACCGGCGGATAGAGGCGCAGCGCCTCCTCGAACACCCAGCGGGTATAGAGCAGGTTCGGCACGTCGTCATAGCCCGGCGGCCGGCCGGCCAGCACGCGATCAACCTCCTCGTGCAGCCTTGCCGCCGCCGGGGCGTGCTGCGACAGCAGGTACCAGGCCCAGCCCAGCGCGCTGGCGGTGGTCTCGTGACCGGCCAGGAAGATCACCGCGACCTCGTCGCGGATCTGGGCGGGGGTCATCGGCTGGCCGGTGTCCTCGTCGCGCGCCGCCAGCAGCATGGCCAGCAGATCGGTGCGCTCGACCGGATCGGCGCGGCGCCGGGCGATGATCTCGTCGAGCACGCCGTGGATGCGCGCGGCGGCGCGGCGGGCGCGCCATGCCGGCAGGCGGGGCAGCCAGCCGGGCAGGCCAAGCAGCTCGGCGAAATCGACCTGCCCGAGCGTCGCCTGATAGTCGGCAAAGCCCTGAAACACGATGGCGGCGCGATCGCCGCCCAAATCGTCGGAAAACATGGTGCGGCAGACCACCTCCGCGGTGATCCGGGTCATTTCCTCGGTGATCTCGATCTCGCTGCCGGGCGCCAGCCGGTCCCAGCGCTCCAGCAGCTCGATCGTGGCGCCGGTCATGATCTCGCCGAACCGGCGCAGCCGGCTGTGGTGGAAGGCGGGCACCGCCATGCGCCGCTGGCGCCGCCAGGTCTCGCCGTTGCTGATGAACATGCCGTCGCCGATCAGCGGCGCCAGCGCGCGGCGCATCTGCCGGCTCTTGCCGTAATTCTCGGCGTTGGTGACCATTACGTGGCGCACCGCCTCGGGGCTGTTGGCGACGAACAGCCAGCGGAACAGGAATTTCTGCGCCAGGAACCGGCCGGCAAACGCGCCCTCCGACCACACCGCGATCAGGTTCCGGCGCGCCATGCGCAGCGCCGCGAGCGGCGGCAGGGGGCGGCGGAAACGCGGTGGCGCCGCCGGCACGAAAGGGGTCATCCGATCGGGAACGCGCTCAAGGATGGGCGATGGCCGCCATAGACCGCGGTTTCGCCGCGCTTGTCAATCGGCACGGCGGGCGGGACGCAGCCGTTTCGATCCGGCCCGCGGCCGGGCCGTTCGTGCCCGGTCACAGGCTGTCGTCACAGGCTGTCGATGATGTCCCGCACGGTGACCATCAGGGTCAAGGGCTGGATCGGCGAGGCGGCGAACCCGCGGGTCAGATAGAACTGCCTGGCCTCGTCGGTCTTGGCGTGGACCAGCAGGGCGCGAATGCCGACGATTTCCGAAACCTGCACCGTGCGTCGCATGGCGTCGGCCAGCATGCCCGAGCCGATCCCCCGCCCGGCGAATCGCCGATCCACTGCGAGGCGGCCGAGCACCAGCACCGGGATCGGATCAGGAACGTTGCGCTTCACGCGGCCGGTCGCCGCGTCATGATCGACGCTGCCGGATGCGAGTGCGTAATAACCGGCGACGATGTCGCCCTGGCACACGACATAGGTCCTGGACGCGTTGCTGGTCTGGTTCTTCAGCGCATGCTTGCGCAACCAAAGGCTCAAGGGCTCCGTGCCGCAATCGAATTCCGAGACGCCATGCGATGACGACAACAAAACCGGGGCGGCGAGCGCCGCCCCGTCCGCGGGTGCCTGGAACGGCGTCACCTCTCCCATGGCGCCTTCCGGGACAGCAGTTGCTTGAGCTTGTGGTTGGGCTTGGGCGGCGCTTCGAGCGCCGCCACGAACTTCGCATGTCGCTCCTCATCCAGCAGGAACATCCGCTGGTCGAGCAGGGTATCCTCCGCAGCCCGGCACGCCGAATCCAGCATGAACTCGGTCCTGGTCTTTCGGATCGCCTGGGCTGCCCGATCGATCAGATCGCGCTGCCTGCGTTGAGCGCGAATGTTGATCGTGACGGATTTCTCGTCCGTCTCCATCGCTGCAGGCATCTTAAAACCCTTGTTATCCCTTCGTATTGACAACAAACCGTCAAACTCTGCCACACCGATCGCTTGGTCGAACGGTGTTGCGTGTTGACATCGTATATACAGTTTGTTGCCAATCCGTCAACACATCGTGCGTACCAGGCACGGCAACGAGTTCAGGTTAAGGGGCCGGGTTAAGGGGATGGAGGGCCGATGGGCTCGGCCAGGACCTTGATGTTCCATCCGGCGGCCCTGCGCGCGGTTTTCATGGATCGCTTGCCCTTGCCGGCACGGCGGATGATGAAGGAAGCGGGTTTCCTGGCCCGCCATTCGGTGTGCGTGGTGGACTTGATCAGGCAGCGAAGCGCAGGACACCAGGGCTCGCCGGGGCGGCGCTGTCGCCGCTCCGGTGCACCGGTCCGACTCGCCGCTTTCGCGGCGGCGGCGCCGGTTTCACGGCGGTCCGGCCCGACCGGTGCAGCCAGGCCCCGAGCCGCTGGGCATGGTTCGAAACGGGACGAGCCCCGTATTCAAGAACCCGATATCACGCGTTCGGTTCCCGGACTCGCCGTTACGGTTTGCGCCGGTGATTTGGCTCAACCCAATACTGGAAGGCCCTGCGCGATCGGCTGCAAGAAGTCGTTAATGATCTACCGGCGGCTGTTCGAGAGGTTTACAGCGTCATCGGTTCGCGCGGCCGGGGTCGATTTCCTCTCTCCGAAACCTCAACCTTCGGATAGGGCCGATAGTACGATTGATCCTGGGATACTTCCTTGGGATACTGGTTCCGTATTGCCCCCGACTGTGGATCAAGCGATGACGGAACCGGCGCCCAAGCCCGTCTATGCGACCGTGCTGACGCGCGAGCGCTGGACCCGCGGCCTCGATCAGGCCCAGAAGGACGTCTATGCCGACGCCTTCTCCCGCGCGCTGGCCCGGATTCAGGGCAGCGAGGCCGCGACCGGCAACATCGCCGCCAATGCCGGCGCCGCCGAGCTGATGCGCCGGGAATTCCGCGCCGGCTGGGCCAATTTACGCAAGCTGCTGGCCGAACACGGCGTCCAGGCGCTGGGGCCGGAGCAGTTGCAACTGGCCGGCCGGATCGACGGCACGCTGACCGGCATCGCCCGCACCCGCGGCGAACGGATCGCCGATCTGCCGATCGGGGACATCCTGCACCGCGCCCGCCAGATCGCCCGCGACCGCCTGACCCGCGCCCGCCGCCGCTTCACCCTGACCGGCGTCGAGGTCGTCCACCGCTCGGGCCCGCGAGTGCCCCGGCGAACGGGGGGCGGGGAGCCGGGTTGAACCGTTCGGTCAGGCGGAACCGGCTTGGAATGGATGCACGATGAATCGCTGACTCACTCGATCCGAACCAGCCGGGGTGCGATCAGTTCGGCGTAGTCGAGTTCCGTAATGCTCTTGAGCACCAGAGCTTGGACCCAGTATCCGGGCTCGGCGGTGTTTTCGAAGGTGAAGCGCCTTCCGTTCAGTTCGGCGAACAGGAGACCGGCGACGAAGGCGGTGCGCTTGTTGCCCTGCTCGAACGGATGGTTCCAATCCAGCCCCGCCGTCAGCATTGCGCACAGGACTGCAAAATCCTCTTGAAATTCGAATGCCCAGCAATTGTGTGGCTGGGCAACGGCGCTTTCCAGCAAACCGAAATCCCGTACGAAATGTTGTTCCCCGGTTTCAGTCACTTCTTTGAAGTTAATTCGGACAACCTGATTGACCGTTACCCATAAGGGCTCATTTGGCGAGATAGGCACGGGCCACTGACGTCCGTTTCATAATGTCATCGACAACGGCATCGGCATCGATGTCAGGGCGAGGGTCTGCCGCTATGGCCGGACGCGGCGCGCGTCCAAGAGATCTCAATGCCTGCTCCGAAGCGCGAACAATCGATTGCAGTTTCCCGGAAGTTTCTTCCAGGCTGTCGAGCCGAGCACGATCCAGTTCCAGGTTCGCGTCGAGTATGGATCTCAAGGCACCTACTATCCGAGCAACGCGTTTGCGATGAACCGGCTTTGCTTCCAATCTGGCGCGGGCAAGCCAGGCGACAAAATCTGCTGATTCATGGGCATCTTCTTCAATTTTCTTCTTGTTGTCTGCATGACGGGAGGCAATCACGGCAAAGGAACGCCGCGCACAGTCAAGCCTGTCATCTTGATCGGCGATACGATCAACAAATCCAGCCAGCTCACCCAGGTTTCTTCTGTATTCATGCGTGTTCTGATCAAGTGTTGAATGAACGGCACGGAGCTTCCGCAATGTTTTGACAAGCCGTTCAGGATTGACGGTACGATCCCTCAGCTCGGGCACCAAAGACGCCAGACCCTCGCTCCCAGGAGGTAGAAAATCCTCAACCCGCAAAGAAAAGTGGCTCATGTCGGTGTCTCTTGAGAGCCGAGTTCCATAGCAACCAACCTACTCCGCCGCCGCTCCCACCTCCAGCAGCTTGAGGCAGCGGTCGATCCATTGGGCGGTCAGTTTTTCCTGCAAGGAATTCTGCCCCAGCCGTTGCCGCAGCGCACGGAAATCGACCATGTCGAGCGGCTGGTCCTGGTTGAAGCAACTGAACACCACCGTCTCCTTGCCGGTCGCCGGGTCGCGGTGGGGCTGGAGGCACTGGGCGCAGATCTCCTTCATCATGCACTGCATTGGCGAGTTGATCGAGCCGATCGCGACATGGTCGGGTTTCAGATAGGGCGCCAGCACGCCGTGGCGCGCTGCGGCCACCGCCGCCATCATGCCGTCGGAGCCGATCGCGACGATCCGGTCGACCCGGTCGAGCGGGATCTCCGGCGCCGTCGTGGCGTAGTCCAGGATCGCCTCGACGATGTTGCCGGTGAAGGTCCGGTCGCCGGGCCGCTCGGGGGCGAAGCCGGGCGCCTCGTCGCAGCACCAGATCACCTGATCGGCCGCCGCCTCGATCTGCTCGACCTTGTAGCGGTCGCGCCGCTTCTTGTAGCCGGCGAAGTACAGCACCCGGCTGCCTGCCGCGCGCAGGGCCTGACCGATCGAGAACAGCACCGCGTTGCCGAGGCCGCCGCCGACCAGCAGCACGGTCTCACCGGCCGGGATCTCGGTCGGCGTGCCGGTCGGTCCCATCAGCACCACCGGCTCGCCGGGCGCCAGCATCTCGCACAGATCGGACGAGCCGCCCATCTCCAGCACGATCACGCTGACCAGACCCTGCGCGCGATCGACCCAGGCGCCGGTCATCGCCAGCCCCTCCATCGCCAGCACCGTGGCCTCGCTGCCGGTCCCGGCCCGCTTGGCGAAGGCCTCGAAATTCTGCAGGCGGAAGAACTGGCCGGGGCGGAAGGCCCGCGCCGCCGCCGGGGCGTGCACCACCACCTCGACGATGGTCGGGGTCAGCCGCTCGACCCGGTGTACCGTGGCGCGCAGGTCGCGATTGACCGCCGCGATCATCGCCTCGCCGGCCACCGGGGTGGCAGCGCGGGCGGCCAGCACCCGGCTGACCACCGGATAGCCCTGCTTGGTGCCGCCCATCGCCTTGACCACGTTGCCGCTGAAGCTCGGGTGCAGATCGCCCCAATAGGACATGAACCGGCCATCGGCCATCCGCGTCATCAGCACCCGCGGGATCTCGGGCTTGGCCAGCCGCTCCGGCCGCACCGGGTTGCCGTCCTCATCGACCGCCTGGAAATACTTGCCGTCGAGCTTGACGATGTCCGGTTCCTCGCGCGCCAGCACGGTGTTGGGCTGGGTGCCGGCGGCAACCAGGACGGTGCGGGCGGGCAGGGTGACGCGCTCGCCGGTCGGGGCCAGGGTGCCGGTGGCATCCACCATCTGGCGCTCCACGGTCAGCCCGGCGGCGTGACCATACCGGTCGACCTCCACCGCCACGGGCGCCAGCAGCTCGGCGAACCGGATGCCCTCCTCCAGCGCTAGCGCCACCTCCTCGTGGTTGAGGGTATAGGACGGCGCATCGGTCAACTGGCGGCGATAGACGAGGGTCGAGCCGCCCCAGCCGTCCAGCAGCGTCTGGACGTTCGCCGGGCGGCCTTCCGCCGCCGCCGCGGCGCGTTCGACGCGCAGCGCGCGGGCATGCTCGATGAAGGTCTCGGCGGTCTCGCGCTCCTCCGGCGTCCAGCCGGCGCGCACCGCCGCCTCGCCCCGCTCGGCGACCAGCGTCTCGTACCGGCTCAGGAACTTCTCGACCTGCACCGGGTAGTAGGCCAGACTCTCGGTGGCGGTATCGACCGCGGTCAGCCCGCCGCCGATCACCACGATCGGCAGCCGGATCTCCAGATTGGTCACGCTGTCGGTCTTGGCCGCGCCGGTGAGCTGGAGCGCCATCAGAAAATCCGAAGCCATCCGCACGCCGCGCGCCAAATAATTGGGCATCGGGATCACGGTCGGCCGGCCCGCCCCGGCGCACAGCGCGATATGATCGAACCCGGCGGCGAAGGCGTCCTCCGGCGTCACCGTGCCGCCGAAGCGCACGCCGCCGATCATCGCGAACGCCCGCCGCCGTTCCAGCAGCAGGCGGATGAGTTTCAGGAAATTCTTGTCCCAGCGGACGGTGATGCCGTACTCCGCCACGCCGCCGAATCCGGCCATCATGCGCTGGTCCAGGCTTTCGTACAGGGTGCGGATGTCGCGGATCGGCCGGAACGGCACGCGCTCGCCATGCGCCGTCACCCCCGAGACCGCCTGCGGCAGCGGCTCGATCTTCAGCCCGTCGATCGCCACCACGGTGTGGCCATCGTTCAGCAGATGGTGCGACAGGTTGAACCCGGCCGGCCCCAGCCCGACCACCAGCACCTTGGCGCCGCTGTCCGGCTTCGGCAGGGGACGCCGAAGGTCGAGCGGATTCCAGCGGGTCAGCAGGCCGTAGATCTCGAACCCCCAGGGCAGGGCGAGCACGTCCTTCAGCGTCCGGGTTTCGGCCTGCGGAATGTCCACCGGCTCCTGCTTCTGATAGATGCAGGCCTTCATGCAGTCGTTGCAGATGCGGTGGCCGGTGGCGGCGCACAGCGGATTGTCCACCGCGATCATCGCCAGGGCGCCGATCGGCACGCCCTGGGTCTTCAGCACGTGGAACTCGCTGATCTTTTCTTCCAGCGGGCAGCCGGCCAGGGTGACGTCGAACGGGCTCTTCTGGAAGGCGCCGGTCTTGCGGTCGCGCAGGCCCTTGGAGCAGCTATCCTTGCCCTGGTTGTGGCACCAGATGCAGTAGTTCGCCTCGTCCAGCGCGCCGGCCAGATCGGTGCCCGGATCGGTCAGCCCGAAACCCTGGCGCAGCCGCCGCCGGCTTTCGGGCAGCTTCATCCGGGTGATGCCGTCCACGGTTTCGGTCTCGACCTCGACCAGATGCTGCGGGTCGATCTTTTCCGGCACCTGAAACAGAATCCCGTGGCCGTGGCGGGCGCGGCCGGCGGGGGCATGCAGCGCCCAGGCGGCATAGCTCTGCGCCCGGTCGAGCGCCTCGGCGTTGGCCGCCTCGTCGTCCAGCCAGCGCATCACCGCGGCGGCATAGCCCAGCTCGGTCAGCGGCGCGCCGATCCGGCGGGCGAGATCCGCGGCCAGGGCGTCGCCGTCCAGCGCCTCGGCCTCGGCCGGCTTGACCTTCTTGGCCGCGCGGCGCTGGACGAACAGCCGCTTGCACAGATAAAGCGGCGCCAGGGTGTGATGATCCGCGACCAGCGCCGCCAGCTCCGACCGGATGCCGAACAGCTCGGCCAGAAAGGCTTCCAGCGGCGGCGCCAGCGCGATCAGCAGCTCGGACTCGGCCTTGGCGTCGAGGCACTCCGGCTCCGCCCGCGCCGCCAGGCACCGTGCGTACAGCCCGGCATCGGCCTCCCGCAGATGCTCGACGAACACCCCATCGATCCGGGCCAGCCCGGAGCGGTCGTAAAGGTCGGCAAAGCTCAGCCCATGGGCCAGCGTCAACTCGGCCTCGGCCAGAAAATGATCCACGATTGCCTCATCCGATCGCGGGCGGCGGCACCCGCGGCTTCGCCTCATGACAGGTGGGTCGCGCCCCACAGCTTGATCGACTGCTTTTCATAGTCCGCATAGGTACGCAGACACTTTTCGACGTCGGGCCATTTCTGGGGCGCCACGACGGTGCCGGCAATGGCCCGGACGATGGATAATTCCGCCTCGGTGCCGGTATGGTCAAAATTGGCAACGACATAGGCGTCGTGCAACAAGCGGAGTCGCAGCTTCCGGTCGAGCTGCGCAACCCGTTCGAGGAAGGCGAAATTGGAGCCGACGAACAGGATTTCCTGGATCTTCGGTTTTTCGACGTACTCGAACTTGTCGACCAGGTCGACGACCGTGGCCATCTCCTCTTCGGTCAGGGTACCGTCGGCCCAGGCGATCGAGGCCAGCACGCGGGCGCAGAGTTCACCTTCTTCGGGGGTCATGTCCTCGTCTCATCGATGGTTGCGAGCGGCGCGATCTTATCCGCAGACCCCGCCCGCCGCCCCTGCAAAACCGCAGACACGGGCGAAACATCGCAGGCACCGGACGAACCGATTACCCGTTCCGGGTATGACGCCGCTGGTCCGCCTGAAAGCGGTCGAGCAAGATCTGCAGATAGCGCCGCCGGCCGATCAGAGAATCCTGGTACAAAGGCGCCACGACCTCGGCGCTTTCAAAGCGGTCGAGATGGCCGGCGGCCTGTTCGACCAGCCGGCGGAAACGCTGCAGTTTCGGCTCGTCCCACGCCTCGCGGGCCGACATGCTGTCCAGCAGCGACCAATCGGATTCGGACATTTCCTGGCGCAGGATCATTCTGAGATGACGTTCCGCCCGAATTGACCGCACCACCCGAGCGATCTGCAAGTACAGGGCGATGACGAGCACCGGCAGCACGCAAAACAGCGCGATGATCAGCCACTCGGCGATCCAAAGAGACTCCGCCGGGTTCATCTTTTTCCTCCAGTGTCGAACTGAAAGTAAATCTCGCCCTGCCTAACATGGCGGAAAAAGCGCTCAATGGTATGGAGGACAAAGAAAACGCCGATGAACAGCCAGGATGCGCTGCCGCTGCTAGGGGGAAGCGGCATGCGGCCCGCGGCCTCGGCTCCGATCGCCGTCGCAATTACCTGAAAGGCCATCAGATTGCCGAACACCGCGGCGAAGCCCAGGCCGACCACCAGGCCGAACCCGAACAGGATCTTCGCCTGGGTCGTCATCGCGATGGTCAGCGCATAGAGCGACGTCGCGGCGGCCAAAGGCGACAGGGAAGCACGTCCGGTGAATAGGCCCTCAAAAAACACGGGTGCCAGCGGCAACCCGCAACTCAGCAACACGCTCAGGCCGAATTCCGTCCAGGGACTCTCGGCTTTGGTTGGAAATACGGTTGCCGGTTGCGGCTGCGTGACCTGGTCGGGGGCGGATGCTGACATGGGCCTTTGGTCCGAAGCTCGACGGTCCCGCTGCCGCCAGCGCGCCGCTCGACGAACGTTGCATGCCATCGGAGCACCGCAACGACATCGGCCAAAACCTATAAATGTTCTCCGTCATTGTCAAGAACTCTGAATGAAGACAGACTCTGACCGATGAGGGTCCCAAAATGGAACGGGCAGGACGGACTTCATCGCGTCGCAAGAGCCGAATACCCCGCGGCTCCGGTCGCAGCGGTCCCGCCCTCCACCGCGCCCATCTGCCACCCCGCCAGCGCCTCGCGCACCCGGACCACCTCGCCGATCGCGATGATCGCGGGGGCCTTGCCCTTCAGGCGGGCCGCGGCGTCGCCGCAGGCGGCCAGATCGGTGACCACCGCCGATTGGGTGTGGAGCGAGGCGTCGGCGACGATCGCCACCGGCGTGTCGGGCGCCCGGCCGGCCGCGATCAGCCGCGCCGCGATCTCGCCCAGCGTGCCGAGCGCCATGTACAGCACGATCACCGGCGCACCGCGGGCCAGCGCCGCCCAGTCGACGCTCTCCGGCATGCCGCCGCCGCTGTCGTGCCCGGTGACGAAGGCGACCGCCTCGTTGACGCCGCGCAGGGTCACCGGGATGCCGGCGCAGGCCAGCCCGCCGATTCCCGCGGTCACGCCCGGCACGATGCGGAACGGCACGCCGGCCTCCGCCAGCGCCAGAGCCTCCTCGCCGCCGCGGCCGAACACGAACGGGTCGCCGCCCTTCAGCCGCAGCACCCGCCGGCCGGCGCGGGCCAGGGCGATCAGCCGGGCGCAGATCGAGTCCTGCCGGCCGGCCACGCACCGCCCGGCGCGCTTGCCGGCATGCTCCAGCACGGCATCGGGCCGCGCCATGCCGAGGATGTCGGGGCCGATCAGGGCATCGTAGAGAACGACGTCCGCCTGCTCGATCCCGCGGAGAGCGAGCAGGGTCAGCAGGCCCGGATCGCCCGGCCCGGCCCCGACCAGCCAGACCGTGCCGGGTTCGAACCGCGGCAGCGGCGGGCGCTGCGGTGGGGTCCCCGGCGTCCAGGGCAGGGCATCGGGCATGACGGTCAGATCCCCTCGCCGTGGATGCCGCATTCGGTCTTGTCGAGCCACGCCCAGCGGCCGGCCCGCGCCGATTCCCCCGGCTTGACCGGGCGGGTGCACGGCATGCAGCCGATCGAGGCGTAGCCGTCGCCGACCAGCGGATGCACCGGCAGATCGTGATCGGCCAGATAGCGGTTCAGCCGCTCCGCATCCCAGGGTGCCAGCGGGTTGATCTTGATCCGGCCGGACACGGGATCGCCCTCGATGGTCGGCAGCGCCCCGCGCTGGCCGCCGTGGAACCGCTTGCGCCCGGTGATCCAGGCCTCGAAGCCGGTCAGCGCCGCATCCAGCGGCTCGGTCTTGCGGATGTGGCAGCAATGGTCGGGGTTGTCGCTCCACAGGGTGCCGTCGGGATCGTGGCGCCGCAGGTCGCGCGGATCGGGCGGCACCGAGCGCAGATCGGTCAGGCCGAGACGTGCCGCCAGCGCGTCGCGATAGGCCAGGGTCTCGGGGAACAACTTGCCGGTGTCGAGAAAGATCACCGGCAGCCCCGGATCGACCCGTGCCGCCAGATGCAGCAGCACCGCGCTCTCCGCCCCGAACGACGACACCAGCGCGATCCGCCCGCCCAGCTCGCCCAAGGTCAGGGCGGCCAGCAGCTCGTATCCGTCGAGCCCGTCATGGGCCGCGCGCAGCCGGGCCACGCGGTCGGCCAGCGCCTGTTCGGGCGAAGCGGTTTCAATCTGGCGTGCGGTCACGAACTTTCTCATCGTTCGATTGCCCTATCCCCGGTACTGCGGTTCGCTCTCCGGCGCGACGCCCGGATGCTACAGCGTCGCCGTCGGCACCGCCGCCTGGACCAGCGGGACCAGATGGTCGCGGCCGACCCGCCGGCAGTAGTCGCCGAAGCTCTCCGCGCCCTGGCGTTCCGCGGCGAAGGCGGCGAACAACGGCTCGAGCACCGCCGGCACCTCTTCCTCGCGGACCTTCTCGACCAGCTTGAAATTCAGCCGCGTGCCTTCGAAATCGCCGCCGACGAACACCGCGAAATGCCCCGGCATCCGGCCGACCAGCCCGATATCGCCGACATAGGGGCGGGCGCAGCCATTGGGACAGCCGGTCATGCGGAAGGTGATCTTCTCCCGCTCCAGCCCGTGGGTGCGCAGCCGGTCGAGCACCGCGGCCACCATCGGGTCGCGGATGCGCTCGGCCTCGGACAGCGCCAGACCGCAGGTCGGCAGGGCCGGGCAGGCCAGCGCCCATTGCTCGAACGGCAGCAGATCGGCGACGAAGGTCACGCCGAAATCGCGCAGCTCCCGCTCGATCGGCGCGCGGTCGGCCGCCGCGATATCGGCCAGGATGATGTCCTGCGACGGGCTGAGCACCACCTGCGGCTGATACGTGCCGATCACCTGCCGCAGGCCGGAGTGCAGCCGGTTGGCCTCGCGATCGACGATCCGCCCGCTGACCACCGGGATGCCGAGATACCACAGCCCGTCGCCCTGCGGGTGCCAGCCCAGGTGATCGACCACCTTGAACGGCGGCATCGGCCGCGGGTCTTCGTAGCTGCGGCCGGCATAGGCCTCCACCGTGGCGCGGACCCAGGGCAGGCCCTGGTCGTCGACCACGTATTTCAGCCGGGCGCGCTTGCGGTCGCTGCGGTCGCCATGGTCGCGCTGCAGCTTGATGATCGCTTCGAGCGCCGGGATCAGCCCCTCCGGCTCCACGAAGATCAGCGGCGTGGCCAGCCGCGGATAGGTGCGCGGCTTGTTGTGGGTCATGCCCAGCCCGCCGCCGACCGCAACATTGTAGCCCAGCAGGATCTGGCCGTCGAACAGCGCGATCAGGCCGACATCGTTGGTCAGCACGTCGATCGCATTGTCCTCGGGCGTCGCCAGCCCGATCTTGAACTTCCGCGGCAGATACAGCCGGCCGTAGATCGGCTCCTCGACCTCGCCGCCCGTGACCTTCTCCCCGTCCACCCAGATCTCGTGATAGGCATCGGTGCGGGGCAGGAAATGGGTGGAAATCAGGTCGGCCGCGGCGTTCAGCGTGGCATGGACGGTGTCCCGAACCGGCGCCGGGGTGGCGGTGACGTTGCGCACCACGTCGCCGCAGGCGCCGAAGGTGGTGATCAGGTTGCGGTTGATCTCGTGGATCAGCGGGTGCAGATCGCCCTTCAGCACGCCATGGAACTGAAAGGTCTGGCGCGTGGTGATGCGCAGCGTCCCGTTGGCCAGCCGGCCGGCCACATCGTCCAGCGCGAGATACTGCGCCGCGGTCATCCGCCCGCCCGGCACGCGCAGCCGGGCCATCATCTGGTATTCCTTCTCCAGACCCTGCTGCTTGCGCTCGGTCGCCGTGTCGCGGTCGTACTGCTCGTAGATGCCGTGGAACTTCAGCAGATTGTAGTCGGCATCCGAGAACGAGGTGGTCGAACCGTCGGCCAGACTCTCGGAAATGGTGCCGCGGAGCTGGCGGCTCTGCTCCTTGACCTTCTCCACCCCGGAGGGCTTGGCGGGCTTCGCTTTGGGCTGCGTCGTATCGGGCATGCCGGCAGATCCACGGTATGGATTTGTAATTCATGGACTCGAATTGTACATTGTGCTGATCGAAGCGGATTTGTAAACAACTAAATGCAAGAATGATTTTGATATACAAATCGGCGTTGTTATTTCGATTGCGATCGAACGGCATCGGCATGAAGACCCGCCGCTGGACGGGTCGTCATTGGCCGGGCAAAGATCCGTTCGGATGGCGTTTGTCCCCGGCTTCACAAGCGGCCGATCCCTGGCGGGACTCTACCGGCAGCGGAGGACAGCGCTGTCGATGCAACTTCGGACCGATGTGCCGGACCGCCTGATCCAGGTTTGCCGCTACGCTGCCCGGTTCGGTAGGCTCTGTGCTTCCGGATCGCCTTCCAGATCGTCGCGATCAATCCGGCGGTGATTGACGAGCAGGGTCCGGACGGTCAGCGGCGAAACGTTGAAATGCGCCGCGGCGGTCTCGAACGACTCCTCGGAATAGTCGCCGGCCAGCATATCCTCCAGCGGCTCGAAGGGGCAAAGCAGTTCCGCCCCGAAGGATCGTTGCAGCTTCTGGCGGTAGGTATAGGTGCGGGTCGCCGGCAGCAGGCGTTCGCCGCTGGCATAGGCCAGCCGGTCGCCCAGCAACCGTGCCAACTCGAAACGCTGACCCGTTTCCCACCTGGACCGCAGAACGACTCTGCCGGTCGCAGGGCCGTCGTCCAGGGCGAAGGAGAGCGGAGCCGAATCCCGGCGCCGCTCAGCCGCGAGCATCCCGGCCGGCACGCCCGCCAGCTCGGCAAGACGGTTGTTGGAGATCGAGCTGGCGCCGAGCTGCTCCTGGCGGCGGAGCGCCTGAGCCGCCTCCACGCCCCGCAGCCAGGCCGGGCCCCGGCCGATCGGCGTCAACCCGACCGACGGGGACAGCCGCACCGCCTCGCCGGGCCGTGCTTCGGCTCCATGCGTAGCCGCAATTTTGCGCAGCCCGTCCGCGGTCACGACGGTGCCGCTCTTCCCATCATCGGCAGCGATCTCGTTGACGGCATTCTGACCAAGTCGTTCGGCATCGGCGATCAACCGCTCGATCAGAGCCGGATCGGCCTCGTCGGGATCGTGGCCGAGCAGGGCTTCCAGGATTCGCCGCTTTGATGCCTCCGGGTCGGCGCGCTCCTGCTGGACCGCGTCCCAGATGTGGTCGAGATTCGTCTCGCCAACCCGCTCGGCTCGCAACCGGTCACAGACCCGATCGACGAAGCGGTCGATCCCGTCTTCGAAGGCCGCGGCACCGACCACCGCAGGGATGTGGGCAATGTACCGCAGAGGTTCCGCAGGGTGTGGCCGGGTCGGCTTGGCGAGCACGAAGATCCGCTCGCCATCGGACGCCACCGTCACGTTGGGCCAGACGTAACCGCCGCCGATCGTGCCGAGAGAATGGGCGAGAGCCCAGTCCCGGCGGCCCGATCGGGGTTCCCAGCGCAGCCGCCACCAGTTCCAGGCCAGCCATTCGGCCAGCCGATAGGCCGAAAGCGGAACCGCTTTCTGGATTTGGCCGACAAAGGCGTTTTCCGCCTCCGTCAGGCAGGAATTGTCGACTTTGATCCCGACCAATGCGAAGCAGGCGCGGTCCTCCGGTGATCCGGCGTCGAGCCGCTGCCAGTCCGCATCGATCGACAGACACATCGCTATCGCCGCTCCCATTCCTCAAGGATCGTCTGTCGGAATGAATCTGCCAGGGGCATTGGATAGCCATGGTAGGCGCCCTGATCCCGGTTTTCCAGTTCCGCCTCATAGGGCACGCCCTGATCGGATACCGCCCAGACGTTCTGGGGCCAGCCATTGCGTTGCTGCTCGCTGACCATGCCCTTGTGGAACCCGGATTTCAGCAGGACTTGGGCCAGCGTCTTCGGAAACGAGCCGGAGGCATCGCACAGGGTTTTCCCCGGTCTGGGGTCGGCTGGCGGGGTCAGACCATAGTCGTTCGGGGACCCTTTGTGCTCCGGGTTGCCCTCGTACCGGGCACTTTGGGCCAGCGCGGCACGGTCAGCGTCGGGCGATAACGCCGCCGCCGGCGCGATCCTGCGTTTCGGGTTGAAGCCTTTCCGGCGCTGCACACTCGTCCCCATTACCAAACAATCACAAGGTCAGGCATCGCCCCGGCACCGACCGGTTTCGCGTTGCCGGTGCGCCTTGAAGCCCCGCTGGAGTACCATCGGGTTGCGATCGAGGCAACTCACAAAATGCAACCCAATGTGAGGAGGAACGGGGTCAATAGGCGCAATGCGTGCGGCCCAGGAAGCCCGGTTGCCGGCTCCATCGGTTCTGTCGCTCACGCCCCCCCTCAGCGCTGGTCCAGCTTCAGTTCGATGCGGCGGTTGCGCTGGAAGGCCTCTTCCGTGTCGGTCGGGTCGAGCGGCTGGAACTCGCCGAAGCCGGCGGCGGCCAGCCGGTGGGCCGGGATGCCCTGGCTGATCAGGAACCGCACCACCGCCGTGGCCCGCGCGGTCGACAGCTCCCAGTTGGACGGGAACTCGGGCGTGCGGATCGGCCGGCTGTCGGTGTGGCCGTCGACCCGCAGAATCCAGTCGATGTCGGGCGGCAGCAATGCCGCGAGATCGAGCAGGCTGCGGGCGAAGCTGGCCAGACGCTCCTCGCCG
>CAZTNV010000034.1:2162-18467 GCA_964615535.1 uncultured Mycobacteriaceae bacterium | reverse complement strand
CTTTCGGCCACAGGTACCTGAAACCTGCGCGTCTACCAATTCCGCCACCTGGGCAGGTGAGAAAGATTATGTAGGGCGGGCCGCCGCCGGGTGTCAACCCCCGCCTCGCGCCCGGTTTCGCCGCCCCGGCCGCGCACACCGTCGCGCGCGCCGCTGCCGATGCCGCTGCCGATAGCGTCGCATGGGCATTTGGCGGTATAGAGGGTCCAGGAACCATTTCGGAGTTGGATCGTGCAGAGCATCGCCCTGGCCATTGCCGAGCAGCTCGGTGTCCGCGAACCGCAGGTCGCGGCCGCCATCGCCCTGCTGGACGAGGGGGCGACGGTGCCGTTCGTCGCGCGCTATCGCAAGGAGGCGACGGGCGGGCTGGACGACACCCAGCTTCGCACCCTGGAGGAGCGGCTCGGCTATCTGCGCGAGTTGGAGGAGCGGCGTGGCGTGATCCTCGCCAGCATCGCCGAGCAGGACAGGCTGACACCCGAGCTGGAGCAGGCGATCCGCGCGGCCGACACCAAGGCACGGCTGGAGGATCTCTATCTGCCCTATCGGCCGAAGCGGCGGACCAAGGCGCAGATCGCGCGCGAGGCCGGGCTAGAGCCGCTGGCCGACGCGCTGCTGGCCGATCCCGGACTCGATCCGGAGGCCGCGGCCGGCGCCTATGTCGATGCCGAGAAGGGCGTGCCGGGGGTCAAGGAGGCGCTGGACGGCGCCCGCCAGATCCTGATGGAACGCTTCGCCGAGGATGCCGAGCTGGTCGGAACCCTGCGCGAATTCCTGTGGGAACAGGGCCGGATCACCGCCAGGGTGGCTGAGGGCAAGGCCGAATCGGGGGCCAAGTTCTCCGACTATTTCGACCATGCCGAGCCGATTCGCAGCGTGCCGTCGCATCGCGCGCTGGCGCTGTTCCGCGGCCGCGAGGAGGGCGTGCTGCTGCTCGGCCTGGTGCTGGCCGAGGAGCCGGAAGGCACGGCGCCGGGACCGTGCGAGCAGAAGATCGCCCGCCGCTTCGGCATCGTCGATCAGGGCCGGCCTGGCGATGCCTGGCTGGGCGACACCGTGCGGAGCACCTGGCGGATCAAGCTGTCGGTCCAGATCCAGGCCGATCTGATGGCCCGGCTGAAGACGCTGGCCGACGACGAGGCGATCCGGGTATTTGCCGGCAATCTGCGAGATCTGCTGCTGGCCGCGCCGGCCGGCACCCGGCCGACCCTGGGGCTCGATCCCGGGTTCCGCACGGGGGTCAAGGTGGCGGTGGTCGATGCCACCGCCAAGGTGCGCGAGACCGCGGTGATCTATCCGCACGAGCCGCAAAAGCGCTGGGACGAGGCGATCGCCGTGCTGGCCGCGCTGGCCGTCCGGCACGAGGTCGAGCTGGTCGCGATCGGCAACGGCACCGCCTCACGCGAGACCGACCGGCTGGCCGCCGAGCTGCTGCGCCGCCATCCCGAGCTGAAGCTGACCAAGGTCATGGTGTCGGAGGCCGGCGCTTCGGTCTATTCGGCCTCGGCGGTGGCGGCGGAGGAGCTGCCGGGCATGGACGTGACCCTGCGCGGCGCGGTGTCGATCGCGCGGCGCCTGCAGGACCCGCTGGCCGAACTGGTCAAGATTGACCCGAAATCGATCGGCGTCGGGCAATACCAGCACGATCTGGCGCCGGCCCGGCTGGAACACTCGCTGAATGCCGTGGTCGAGGACTGCGTGAACGCGGTCGGGGTCGATGTGAACACCGCCTCGGTGCCGCTGCTGGCGCGGGTCTCGGGGCTGGGCGAGGCGCTGGCCCGGGCGATCGTCGCCCATCGCCACGAAAACGGCGCGTTCCGCCGGCGCCAGGCGCTCTTCGACGTGCCGCGGCTGGGGCCCAAGGCGTTCCAGCTTTCGGCCGGGTTTCTGCGGATCATGAACGGCGACGATCCGCTGGACGCCTCCGCGGTGCATCCCGAGGCCTATCCGGTGGTCAACAAGATCCTGACCAGGACCGGCCGCGATATCGGGTCCCTGATCGGCGATACCGCCACCCTGCGCGCCCTGACGCCGGACGAGTTCACCGACGACGAGTTCGGCGTGCCGACCGTGGCCGACATTCTGGGCGAGCTGGAGAAGCCCGGCCGCGACCCGCGCCCGGCCTTCCGCACCGCGACCTTCCGCGACGGCGTGGAAAAGCTGGAGCATCTGACCCCCGGCATGGTGCTGGAGGGGGTGGTCACCAATGTCGCCAATTTCGGCGCCTTCGTGGATATCGGGGTGCACCAGGACGGGCTGGTTCACGTCTCCGCGCTGTCCGAGAAATTCGTCAAGGACCCGCGCAGCGTGGTCAAGCCGGGCGACGTGGTGACAGTCAAGGTGCTCGACATCGACCTGAAGCGCCGCCGCATTGCGCTCACGCTGCGCCTGTCCGACCAGCCGGGCGTGGCGCCGGTCCGAACGCAGAATGCCGGGCCCCAGGCCGGCCGAACCCAGGCCGGCCGTTCCCAGAGCGGCCGGACGCAGGGCGCGAAGCCGCCGCCCAAGGCCGCCGGGCCGCATTCGGGGGACGACACCGCCGGGCCGAAACCCGCTGCGGAGGCCGGGCCGAAACCGGCCGCGGACAAGGCGCCGGGGAAACGCACGCCGCGCCCGGCCGGGGCGAGCCACAAGGCGCCGGCGCCGTCGGGCGCGATGGCCGAAGCCTTCGCCCGCGCCCGGCAGCAGCAGACCAAGCGCTAAGCACCCGGCCGGCGAACTATAAGGTCGGCGTGGCTCAGTGATCGGCGTGATGGAACAGCGCGTCGAGGCCGGTATCGTAGGCCAGACCTTCGACAGTGATCACGGCGCTGCCGTCCCCGGCCGCATGGGCCAAGCCCTTGCGCTGGAGCGCGGCGAAGACGGCCGGATTGTGCAGCCCGGTGGCATCGCGCCCCATCACCACGGCGTCGCCGACGTGGATGTGATCGTGGTGCGGCGCCGGAAAACCGGCCACGGTGATCGCACCGGTCGGATCGGGACCGCCGGCATGGCGCGGCGACCGCGCCATGCGCTGCAGGATGGCCAGGGTCCTGAGCTGCAACGGGTTGAGCTTGAGCGGATTGCGTTTCGGCGGCATCGGCGGTCTCATGATGGGGCCGGACAACCGGATCGGAGCGGCACGGGCGGATGAAGGCTGCGCGGGCGGGTCGCCGGCCCGGCGGCCCGGCGCGGAACCCGCCATGATCCGGTCGCGAACCCGATCGGGTCACGCAATGAGATAGGTGGCGGCAAACCCGCTCGCCAGCAGCGCCAGGATCGCCCATCCCACCAGGGTGGCGTTGCGATCCATGAAGATCCGCAGCGCCGGTCCGAAATACCAGAAGCCGGCCGAAATCGCAAAGAAGCGCAGCCCCCGGGCCAGGCCGGACATCAGGATGAACATCCCGAACGGGTATTCCAGAATGCCGGAGGCGATGCTGGTGAGCTTGTACGGCAAGGGCGTGATGCCGCCGACCAGCACGACGAACCAGCCCATTTCGGCATAACTCTGCTGGAACTCGGCGAACTGCTGCTGCAGCCCGTAGATCTCGATCAGCCATGCGCCCAGCGTTTCGGTGAAGAAAAAGCCGATGCCGTACCCCGCCATGCCGCCCAGCACCGAGGTTACGGTGCCGATCAGGGCGATGTGCCAGACCCGGCGCGGCGACGCGAGCATGATCGGGATCGAGACGGCATCCACCGGCAGCGGCAGCATGGCGCTTTCGCCGAACGAGATCAGCGCGAAGGCCCAGAGCGCCCGTGGACTGTCGCCGGCAACCATGGCCCACCGATAAAGGCGCTCGAACATGATCCCCTCAAGCCGCTGCCGGGTGCCGGAAGGTCCGCCCCCCGAAGCGTCGCGGTCCACGACTCGGGATAGGGCGAAGTACCGGCGGCGTACGGTCAAACCGCGATAGCCGCGCTACGCTACCCCCCTGCCCGCCGGCTGCCAAGCGGGGTCGCATTGCTCGCCCCGGCGCGCCCGCCCACAGTGCCGGCCGAATCTGCCCCGGCGAGGTGTCGGGTTCCGTCCCGGTGAATGCTCTGCCCCCGAACTTGTGGTTTCGCCGACGCACCATTTGGTATTGACTCACCTCGTCGAACGGCGTTTGCAGATACCGACCAGGCAGAGAACAATATGTTGGCAGGAGCACCCATTGACGAGATCAAGGCGGTCCTGGAATCGCTCGGGACCAATGCCTTCGTCGTCGACGTCCTGCCGGATGGCGGGTTGCATTATTCCTGCACGAACCGCCGTTTCGAAGAGTTCACCGGGCTTCGCGAAGCCGATCTGATCGGCCGGCCGCCGGTCGATGTGCTGCCTTTGAGAATTCTCCCCGTCGCCGAGGCCGCGTTCCGCCGCTGCCTGAGCGACCGCACCGCCGTCACTTACGAGGAATCGTATGGCCGGCCCGGTCAGGTTCAGTGGCGGGAGACCACCCTGGTGCCGATGTTCGATGCCGAGGGCGGCATCGTCCGCCTGCTCGGGGCGGTGACCGACATCACGGCGCGCAAACAGGTCGAGGAGCGGCTCGATCTGATGCTGCAGAACGTGCCGGCGCTGATTTCCTATGTCGACAAGGATCAGCGCTACCAGTTCGCCAATCAGGCCTATGCCGAATGGCTGCAACGGTCGCGGGCGGAGTTTCTCGGCCGGCTGTTCTCCGAACTGCCCGGCCCCGAGCCGAGCGCGGACAGCGGCCCGCTGTTCGAGGCGCTGGCCGGCAAGGCCAGCACCGCGGAAACCGAAATCGATCGGCCCGGCCTGGGGCGCCGCTCCTTCCAGACCTCGTACATCCCCGATCAGACCGGCGACAAATCGGTCCGCGGCGTCCATGTGATGACCACCGACATCACCGAGCAGCGCCGCACCGCCACCGCCCTGCGCGACAGCGAGGCCAATCTGCGCGCCATCTTCAGCGCCGCCGACGATCCGATCCTGCTGCTCGACATCGAGGGGACGGTCTTGTCGTCGAACGACGCGGCGGCCCGGCGGTTCGAGACCACGGCCGACGACCTGATCGGCCGGAAGATCTGGGAATTCGCCCCCGCGGAGCGCCACCAGCAGATCGCTGCCGAGATCGATTATGCCGTGTCGCGACGGGCGCCGGTCTGGTATGAGGCGCAGGAAAACGGCCGGTCGTTCGAGGAGGTCACCTATCCGATCTTCGACGAAACCGGCAAGGTGGTGCGGCTGGCCGGCTGCGCCCGCGACATCACCGATCGCAAGCGGGCGGAGCAGATCCTGCGGCGGCGCGACGCCATTCTGGAGGCGGTGGCCTTCGCGGCAACCCGTTTCCTGACCGCCGAGTCCTGGGAGGAATGCATTCCGGACGTGCTGGAACGGCTGGGCCGCGCAGCCAATGTCAGCCGCGCCTACATCTTCGAGAACGAGCCGGGGCCGGAAGGCGAACTGCTGATGAGCCAGCGTTTCGAATGGGCGGCCCCCGGCACGGCATCGCAGATCGCCAATCCGGCGCTGCAACAACTGCCCTATCGGGCCGGCGGCCTGCTGCGCTGGGAAGAGCGGCTGCGCCAGGGCAAACCGGTGGTCGATTTCCTGGAATGGCTGCCGCGCACCCGGTCCGGCGGTCTCGCGCCGCAGGGCGTGCGATCGATCGCGGCGGTGCCGCTGACCGTCGGCGAGACATGGTGGGGCTTCATCGGCTTCGAGGATCGCCAGCCGGAGCGGGTCTGGGAAAAGGCCGAAATCGATGTGCTGAAGACCGCGGCCAGCACGCTGGGCGCCGCGGTCCGGCGCCAGGAGATCGACAAGGCGCTGCACGAAAGCGAGATCCGTTACCAGCTCGCGGTCAGCGCCGGCACGGTCGCGATCTGGGACTGGCACATCGATACCGGCGACGTGTTCGGCTCCGCCGAGTTCCTGCGCAAGCTCGGCTACACCGACGCCGAAAACCGTACCAAACTGGCGGATTGGCTGGAACTGATTCATCCCGACGACCGCCATAGCGTGCGGGCCGGCATGTTCAACTATATCGAGGGCCGGGTACCGCTGTACGAGCGCGAATTCCGTCTGGTGCAGAAGGATGGCGGGTTCCGCTGGTTCATCGGGCGGGGCGCGATCGTGGTTCGCGACGCCAACGGCAAGCCGGTCCGCATGGCCGGCACGCTGACCGACATCGCCGAGCTCAAGCGTGCCGAGGAGGCGCTGTGGCGGCGCACCGAAGAATTGGCGCTGGCCAATGAGGAGCTTAAGAATTTCACCTATATCGTATCGCATGATCTGCGGGCGCCGCTGATCACGATCAAGGGATTCACCAGCGAGTTGCGTGCCAGCCGCC
Organism: uncultured Mycobacteriaceae bacterium; assembly: GCA_964615535.1. Taxonomy (GTDB): domain Bacteria; phylum Pseudomonadota; class Alphaproteobacteria; order DSM-16000; family Inquilinaceae; genus CAZTNV01. The sequence continues at coordinate 12,183 of CAZTNV010000034.1, read as the reverse complement.
AGGATCTGATGACCGCTCTCGAGCCGGTTCTGCCCAGCCTCGACGATGACCAGCGCACGCTGATCCAGACCATTCTGGAGGAGCGGGCGGCCAAGGCGATGTTTTATATCAGCAGCGCCGCCGACAAGATGGACATCCAGCTCGCCGCCATTCTCAAGCTGTCGCGGCTGGGCCGGCAGGAGCCGGTGTCCGAACTGGTCGATGTTCGCGACGTGGTGACGCGAGCGCTCCAGGGCCTCAGCTTTCAGATCGAGAAGGTACAGGCCAAGGTGGTGGTGCGCGTTCTGCCGGCGGTGTGGACCGACCGCGAGGCGCTCGACCTGGTGTTCGGCAATCTGCTGTCGAATGCGGTGAAGTATCTCGATCCGACCCGGCCGGGCCTGATCGAAATCTGGGCCGAAGCCGAGACTCAGCGTACCGTGTTTCATATCCGTGACAACGGCCGGGGCATCGCCGAAAAGGATCTGTCGAAGGTGTTCAAGATTTTCCGCCGGGCGGGCGATCCGGCGGTGCCGGGCGAAGGCGTCGGCCTGACCTATGCCAAGGCTGCGGCGAGGCGCTGCGGCGGCGATCTGTGGGTCCAGTCGAGGCTCGGCGCCGGCAGCACCTTCAGCTTCAGCATCCCCAATGCCCCCCATCCCCATTCGAAAGCCGAAAGCGCGAGGAACGCCAGATGAGGAAATCCTACCAGAAGGTCGTTACGCTCCGGGATTCGCATCCCGTGACCGTGCTGCTGGTCGAAGACGATCCGGGACATACCGCACTGATCGAATCGAACCTGCGCCGGGGCGGCATCCACAACGACATCATCAAGTTGAGCAACGGCAAGCAGGCGCTCGACTATCTTTACAGCCGCGGCGAGTTCGACGGCATGCCGCGGCAGAGCCCGCTGCTGATGCTGCTCGATCTCAACATCCCCGGCATCGACGGCATCGAGGTGCTGGAGACCGTGAAGGCCGATCCGGAGCTTCAGAACATCCCGGTGATCATCGTCACCGCCGCCGACGACCAGCAGGAAATCGAGCGTTGCTATAAACTCGGTTGCAATCTATATATTCCGAAGCCCGTCGAATATGAAAGTTTTGCATCGATCATCCGGGAACTGGGGTTGCTGATGATCGTGACCGCCTTGCCCAATCCCTAACCGAGAGGCGCGGTTGGCGATGGATCGAATCGACGCCATATCGGATCATCTGGTGACCACGATCCTCCTCGTGGAGGATGACCCGGCGCATGCCGATCTGATCGAATCGAATCTGCGGCGCGGCGGACTCGACAATCCGATCGTCAAGCTGGGAGACGGTCAGGATGCACTCGACTTCCTGTACGGCAAGGGCGCGTTCGAAGGTCATCCGCGGCCGAAATCGCTGCTGATGCTGCTCGACCTGAACATGCCCAATGTCGACGGCTCGCAGGTGCTGAGCGCGGTGAAGGCGGATCAGGCGCTGCGCAAACTGCCGATCATCATTCTGACCTCCACCGACGATCCGCGCGAGATCGAGGCGGCCTACGATCTCGGCTGCAATGCCTATGTCAACAAGCCGATCTCTTACGACAAGTTCGTCCAGACCATCCAGGGCCTGGGCATGTTCGTCACCCTGATCACCCTGCCCAGCCAGTACGGGTGAGACAGACGGCGGCGCAGCCCGTTGACGGCGTGATTCGACTGCCAATGCGCTCGTGGCGAGCGCGTCGTCACCCGCGTTTTGCCTTCCCGTCGGGTCAAACCCTCCGGATGCGACGGCGCCGCACAGCGGCCATGACCAGCCGGCGATTGTCGCGGCTCGCCCGCCGGGCCTAGTTTTCCGACCAGCCGCCACATTCCGCGGTGGAACCGTCAGGCTTTCCGGGAGGCCCGCCATGATCCCCTATGCCGCTCCGGTCAAGGACATGCTGTTCGTGCTCGACCGGTTGGCCGGGCTGGAGCGCCTGGCGGCGCTGCCCGGTTATCAGGACGCCACGCCCGAACTGGTGGAGGCGGTGCTCGACGAGGCCGCCAGGCTGGCCGGCCAGGTGCTGGCGCCGCTCAACCTGTCCGGCGACCGCGAGGGCGCGCGGTGGGACAATGGCGAGGTCCGCACGCCCACGGGATTCAAGGAGGCGTATCGGCAATATGTCGAGGGCGGCTGGAACGCCCTGCCGTTCGAGCCGGAGCATGGCGGCCAGGGCCTGCCCTGGGCGGTGGCGCTGGCGGTGCAGGAGATGTGGCAGGCCTCGAACATGTCGTTCGGCCTGTGCCCGCTGCTCAACCAGGGCGCGGTCGAGCTGCTCCAGACCCATGGCACGCCGGAGCAGAAGGCGGTCTATCTGCCCCGGCTGATCGCGGGGGAGTGGACCGGCACGATGAATCTCACCGAGTCGCAGGCCGGCTCCGATCTCGGCGCGATTCGCACCAGGGCGGTGCGCGACGGCGCGGCCTATCGGATTACCGGGCAGAAGGTGTTCATCACCCATGGCGAGCACGATCTGGCCGAGAACATCGTTCACATGGTGCTGGCGCGACTGGTCGACGCGCCCGCCGGCACCCAGGGCATCAGCCTGTTTCTGGTGCCGAAGTACCTGCCCAATCCGGACGGGTCGCTGGGGCCGCGCAACGATCTGCGTTGCGTCTCGATCGAGCACAAGCTGGGCATCCACGGCAGCCCGACCGCGCTGATGGCGTTCGGCGATACCGAGGGCGCGATCGGCTTTCTGGTCGGCCAGGAGCATCGCGGCCTGCAGGCCATGTTCACCATGATGAACAATGCCCGGCTGTCGGTCGGGTTGCAGGGCGTGGCGATCGCCGACCGGGCCTATCAGCAGGCCCGCGATTATGCCCGCGCCCGCATTCAGGGCCATGAACTGACCGATCCGCGCAGCCCCGCCGTGCCGATCCTGCACCACCCGGATATCCGCCGCATGCTGATGACCATGCGCGCGCTGACCGAGGCGGCGCGGGCGCTGACCTATTTTGCCGGTGCGGAACTCGATCTCGCCAAGCACCATCCCGACCAGACGGAGCGGGCCAGGGCGCAGGCGCTGGTCGATCTGCTGACCCCGGTGGTCAAGGCGTGGTGCACCGATCTCGGCTGCGAGGTCGCCTCGATCGGGGTGCAGGTCCATGGCGGGATGGGCTATGTCGAGGAGACCGGCGCCGCGCAGCATTACCGCGACGCCCGCATCCTGCCGATCTACGAGGGCACCAACGGCATCCAGGCCAATGATCTGGTGTTCCGCAAGCTGGTCCGCGACGGCGGTGCCACGGTGCGCGTCTTCCTGTCCGAGATGCGCGCGCTGGACCCGGCGCTGGCCGAGGGTCCCGGCGACGATCTGGCCGCGATCCGCACCCGGCTGACCGCGGCCGTTGCGGTGCTCGAACAGGCCGGCGACTGGCTGCTCGGCGCCGCCACGCGCGATCCCAACGAGGCGGCGGCCGGCGCTTCGCATTATCTGCGCATGTTCGGCATCGTGGCCGGCGGCTGGCTGATGGCGCGCGCCGCGGTCGAGGCCATGGCCGGGCTGCGCAGCCCCGGCGGCGACCCGGCCTTCCTCGACGCCAAGCTGATCACCGCCCGGTTCTACGCCGAGCAGATCCTGCCACAGGCCGCCGGCCTCCTCCTGCCGATCACCGACGGCCACCGCACGGTGATGGCGCTGGCCGAGGAGATGTTCTGATCCCGGTTCGGCAGGGTGCGGTTTGGCCGAAGCCGCCGCGGCGCGGCGGCCGCCGACCGGTCAGGGCAATGACCCCGGGAGCCGGTCGAGCCAGTCGAGGGCCGGGTCTACGCTCTCCGCCATCTCGCCCGGCGGGGCGGGCGGGCGGTCGATCATCAGGACCGGCACGCCCAGCGCCCGTGCCGCCGCGAGCTTGGGCCAGGTGGCCGCGCCGCCGCTGTTCTTGGTGACCAGCAGGTCGATGCCGTGGCGGCGGAGCAGATCGGCCTCGCCGGCTTCGGCGAACGGTCCGCGGGCCAGGATCAGCTCGCACCGGGCGAGCGGCAGGGGGTCGGCCGGCGGCTCGATCATCCGGACCAGGAACCACGGCTCCGGCCGTCCGGCAAAGGCCGCCAGCTCCTGCCGTCCGACGGTCAGGAACACGCGGCGGCCGAGCGCCGCCACCCGCGCCGCCGCCTCGGCCACGTCGGCCGCGGCGATCCAGCGGTCGCACGCCTCCGCCTGCCAGGGCGGACGGCGGAGCATCAGGCGCGGCGTGCCGGTTTCGGCGCAGGCCCGGGCGGCGTTGCGCGAGATGGTCGCGGCGAAGGGATGGGTGGCGTCGATCACCGCCTCGACCCGCGCCTCGCGCAGATAAGCCGCCAGCCCCGCCGCGCCGCCGAACCCGCCGACCCGCACCCGCCCCGGCGGCGGGGCATGCGCCACCGTCCGCCCGGCCATCGAGGTCGTGGCCTCGACCCGCTCGCTCCCCGCCAGATGATGGGCCAGCCGCACCGCCTCGGTGGTGCCGCCCAGGATCAGCAGGCGCAGCGGGTCCGCCCTATCCATCATGGCCATCCCCGCCGGCGCGCCCGACCAGCATCCCCGCCGCGTCGAAAATCAGCACGTCCACCGCCACCGCCTCCCCTGCCAACTCCATCGCCACATGCCGCGCCCGGTCGGCGACGGCGTCGGCCAGCGGCACACCCTGGGCGGCCGCGATTTCCAGGATTTCCCGCGCCGTGTTGGCGCCGCGCGCCCGCTCGACGGCCGCGGCCGAGCCGCCGCAGGCGCCCAGCCACGCCGCCAGCCATCCGATGTCCACCCGGCTGCGCGCCGAGTGCAGATCGCGGTGCCCGGCGGCCAGTTTGGCGATCTTTCCGAAGCCGCCGGCCAGCGAAAGCCGGGGAATCGGGTGCCCGCGGAGGTATTTCAGCAATCCCCCCGCAAAATCCCCCATATCGAGTAGGGCTATATCGGGCAGGCCGTAGAGCCGCTGCACCGCGGCCTCGGAGGTCCGCCCGGTGGCCGCCGCGACATGGGCGAGGCTGGCGGCACGCGCCACATCGACCCCGCGATGGATGGTCTGAATCCAGGCCGAGCAGGAATAGGGCACCACCACCCCGGTGGTCCCCAGGATCGACAGCCCGCCGATAATCCCCAGCCGGCCGTTCAGCGTGGTGCGGGCGAGATCCTCGCCGCCCGGTACGGCGATCTCGACCTCGGCATCGGCGGTCGAGCCATGGGCCTCGGCCAGGGCGGTGAGACTGCGGGCGATCATCGCGCGCGGCCCCGGATTGATCGCCGGCTCGCCCACCGCCAGCGCCAGCCCCGGCCGGGTCACCGTGCCGACCCCCTCGCCCGCCCGGAACACGATGCCGCCGCCGGCCGGCCGCGGCCGCACCCGGGCCAGCACCATTGCGCCATGGGTCACGTCGGGATCGTCGCCGGCATCCTTGATCACTCCGGCTTCCGCTCCCCCGACCTCGCCACGTCCCGGCAGCAGCGCGGCGCGGGCGAGCGGGAAGGACGGCGTGCGGCCGCCGGGCACATCGATGCTCACCGGGTCGCGGAACCGCCCGGTCAGCAGCGCCGCGAAGGCGGCCGAGGCGGCGGCGGCGGCGCAGGCCCCGGTCGTCCAGCCGGGCCGCAAGGGCGTATCGGGTTTGCGGGACATTCCGCATTGTATATAAAGCAAAGGTTCGGTGCCAGGGGGCGCCGGCCGAGCCGGGGGAGTGCGATACGACCGATGGACAAGCTGCCCTTTGCCTTGCCCGAATTCGAGCCCGGCTGGGTCTGGTTGACCGGCGCCGGCCCCGGCGATCCCGGCCTGTTGACGCTGTACGCGCTGCACGCGCTGCGCACGGCCGATGTGGTGCTGCACGACGCGCTGGTCGACGATACGGTGCTGGCCATGGCACGGCCGGGGGCGCAACTGGTCTATGCCGGCAAGCGCGGCGGCAAGCCCTCGTCGAAACAGGTCGATATCACGCTGCGCATGATCCAGCTCGCGCGCAAGGGCAAGCGGGTGTTACGGCTGAAGGGCGGCGACCCGTTCGTGTTCGGCCGCGGCGCGGAAGAGGCGCTGGCGCTGGTCGAGGCGGGGGTGCATTTCCGCGTGATCCCCGGCGTGTCGGCCGGGATCGGCGGGCTGGAATATGCCGGCATCCCGCTGACCCATCGCGAGACCAACGAGGCGGTGACCTTCATCACCGGCCACAACACCGGCGGCGACGTGCCCGACCATGTCGATTGGATGTCGATCGCCAAGGGCTCGCCGGTGATCGTGCTGTACATGGCGCTGCACCATCTGGGGGCGATCGCCGACAAGCTGATGGCCGGCGGGCGATCGGCCGAGGAGCCGGTGGCGATCGTCAGCAAGGCGACCACGCCCGGCCAGACCGTTCTGGAAACCGTGCTCGGACGCTGTGCCGCCGAGGCCGAGGCCAGCCATGTCGAGCCGCCCGCGCTGGTCGTGGTGGGCGACGTGGTGCGGCTGCGCGCCGGCCTGGACTGGGTCGGCGCCCTGACCGGCCGCACGCTCGACCCCGACCCGCTGCACCACCGCGCGGAGAACCAGAAGGCGTCGTGAGGCTGACGGCCGACGGGCAAACGCTCGTGCGGGCCATTCAATTTGCCCGGGTTTGCGGAGACCATCATGTCAAAGCTTGGTAGGCGGCTGACCCCGGTTGTCAGGAAGGCCCTTGCACGAAATCCGATCGAGCCATGATCCCCGGCCTGTTCATCGCCGCTCCGGCTTCGGGCAGCGGCAAGACGACGGTGACGCTCGGACTGTTGCGCCAGTTCCGCAATGCCGGGCGGTGCGTGGCTTCGGTCAAGGTCGGGCCGGACTATATCGACCCGGCGTTCCACTCCGCGGCCGGCGGGCGGCCCTGCCTCAACCTCGACGGCTGGGCGATGCGGCCGGAGACGCTGGCCGCGCTGGCGGCGCGCGCCGCGGACGGTGCCGAGCTGGTGATCGGCGAGGGCGTGATGGGCATGTTCGACGGCGCACCCGACGGCACCGGCTCGACCGCCGACCTGTCGGCCCGGCTGGGCTGGCCGGTGGTGCTGGTGATCGACGTGAAGGGGCAGGCCGCCTCGGCCGCCGCCACGCTGTTCGGCTTCGCGCGGTTCCGGCCCGAGGTGACCGTGGCCGGCGCGATCTTCAACCGGGTCGGCGGCGAGAAGCATGCCGCGCTGCTCCGCCGGGCCTGCGCGCCGCTCGGCATCCCGGTGCTGGGCTGCCTGCCCTGGCGGCAGGACGTGGCGGTGCCGGATCGCCATCTGGGGCTGGTGCAGGCCGCCGAGCATCCGGATCTGGAGGCGCTGCTGGAGACCGCCGCGCGGTTCGTCGCCCAGCATATCGATCTCGCTGCGCTGATCGCTCTGGCCCGGCCGGCGGTGCCGGCGCCCGCCGATCCGGGGCCGACCGTGCCGCCGCCGGGTCAGCGGATCGCGGTGGCGCTGGATGTCGCCTTCGCCTTCGCCTATCCCTTCGTGCTCGATGGCTGGCGCAGCGCCGGGGCGGAGATCCTGCCGTTCTCGCCGCTGGAGGATCAGGCGCCGGCGGCCGATGCCGATGCGGTCTATCTGCCCGGCGGGTATCCGGAACTGCATGCCGGCCGGCTGGCCGGAAACCGGCGGTTTCAGGACGCCGTGCGGGCGGCGGCGGCACGCGGTGCGGCGGTGTATGGCGAGTGCGGCGGCTACATGACGCTCGGCCGCGGGCTGGTCGATGCCGCGGGCGCCCGGCATGCCATGCTCGACCTGCTGCCGGTCGAGACCAGCTTCGCCCAGCGAAAACTGCATCTGGGCTACCGCGAAGCGGTGCTGCTGGCCGATACCGCGTTCGGCCGCGCCGGAACGGTGCTGCGCGGCCATGAATTCCACTTCGCCAGCATTGTGGCCGAAGCGGAGGACGAGCGGTTGTTCCGGATCGCCGACGCCACCGGGACCGATCTGGGCACCGCCGGGCTGCGCCGCGGCACGGTGACGGGATCGTTCATGCACCTGATCGACCGCACCCGGTTGCCGGAGGACTGAACTCCGGGCCGAAGCGGTCGGGCTATTCGGCGGCGATCATCAGCGGCGCGGCGCGGGCCAGCTCGGCACGATGCTCCTTCAGCAGCGCGACGATCTCGGGCACGCATTTGCCGCAGCGCGGGCGGTAACCGAGGCGCTGATAGACCTGCGACACGGTCTGGGCGCCGCCACGAATGGCGGCACGCACCTGGCGGTCGTTGAAGACATTGCAGACGCAGACGATCATGCGAGGGGCCACCCTGGGGGACGGGACGCCCGCTCTCCATAGCGCAGTTGAGAACCAGTCTCAACCCCCGAACCATCCTCCTGTCGTGGGAACCGGCCTACCCCCTTCGATCAGGCCGCCTTCCCGATCAGAGTAGCCCTGCCCCGCCCGCACCGGCCACCGGCCCCGGCCCCTGCGCCACGTCGAATCGAGGATCGGGCGGGCCCGCCGCCCGGCGCGCGCCGCGCAGCAGCGCGATCAGCTCGGCGCGGGGGCGCGGCGGCGGCTCACCCGGCCCGCCGATCCCGGCGACCCGGAGCTCCCGCGCCAGATCGAGCAGCAGCGGCGGCTCCAGCCCGGCCGCGCCCAGCGCCTCCGGATCGGCCAGCACCTCGGTCGCCGCGCCGGCGCACGCCACCCGGCCCTGCGCCAGGATCGCGACCCGGTCAGCCCAGGCATAGGCGAGGTCCACATCGTGGGTGGAGAACACCAGGGTGGTGCCGTCGCGGTTCAGCCGGTCGAGGATCGGCAGCAACTGCCGTGCGCCCTGCGGGTCCAGCCCGGCGAAGGGTTCGTCCAGCACCACCAGCTCGGGCCGCATCGCCAGAATGCCGGCGATCGCCACCCGGCGCTTCTGGCCGAAGCTGAGCATGTGGGTCGGGCGTTCGGCCAGGCCGGGGATACCCAGGGCACCCAGCGCCGCCGCGATCCGCCGGCGGGTTTCGGCCTCGGACAGGCCGAGATTGCACGGGCCGAACGACACGTCCTGGACCACCGTGGCGGCGAAGAGCTGGTCGTCGGGGTCCTGCAGCACCAGCCCGACCCGCCGCCGCCACGCCCGCAGCGCGCGCCGGTCATAGCCGGCCGGCCGGCCGTCGAGCAGGATGTCCCCGCGCCGGGGCCGCAGCGTGCCGTTGAGGTGCAGGAACAGCGTGGTCTTGCCGCAGCCATTGGCGCCCAGCACGGCCAGCTTCTCGCCGCGTTCGATGTCGAGCGAACAGCCGGACAGCGCCGCGATGCCGCCCGGATAGTCGTAGCCGAGATCGCGGACGCCCAGGATCACCGCGCCCACGGCGCCGCCATCCCGGTCAGTGCCCAGGCCGCTGCCGCGACCGCCAGCAGCAGCAGCACGGTGGCGGCCAGACGCCGGGGCGAAACCGTGCGGTCCGCCGCCAGCACGGTCAGATCGCCCTCGAACCCGCGCGCCGCCAGCCCGATCTCCAGCCGCCGCCCGCGGTCGAAGGCATGCTGGAACAGGCCGGCCGCCAGCAGGCCGAGCGACCGGACCGACGCGCGCACGCTGCCATAGCCGAGCCGGGCCGCCTGCGCCTGCCGGCCGGCCGAACTGCGCTCCAGGAACACGAAGACCAGGCGGTAGATCAGCAGCATGAGCTCTCGGATCGGCCGCGGCACGCCCAGCCGCCGGGTCAGCAGCAGCAGATCGGCGGCCGGCGTGGTCAGGATCAGCAGGGTCATGCACGACATCGCAGCCAGCGCCCGCACGGTCACCTCGACCGCGGTGGCCAGACCCTCGGGGGAGACGCCGATCCGGATCGCCGGATCGAGGTCCAGGCCGAGCGCCAGCATCGGCGTTCCGGCCAACGCGAACCCGGCCGGGATCGCCATCACCCGAAGGAATATCCGCGGCGGGACGCCGGCCCCGGCGATCGCCGCCGCGACCGCCACCGGGATCACCACCGGTGCCACCGCCAGCGGCGGCAGGGCCAGGCTAAGGCCCAGCAGGCCACCGGCCAGCAGCAGCTTTTCCAGCGGATGCCGCGCCGTCCAGCGATTGGTCCAGGCGACCCGGTCAATCGCCAGCATTGGGCACCGGATCGCGCCGGCCGGACCGATCTT
>CAZTNV010000034.1:0-2152 GCA_964615535.1 uncultured Mycobacteriaceae bacterium | reverse complement strand
TTCGGCCGAGCGCTCGGCGCCGCGGCGGCCGCGGCGGAAGCCGAAATAGTAGCCGATCACCCCGGCCCCCAACGCCGCCTGGAGCGAGAACAGCAGGCTCTCGATCTCGCCGCTGGGCGGCTCCCAGAGCGGTTCGAACCAGGGCTGGTAGTCCGGATGGGCTGCGTCGATCGCCGCCATGGCCTGACCGTCGGCGCCGGAGAACGGCTCCTCCTGGCCCTCGGTCAGCGGCAGCAGCAGCGGCACGATCGCCAGAGCGACCGCGGCGGCCAGCAGGATCAGATTGCGCCGATTCATCGTGCCGGCCCTCCGGTGAAGCGCAACGCGGCCAGCTCGTCGCGGCTGAGTTGCATCAGCAGGTTGATCACCACCACGGTCACCAGCCCCTCGATGATCGCGAGCGGGATCTGGGTCAGCGCGAAAATGCCGAGGAACTTCACCGCCGCCCCGGCGATGCCGCCGGCCGGATCGGGAAAGGCCACGGCGAGCTGTACGGCAGTGACGCCATAGGTCGCCAGATTGCCCAGCGTCGCGGCCAGAAACACCCCGATCGCCAGCGAGGCGCCGAAACCGCGGCACAGCCGGTACACGCCAAAGGCCACCCAGGGGCCGACGATCGCCATGGAAAACACGTTGGCGCCCAGCGTGGTCAGCCCGCCATGGGCCAGCAGCAGCGCCTGGAACAGCAGCACGATGGTGCCCAGCACCGCCATCACCGGCGGCCCGAACAGGACCGCGCCCAGCCCGACCCCGGTGGGATGCGAGCAACTGCCGGTGACCGACGGGATTTTCAGGGCGGACAGCACGAAGGCGAAGGCGCCGGCCGAGGCCAGCAGCAGCTTGGACTCCGGATGCTGGTCCAAGACGCGACCGACCCGGTGCACGCCGTGGATCACGAACGGCGCCGCCGCCAGCGTCCAGACCGCCGCGTGTACCGGCGGCAGATAGCCTTCCATGATGTGCATGAACACTGACTCCCCGCAATGCGGGGCGCGATGCGTGACTTGGGCGCGATCATGAGTCCGCCGGTTGCGGTCCGCACGGGCGGATCACCGGCTTGTCGAATTGTTGCAAACTCTGACCGAATTCACCTCCTGCCACCGGTACACCCCGCCCGGACCCGATTGACGACCCTGGTGACGGCAGGTCTCCTGGCTCGCAGGTCAGCGTCATGCGCCAAGCCTTCCCAGCCGGAGCGCGATGCCGGGCCAGTGGCCTTGGTGGTGGCGACGACTCTCTGCTTACAGTTGCGGGGGCAGCCGCGGCTTTGGCATTCGGATCAACCGGTTTCGATCCGTCCGCCGCACCGCGTTCCCTTTTCATCCCGGTCGGCCTTGCGGCCTCGCGGGAACCATCACCGATGGCCACGCTATCGCATGCGGCAAGGACGGTCAACGCCGGCGCAACGGTTGCAGCCGGTCCGCCGCAAGCCCGCATCGGCCGCGTCCGGATCGCGGCTCGCGGCCGGCCACAACTCCTCGGGCGACCGATGCGGCGCGGCTGCGGCGGCCACGGGCTGGACAGGCCGCCGGCATGCGAACTTGCGCCGAACATTAACGGTCCCTTAGCGCGTGGCGGCCATACTGCGAAACTGGAGTGGCGGCACGGCATGGAGAACCGCGACCGGGAACCGGTCGGGCCCGTCACACCGAAGCGATTTGAAGACGCGACGGCCCAAAACGTGCAGACCAGCCGCGCCCCGGTCAGGAGCGAGTCCGGGGCCAAATCTGCCATTGCACGGGCCGCCGCTGGCATCGATTTGAACGGAGGGCAGCATGTCGTCAGCCATCGCATTACTGGCCGCGGATCGCGCCGGCACCACGGCGGTCGAGTATGCCTTGATTGCGGCCCTGATCGCGCTGGGCGGGCTGGTCGGCTTCGACGCCCTGCATACGGCCGTCTCCACGATGTACGGCATGATCTCCAACGGCGTCGCCAACTCCTCGGATTTCTGACCGCGGACCGGCGTGGATCGGCGCGTTCCGCCGCAGTGCGGTAGATCGAACTGGCCGCGCTATCGTCCATCGGCTATAGACTCGGGTCTTCTCCCTTGAGTCCCGCGTCAATAACCGTCCGGGAGGACGCCATGAGCTTCACCATCGTCGAGCAATGCACACCGCGCCTGAACCGCTCCGAACTCGCGGTCCCCGGC
>CAZTNV010000033.1:15724-19016 GCA_964615535.1 uncultured Mycobacteriaceae bacterium | reverse complement strand
AGCACAATCAGTTCGAGCGGCAGCCCGAGCCGCCAGTAGTCGCCGAACCGGTAGCCGCCAGGACCCAGGATCAGCATGTTGTTCTGGTGTCCGATCGGAGTCAGGAACGCGCAGGATGACCCGATCGCCACCGCCATCAGGAAAGGATCGGCGCTCACCCCCAACCGCTCGGCGATGCCGGCGGCAATCGGCGCCATTACAACTGCCGTGGCGACGTTGTTCATCACGTCCGACAGGGTCATCGCGAGCACCAGCACCACCGCCACCAGCACCCACACCGGCAGCCCGCCGGTCAGGGACAATATGCCCTGGGCGAGCAGCGCCGTGGCCCCGGTGTCGGCCAGCGCGCTGCCGATCGGGATCATTGCGCCCAGCAGAACGATCACCGGCCAATCAATGCTGTCGTAGATTTCGCGTATCGGCAGCAGCCCGGCAAAGACCAGGATCACTACCGAACCGATCAGGGCCACCGGTACGCTGACCACCCCGGCTGCCGCCAGAATCACGGCCAGTCCGAACAGGCCGAGCGGCAGCACGCCGCGCGGTGCCGTCACCTTCAGGCCGCGCTGGGCCAGCGGCAGGCAGCCGAGCAGGCGCAGGGTGTCGGGCAACGTCTCGCCATCGCCCTGCAACATCAGAACGTCGCCAACCCGGAACCGCACGTCGCGCAGCGGCGTCCGCACGGGTTGTCCCTGCCGCGCCACGGCGACCAGATTGACGCCGAACCGGCGGCGCAGCCGCAGCCGGCGCATCGTCGAACCCTCCAGCAGCGAGCGCGGCGCCACCACCACCTCCGACACGGCAAGCTGGGCGTCCTTGAGGTCCTTGGCCAGACTCCTCGTGCCGGCGACCGGTTCCAGCTTTGCACGTTCGGTCAAATCCGAAAGATCAGTGGGATCGACCCGCAGCAGCAAGACGTCATCGGCACGGATGGGCTCCAACCGGTCGCGCGCCATGGTCCGCAGTCGGTCGCGGATAATCCCGATAATCTCGGCACGTGGCGCGATCGACTCCTCGAATTCGGCAACGGATCTCCCGACCGCCGGCGAGGCCGCTTTGACCCGAGCCTCGGCAACATAGTCGCCGATCTCGAACAGCGGCCGGCCGGCCACTCCGGTACGTTGATGCGGCAGAAGCCGCCAGCCGACCGTTACCAGATAGACCAGCCCAGCCGCCAGCACCGCCAGGCCAACCGGCGCGAAATCAAACATGCCGAAGCCGATGCCGCTCATGCTGCCACGATGGGCAGCAACCACGATATTGGGCGGCGTACCGATCAGCGTTACCATGCCGCCCAGCAGCGAGCCGAACGACATCGGCATCAGCAGGCTTGATGCCGGTCGCCCCGTGCTGCGCGCCGCCTGCAAGGCGATCGGCATGGTCAGCGCCAGCGCAGCGATGTTGTTCATGAACATGGACAAGCCGGCCGTCACCCCGACCAGCACCGCCAGTTGCCGGGTACCGTCCGTGGTCGGCAGCACCGTTTGCACGATTCGGTCGATCAGCCCCGAACTGATCAGTGCGCGGGTGATCACCAGGACCGACGCCACCACCACAACGGCCGGATGGCCGAATCCGGCAAACGCCAAATCCGCCGGTATCAGGCCGAGGATGACGGAGACGACCAGCGCCGCCACCGCGATCACGTCATAACGCCAGCGCGCCCAGATAAATAGTGCCAGTGTCGTGCCCAGAACGGCAAGAATGGCAATCTGATCAAACGTCATCGGCTCCGCAGGAATAACGCCCCGCCGCAGCGGCCGGGCAGCAACGCAGCTTCCACTCTAACCGCGCGGTGAGCCGGGCGCGACCATCGATCGTGCAGCGGGAGGCGATCGTGCGGCAGGGGACCGGCGCGGGTACCGGCTGTCGGCTCACCGTCATGGCGCCACGACTCCGTCGCTCGCCTCTTTGCGACGGGACAAGCAGTCGTGCTCTGGTCATCGCAATGCCTCCTGAGTTGCTTCAATGCGAACCCGCAGAGCCGCAAATTTGCCACAAGTTGGCCGGCATTGCCGCCCATGGTGGATCTCCACGTCGGTTTGCCGAGCGCCGAACGGCGAGCCTGAAACGTCTGAATCCGGGGGGAGATCACGCTCGATAATTCTCGATCCGGCAACCGGCCCCTGCGAACGGCGGAACTGCGGCCGGTCGCCGTTGCCAACTGGCCGATACCAATTCTCTGGCTGGTGCTGGCCGGCGCGTTTAGTGCCGTCGGCGTGGCGGCGCTGGAGGCGTGCGGAGTCGCCGGGCCGGGCAATGACGCTCTGCTCGGCTTCTGTCCTGCGGCTGCGGCCCCCGATCCGCGAGCGGCGCTGATCGAGGCCGAACGCCTGCGCGAGCCGGCTTTGCGGGACCGGCTCGACCGATTGCATGTGCGCCTGGCCGAGGCCCATGTGGCATGCATTGCTCCTGGGGAAACGACTGAGACGCTGCCTACGCCTGAACCCTCGCTGCCGGCCCCCGAGCCGACGCCCCGGCCAGAGCCGCCGCAGCCGCAGACCCGTGAATTTGACCGCCGGGTGGCACGCGAGGGCGGGCGGCGGGGCGACGTGCAGGTCACCCTGATCTGGGACAATTTCAACGATCTGGACCTGTGGGTGATCTGCCCGAACGGCCGCCGCATCTATTATGCGAGCATGCAGGGGTGTAATGGTGAGCTGGACGTCGACGCCAATGGCGGCGGCCCGCGCACCCGGTCGCCGGTCGAAAACGTCACCTGGCCGCGAGGCGCGCCGCCCGGCCGCTACCGGGTCGAAATCAACCATTTCTCCAATCACGGCGACCGCGACCCGACGCCCTATCGGATCCGCATCCGAGTCGGCGACCGCGAACAGATTCATGAAGGTTCATTGCACAACGGGCAGCCGAACCGGGTGCTGGAATTCACCGTGCCGTGACCTTCGGAGTCCTGGGCAGCCGGAAACCACGGACCTCGTCAATTCCGCCACAATCGCGCGGTCATCTGACGCTCTGGCTACTGCGGTTTCGGGCATGCAGCATCCACCACATCCGATCCGTCCGCGCGAGGCCACGCCGATCTGGCTCACCGTGGTGTTCTGGGCGGTGTTGGCCCTGATGCTGAGCACGCTGGGCGCGCTGGCGCTGGGCGCCTGCGGTCTGGCCTGGTTCGGTGGCCGACCGAGCCTGGAGTTCTGCCCTGGTCCGGCCGCAACCGGCGTTGCGCATGCCGAGTTGGATGGCGAACGGGCCCGTGCCCAGTCTCTGGAAGATCGGTTGGACCGGCTGCGCCTCGCCTTGGTTGAGGCGCCGCCCTGCGCTCCGGAACAGG
>CAZTNV010000033.1:14648-15714 GCA_964615535.1 uncultured Mycobacteriaceae bacterium | reverse complement strand
TGCCCGTCAATCCTCCTTTGGTCGTGCCGAGCCGTCCGAACTGGCCGCCCGCAATGCCCGACCGTTTGGCGCCGGAAGGTCCGGAGCCGGGCGCGATGCTGCCGGAACCGGTGGTGCCGAATCGACTGCCGGCCGAACTGCCGGAGCCGGAAGCGACCGGCCCCGAACCTCCGGATCTCAACCCGTCCGTCCCGGAAACTGCACCCGAGCCGCCCGCAACGGAACCTCTCCCGGTCGAACTACCCCCGCCCGAACCCCCGGTCGTCCCGGCGCCGCGCCAGCGCCCGGCCCCGCCGCAACCCGGCGAACAAGAACCCCGGACACCACCCCAGATCCCGGAACGGGATTGGCGCGAACGCGAGGTATCGTTCCTGGAGGGCTGCTGGCGCTTGGCCTCCGATTATCGGATCACCCGCCGGGATACCGGGCAGGTGTTCGCCGCCCGCGAATGGCGCATGTGCTTCGACCGCAACGGTGCCGGCTCGCAGACCCTGGAGTTCGAGAACGGCGCTCGCTGCGAGAGCGCGGTCCAGGCCGAGTTCGCGCCCGATGGCAGCCTTCTGGTGATCGACGGTGGCGACGTGCCCTGCGACAACGGCTCCAACATCGACCGCCGGATCATGCAGTGCCAACGCCAAGCGGACGGCACCGCCGACTGCGTCACCCGCCATACCCGGCCGCCGGCTTACCCCGTCCCGGTGCGGTTCGGACGCTGAGGCTCAGCCGGCCGCGCCATGCTCGGGCAGCGGGGCGGAGACATTCGCTGAATCCGTGCCGGCCGCGCCCGGTCATGCTACGCTGCGGCAGCCTCCAGGCGACCGGCCGGACCACCCATGCAGCTTTCCCCGCCCCATGGCGCGCCAGCGTTCCGCCGCCCGGCCACCCGGCCAAGGGGCGCGCCCTGGCTGGCCGCGGTGTTCTGGCTGGTCCTGGCCGGCCTGCTGGCCGCGCTGGGGATGAAGGCGCTGGAGGCCTGCGGCATCGGCCGGGACGGGGGCCGGCCGATGCTGAGCTACTGTCCGCCGCCGGCCGCGCCCGACCCACGCCTCGCCCGGCTGAACGGGGA
>CAZTNV010000033.1:0-14638 GCA_964615535.1 uncultured Mycobacteriaceae bacterium | reverse complement strand
GCTTCCGGGTGCTGTTCGACCGTTGCCCGACCCTCGCCCTGGCCGAGGCGCCGCCCTGCCCGATGCCCGAGCCGCCGGTCCAGGTCGCCGAGACGCCGCCGCCCGAACCCCCGCCGCCGGAGCCGGTCGCCGAAATCCCGCCCGCACCGCCGATCCAGCCGCCGGCACCGCGCCAGCGGCCGACGCCACCGCCCGCGCCGCCGCAGGACATCCCCGAACAGCGCTGGAACCAGCGCGACATATCGCTGCTGGAAGGCTGCTGGACCCTGATCTCGGATTATCGGCTCCAGGTGGTCGGCACCGGACGGATCATCGGGGTTCGGTCCTGGCGAATGTGCTTCCGGCCGAACGGGCGCGGATCGCAGGAACTCGTATTCGACGATGGAACAACCTGCCGAGGCAACGTCGCGGCACGCTTCGGTCCAGATGGCCGTCTGATAATCGACGATCAATCCTTTGTGCCATGCTCGAGAAGGATGCGTATTCTTCGCAGAACAACCAGTTGCGAAAGAGTGGCAGACGGGACGGCGCGGTGTCGTGCGTTTGATACCGCCGATCCCCGCCGCGGCTCCAATGTGGTTTTCCGTCGGTGATGATAGCTGCGAGACCCTGTATCACGCCACTTTTCTGTCACCGATCTCTAGAATGCTGATCGGCAACAAGTTCAGGCGGCATGCGCGGTCCCTCGATGCAGAACGGCATCCTGCCCTCCGGCGCCCCGCGCGCGACTCGCGCAGGAAAGTCCACGATCGGGCTGGCTACGGTGTTCTGGCTGGCGCTGGCTACGCTGCTTGCAGCGCTCGGGATGAAGGCCCTGGAGGCCTGCGGCATCGGCTGGGGCGAGGGCCGGCCGGCGATCTCGTTCTGCCCGGCCCCGGCCGCGCCCGATCCGCGCATCCCGGCGCTGCGGGACGCGCGCGCGCATGAACGGGATCTGCAGACCAGGCTGAACCGCCTGCGCCTGGCCCTGGCCGAGGCGCCCGCCTGCCCGCCGCCGGTCGCCGAGGCGCCGCCGCCCGAACCCCCGCCGCCGGAGCCGATCGCCGAAGCGCCGCCCCCGCCGCCGATCCAGCCGCCAATGCCGCGCGAGCGGCCGACGCCGCCGCCCGAACCGGAGCCGCCGCCTACTCCACTGCAACAACCCGAGGCACCGCCCGCGCGGCAGCCCGATATCCCCCGGCAGGCCTGGGAGAATCGGGATGTCGGCTTCCTCGATGGCTGCTGGACCCTGATCTCGCCCCAGACCGTGCAGGATATCGGCAGCGGGTTCCGCCAGGGTATACGCGACTGGCGCATCTGCTTCGACCGCAGCGGCGCCGGCCGACAGAGCATGACCATCGCCGACGGCGATTCGTGCAGCGGCGGCGTGCAGGCCCGGTTCCTACCCGATGGGCGGCTCAGCCTGATCGGCACCGGCGACATGCCGTGCCGCCGCGGCCGGATTCCCCGGATTGTGCAGGAGTGTCAGCGGCGATCGGACGGCACCGCCCATTGCATCGGCAGCCAACCCTCTGCCCGCGCACGCAACATTCCCTCGATCTTCCGGCGGTGATTTGGGGCCTTGACATCTCAGGCGTGCCCCGCCTCGCCCGACAGCATGGCCGGCGACACACCCAGTTTGGCGATCGCACGCTCCCATTTGGTCGAGAGATCGGCATCGAACAGAATGGTTTCATCGGCCGGAGCATGCAGCCAGCCATTGGCCTGGATCTCGGCATCAAGCTGCCCCGGTCCCCAGCCGGCGTAGCCGAGCGCCAACAGATGCTGCTGGGGCCCTTCGCCGGCGGCGATCGCCCGCAGAATGTCGATGGTCGCGGTCAGCGCGACCCTGCCGTCTACCACCATCGTGCCTTCGCGTACGAAATCTGCAGTATGCAGAACAAAGCCGCGGCCGGACTCCACCGGCCCACCCAGATGCACCCGCAGCATTGCCACTGCCTCGCCGGAGGGGATGTCGAGTTGCTCCAGCAGTTCACGGAAGCTGATAGATGGCATAGGTTTGTTGATCACCAGCCCCATCGCGCCCTCGGCGCTGTGGGCGCACATATAGATGACGGTCCGCGCGAATCGCGGGTCCGCCATGTTCGGCATCGCGATCAGCAATTGTCCGGTCAGGTAGCGTCCGTGATCCTGATCATCCGCCATGGTGCAATCGCCATCCCTTGGATGCCCAGTCCGCGTCGGACGCCAATGCGCCGCAGTTGGTTCTATGACCGCTTACGGCATTATGGCGCCAGCAGTGGAACCTCTCAAATCATATAGAAGTTTTGGGCGGTTCCCAAGTCGCGCAAGAGCCGAGGTCACACGATCATGGGTAATGGTTCTGTCACGGGAATTCGGCCCCGAGTCGCGGCATGGCTGCTCGGCTGGGGGCTGTTCACCGTCATCGCCGCAACCGCTGCAGCGCCGGCGCAGGCCGCTTCTTATGCCTGGCAGAGTGCGGAGCTGATGCCCGGCGTGGTCGTCCAGACGCGGCTGGTCTCGGCGGTAACGGCCGTAGGCTCACTCGACCGTGTACCGGCCGGGTTGCATGTCGTGCTGCCCGAGGGTTGGAAGACCTATTGGCGCTCACCGGGCGACGCCGGACTGCCGCCATCGATTGATTGGGCGGGATCGGAAAACCTGCGTGAGGTCAGGTGGCAGTGGCCGGCCCCGCACCGCTTCACCCTGTTCGGCATCGAGACCTTCGGCTACGACCGCGAAATTCTATTTCCGCTGGATCTCGTCCCGGAGCGACCGGGTGAGCCGATCGCGCTGACCGGTCGACTCGACCTTCTGGTGTGCAGCGATCTCTGCGTGCCGGCGCGGCTTGATCTGGCCTTGACGCTGCCGGCCGGGCCGGCAATGGCGGATGAAGAAGCGGCCAATCTGATCGGCCGGTTCGCCGCACTTGTACCGGGCGACGGTCGCGCCGCTGGTCTGGATTTGGCGAGCATCGCGGCCTCGCCTAACGACACGCGGCTGCAGATCGTTGCGACCGCCCGCGAACCGTTCGCCGCACCCGACATCTTCATTGAGGCGGGCATCGGCTGGGCATTTGGCCAACCGGAAACCGCGCTGACGGATGGCGGCCGACACTTGACCGCCGATCTGCCTATCCTGCAGCGGCCGGACGGCGAGGCAGCGCTGGACGGGATGCCGGTTGCCGTGACCCTGGTCGACGGTCCCCGCGCGTTCGAAAGGGCGGCGACGATCGGCACCGGCGCATTCCTGGAACCGTCGGACGCGGCAGCATCGGCCCCCGCGATCGCCCCGGTGACGCCAGCCGCGGCTGGGCTGCTCGGCATACTCGGAATAGCGCTGTTGGGCGGGCTGATTCTCAACGTCATGCCCTGCGTGCTGCCGGTGCTATCGCTCAAGCTGATGTCGGCGATCGGGCACAGTGGGCGGTCGCCCCTTGAAATCCGGCTGGGCTTTCTCGCTTCGGCAGCGGGCATTCTGACATCGTTCCTGGTGCTGGCAGGCGGCGCGCTTGCCCTCAGGGCTGCGGGCGCGGCGGCCGGCTGGGGCATTCAGTTCCAGCAGCCGCTGTTCCTGGTGTTCATGATCGTGATTCTGACCCTGTTCGCCTGCAATCTGCTCGGGCTGTTCGAGATCGTGTTGCCGGGGTCGGTCGCCGATGCTGCGGGCCGCGTCGGGGGTGAACCCGGGCAGCCTCACGGGCCCGGCCTGGCCGGCCATTTTGCCACTGGCGCTTTCGCTGCGCTGCTTGCGACGCCGTGCTCGGCGCCATTCCTGGGCACTGCGGTCGGCTTCGCCCTGTCGCGCGGCCCCACCGAGATCCTCGCGGTATTCCTTGCGCTGGGGCTGGGGCTGGCGCTGCCCTACCTGGCAGTGGCGCTGGTGCCGCGGCTGGCCATGGCGCTGCCGCGGCCGGGACGCTGGATGATCACGCTCAAGCGGCTGCTCAGCCTGGCGCTGGTCGCAACCGCGTTCTGGCTGCTGGCAGTGCTGGCGGTCCAGGTGGATTACCCGGCTGTAGCAGCGGTCGGGTTGCTGATGGCAGGGCTGGTCCTGGTGCTGTGGGCGCGGCGCCGGCTGGAGGGCGGAGCGAGGCTGGCCGGTGCGGCGGCAGCCGGTCTGTTCGCCCTGTTCGCCTTTCTGGTGCCCGACCAACTGGGTCGCCAAGCCACCGCCGCACCCTCGGAGACGCGAGCCGAAAACGGCGCCACCGACGCGGTGCATTGGCATTCCTTCGACGCTGGCGCGATCGCCGGTCACCTCAGCCGCGGTCAGGTGGTGATGATCGACGTAACCGCCGAATGGTGCCTGACCTGCCAGGTCAACAAGGCGCTGGTGCTGAACCGCGGCGAGACCGCGGCGGCCTTGGCCGACCCCGCGGTGGTCGCGATGCGGGCCGACTGGACCCGGCCGGACGACGGCATTGCCGCGTTCCTGACCGGCCATGGCCGCTACGGCATCCCGTTCAACGTCGTCTATGGGCCGGGCGCGCCGGAGGGCGTGACGCTGCCCGAACTGCTGACCCAGCGGGCAGTGCTCGAAGCGCTGGCGCGGGCCGCCGGGCGCGGCTGAAACCGGAAACTTCAGCGGCAGCCGTGGCGGCATCTGGAAAGCGATCCAGTGCAACCCCACGTCCCAGTTCGGCGTGATCGCGCCGCTCCGCCGCTTCGTTTCCACCCATCCGCTCGACCGCGAC
The DNA here is from genome assembly GCA_964615535.1 of uncultured Mycobacteriaceae bacterium. Lineage (GTDB taxonomy): Bacteria > Pseudomonadota > Alphaproteobacteria > DSM-16000 > Inquilinaceae > CAZTNV01. The sequence continues at coordinate 9,981 of CAZTNV010000033.1, read as the reverse complement.
TGTCTCTCACAGGGAGTAATGCTGCTATGACCATCCAGGTAGGCGAACCGATTCCGTCGGTGACGCTGAAGCGCCTCGGCGCCAATGGCATGGAAGAGGTCACCACCGACTCTCTTTTCAAGGGTAAGAAGGTGGTAATGTTTTCGGTGCCCGGCGCCTTCACCCCGACCTGCTCGGCCAAACATCTACCCGGCTTCATTCAGAAGGCCGAGGCGATCAAGGGCAAGGGTGTCGACACCATTGTCTGTCTGGCCGTCAACGATCCCTTTGTGATGAAGGCCTGGGGCGAGCAGGCCGGGGCCGGCGATGCGGTGTTCATGCTGCCAGACGGCAACGGCACGCTGACCCAGGCGCTCGGCTTGGCCATGGATGGCACTGGCTACGGCTTGGGTCAACGCGGCCAGCGTTTCGCGCTGGTTGCCGAGGACGGCAAGGTCACCAAGCTGGCGGTGGAGCCGCCCGGCGGCTTCGGCGTGTCCAGCGCCGACGGCATTCTGGCCGAACTCTGATCGTTCCGGCCTCCCTCGGCCCGCCATCAACGGGCCGAGGGACTGGCCGCCCTCGCATCTTCATGGAATCTTTGAATCGGCGGACCGCGATGGGTCGCCGACCATCAGCGGTGGTCTTGGCATTGCCAGAAAACAGAATGCATGCGATAGATGTTCAGGTTCTTATCCCAAGGATAGGTTGGGCGATCGCGGCAAGGCTGCGGCGGTCTGATTTTGGGCATTTTTTACGACATTTTGCGGCGTGAAGCGCCCGCGCGGAAGCGAGCCGTGCCGACCGAGATCAGATACATCATCTTCACCGGCGAGGAACTGATCGGCGCGCTGGTTGCCTATCGGCGACGCTCCGGTGCGCCGCTACCGTCCGGCGACCTGATCCGACTGACGCTGTTCGGCGAACCCGACATCCGGGCAGAACTGGTCACCGGCCGGGATCGCAGCAGCGTGCGGCACCGGGTAATCGCCGGGACGGACGAGTTGCTGACCGCATTGATCATGTACTGCTCCGATCACCGTATTCCCCTGCCGGTCAATTCGAGCAAGTTCGTCCAGATTATGGGCGGAAATCTCGGCTTGGTGGTCACCAAGAACGCCACAAGCCACCAGATCGACAAGCTGAAGGCGTGAGGCCGGCACAGGTTTCTGAAACCATAGGTTTTAGTACGACAACCGGAATCGCTGCCATCCGCAGATCTGCGGCAAGCTGGACATCAAACACGATGGTCGGTCGTCGCGGTCTTCGCGGATCGGAGTCTCTGCCAGGCGACGGGCCGAGCGCGGCGATACGGATCGATGTCCCGCACCACCGATCAATGCGCCTCGTCCCAGTTGGTCCCGATCCCGATTTCGGCGACCAGCGGCACACCCAGATAGGCGGCGCCTTCCATCACCCGCTTGACCAGGGCGCCGGTCGCCGCGGCCTCGGCCTCGGGCGCCTCGAACACCAACTCGTCGTGGACCTGCAGCAGCATGCGCGAGCGGTGCAGCCCGGCCCGCTCCAGCGCGCGCGGGATTCTGACCATGGCGCGCTTGACGATGTCGGCGGCCGTACCCTGGATCGGGGCGTTGATCGCCTGGCGCTCGGCAAAGCCGCGGCGGGCAGGGTTGGACTCCTTGATTCCCGGCATGTGGCATTTACGGCCGAATCGGGTGACCACATACCCGTGCTCGCGGCAGAACGCCTTGATCCCGTCCATCCAGGTTCGGAGTTCGGGGAAACGATCGAGATACGTGCGGATAAAGGCGTTGGCTTCGCCTTGGGGGATTCCGAGCTGGGCGGCCAAACCGAATCCCGAGATGCCGTAGATGATGCCGAAATTGATCGTCTTGGCGCGGCGGCGCAGCTCGGGCGTCACCTGCTCGCGCGGCACGCCGAACACCTGGGCGGCGGTCATGGCATGAATGTCGATGCCGTCACGGAATGCCCGCTTCAGCGCCTCGATCCCGGCGATCTCGGCAACCAGCCGCAATTCGATCTGCGAGTAGTCCACCGAGACCAGCCGATAGCCGGGCTCGGCAATGAACGCCTGGCGGATGCGCCGGCCCTCCGGCGTGCGGATCGGGATGTTCTGGAGATTGGGATCGTTGGACGACAGCCGGCCGGTATTGGTCGCGGCAAGGCTGAACGAAGTGTGGACCCGGCCGGTCGCGGGGTTGATCTGCTGGACCAGCGCATCGGTGTAGGTGCCCTTAAGCTTGGCGAGCTGGCGCCAATCGAGCACTCGCTGGGCAATGTCGTGGCCCTGCGCCGCGAAAGTTTCCAACACGCCGGAATCGGTCGACCAGGCGCCAGTCTTGCCGCTCTTCTTGCCGCCGTTCAGGCCCATTTCGTCGAACAGCACCTCGCCCAACTGCTTGGGCGAGCCTACGTTGAAGCGGCGCCCGGCCAGCTCGTGAATTTCACCTTCCAGCCGTTCCAGCCCCTGAGCGAACTCGGCCGAGAGCCGTTCCAGTGCGGCACGGTCGACCTTGATGCCGCACAGCTCCATGTCGCCAACGATCTGCGGCAGGGGCCGCTCAATGGTCTCGTAGACCGTGACCATGCGCTCGGCCAGCAGACGGGGTTTCAGCGCACGGTGCAGACGGAGCGTGACGTCGGCATCCTCCGCGGCATAGGCCAACGCCTTGTCGAGCGGCACCCGGTCGAAGGTGATCTGGTCCCTGCCCTTGCCGCACACCTCCACGAATTTGATGGTGGCGTGGCCCAGATGGGTGTCGGCCAGCTCATCCATGCCGTGGCCGTGGCTGCCACCGTCCAGCACATAGGAGATCAGCATGGTGTCGTCGAACGGGGCCACCCGAATGCCGTGTCGCGCCAGCACGGCATGATCGAATTTCAGGTTGTGGCCGACCTTGAGCACCGCCGGGTCTTCCAGCATCGGCCTGAGCAGTCCGATCGCGCGGTCGAGCGGGATTTGCGGCGGCGGGCCGCCCTCGGCATCCAGCACCAGCGTGCCCGCACCGTTCGCTCCGACATGGCCGAGCGGGATGTAGCAGCCATCGCCCGGTGCGGTGGACAGCGATACCCCGACCAGCCGGCAGGTTACTGCATCCAGTGAATCGGTTTCGGTATCGACGGCGACCAGCCCGGTCTCGTTCGCCCGTGCCATCCAGGCGGCCAGCGCCGCTTCGGTTTGCACCAGCTCGTAGGATACCGTGACAGCGGGCGGCGCGTCACCAGGAGCGTCCGGCGATATCGCGCCCGGCGCAGCGGCCTGAACGGGAATCGCCTCGACGCCAGCGAATTGCGCCTCGATCCGCGCGGCGATCGAGCGGAATTCCTGCTGGCGCAGGAATGCCAGAACCGTCGCCTTGTCCGGCGGCTGCACCGCCAACTCGTCCAGCCCGAGCGGCACCGGCGCGTGCTCGTCGAGCAGAACCAGCCGCCTGGAGATCCGCGCCTGATCCGCAAACGCGATCAGGCTCTGGCGGCGCTTGGGCTGTTTGATTTCAGGGGCGCGGGCCAGCAGGGTTTCCAGGTCGCCATAGTCGCAGATCAGTTGCGCTGCGGTCTTGATGCCGATGCCAGGCACGCCGGGCACGTTGTCGACCCCGTCGCCGGCCAGCGCCTGGACATCGACCACCTGGCTGGGCGGCACGCCGAACTTCTCGATCACCTCGGCGGTGTCGATCGGCTTGTTCTTGATCGGGTCGAGCATGGTGGTGCCGTTGCCGATCAACTGCATCAGATCCTTGTCCGACGATACGATGACCGCGCGCTCACCCCGCTCGCGTGCCAACCGGCAATAGGTCGCGATCAGATCGTCGGCCTCGTATCCCTCCTGCTCAACGCAGGGCACGTTGAACGCCGCGACCGCGGCCCGGATCAGGGGAAATTGCGGGACCAGCTCGGGCGGCGTCTCGACCCGGTTGGCCTTGTAGTCCGGGTAGATGTCGTTGCGGTAGTTCCGCCGCGCGGCGTCGAACACTACCACCAAATGATCCGCCTTCAGCTCGGCCAACAGGCGGATGAGCATTCCGGTGAACCCGAACACGGCATTGACCGGCGTCCCGTCCGACCGGCGCGTCATCATCGGCAGCGCATGGAACGCCCGGAAAATATAGCCGGAGCCGTCGATCAGGTAGTAGGTGCGGGGTGGGGACGAGGAGTCGGTCATGGCACGGAGAAGATCGGGTGGATGCCGACCATCGCGTAGTCGGCCCGCTGAGTCGAGGGCTATGACCGGCCATGGTTCGGTGCGCCGAAAGGGTCGGTTCGGGCGGGGCAGGCCGAATCGTCCGTCATCAGCCGATCTTCGCCTGCTGCGCGCGCAGCTCGGCCTCGGCCTTGGCCAAGGCAACGCGGCCGGATTGACGCGCCTCGCGAGCCTGTCGTTCCAGTCCGTCAACCTTGTCCAGAGTCTGAACCAGCTTGCCAATGGTGTAGGTGATGGCCTCGACATCGGCGATGCCGCGCTGGCTCTGCTCGTGGATTGCCACAGTGTTCTGGTCGAGTTGGTCGGCCATCGCCTTGAGCTGCTCGTTGGTGAAATCGGTCATCGCTTTGAGCGTGGCCAGCCCGTGACGCTGTTTCAACTGCTCGATATGAATCAGCATGGTGTTCTTCCACGCGGGGACTGCATGGGCCAGCGCGCTGCGCAACTCCTCGACCAGCATGATTCCGGTCTGCTGAACCTGCCGGATGGTCGGCATCGAGGCGTGGGCGATCGCCTTGGATTTTTCCAGATTCAGAATCTTGCGATCGAGCCGCTCGATGGCCGATTTCAGATCGCGGACCCGCTGGGCATGGATCAGCGCGTCCGGATCGTTGGCCCTGGCCTGCGCCTCGCGCTCAAGTTCCGGCAGTCGAACCGATCGGTATTCGTCGATCAGTTCCTTTCCCGCCTGAATGTGCAGCGACAGTTCCCGAAAATTTTCGAGATTCTGATCGAACAGTTGATCGAGCATGATCAGCCCGAGATTGACCTCCTGGATCTGGTCTTCGAGCTGGGTGGCGATGGCGTCGATCTGGCCGCGCGCGGTCATGAAACGGTCCGAGAATTTGGCGACCTCGCGCTTGACGTTGAAAAAGAGTCGGTCGAAGAAGCCGGTCCGTTCCTTGAGCCGATCGGCATTGAGTCCCTGAGCGATCAGCTTGATCTCCGACAGCCGGTCGTGGACCGGCCCGAGATCGCGCGACATCACCTGGTTGAGCACCGAATCGGCGAAATCCGCGACGCGCTGTTCGGACTGGGTGCCGAAGCCGATCACGCTGGTCGAAGAGGTCAGATCGACCGTTTGTTTGATCTGGTCGATCCGCTGGCGCTCAGCCGGATCGAGCGTGGGCGGCACCTGGGGTGCCAGCACCGCAAGGGCATTCTCGAAGGCCGGGGCCGGCACGACCGAGGCGCTTGTCATGGGGCGGGGTCCTCATCGCTGGCGGCGATCGGCGCCATGCCGAACCAAGGCCGCGTCGGAGGTTACCATCAACTACATTGGTTGACCGAGAATTAGCAGCGGGCTGGGCCGGGCCGGCCGATCACCGGCTTTTTGCACCGGAGCGAGCGGCATCGACCCGGGTGGCATGATTCGGTTGTCGCAGCCTAGAATAGGATGTCACGATCCGCCGATCCAGGCGGACGCCCAAGGGGAGATTGCCATGGCACTCAAGGACCTGCTGGTTATCGTCGATTCGTCGGCTGCGGCGGCGGCGCGGATCGATTACGCCGCCGCGCTGGCCGAGCGCCACGATGCGCATCTGACCGGCCTGTTCGTGAAGACCCTGCCGCGACTGCCCGCCTACATTCTGGCCGAGATGCCGGTTGAGGCGCGACGGCTGCCGCAGGACACCGTCAACCGGCTGGCCGAGGCGGCCAGAAGTCTGTTTGAGGGACGGACGACTCTGGCCGGCCGCCATGACCGATCGGAATGGCGCGTTGCACAGGGCGATCCCGATTTCGCGGTAGGAATCTTCGGGCGCTACGCCGATCTGGTGATTGCCGGCCAGATCGATCCCGGCGATCACGACCGGGTCGGCCATGTCCATCTGCACGAGATGATCCTGGGCTGCGGCCGACCCGTTCTGGTCGTGCCCTATGCCTTCAGACCGCAGAGTTCGGGCGACCGGGTGCTGGTCGCCTGGAATGCCAGCCGCGAGGCGGCGCGCGCGGTGGCCGATGCCCTGCCGCTGCTCGAAGCGGCAAAGCAGGTGACCGTGCTGGCGATCAACCCTGGTCCCACCCTGGGTGACGAACCCGGTGCCGACATCACGCTTCATCTTGCCCGCCACGGTGTCCGGGCCGAGGCAGCGCAACTCCACGTGGACCACATCGAGGTGGGCGAAGCATTGCTCAGCCGCGCCGCGGACCTGTGCGCCGACCTGATCGTGATGGGCGCCTATGGCACGCCCAGGCTGCGCGAAATGGTGCTGGGTGGGGTAACCCGACACATTCTTCAGAACATGACAGTGCCGGTTCTCATGTCGCATTGAGGCGGTCAAGCCTCGCCACAAGGCCCGGGCCAACCCCGCTCGTCCCCCCGCTGCCGCACACCGGGTCAAGCGACGGTGTCGACCTTGGGCGGCGGCTCGCCCTTGGCGACGCCGACCAGGGCGGGACGCAGCAGGCGGCCGTGCAGGACGTAGCCGGGCTGGATGACTTGAGCCACTGTCCCCGGCAGCTTGCCGCTGTCGATCACCTCGAACATCGCCTGATGGTAGTTGGGATCGAATTTCTGATCGACGGGGTCGATCTTCACGATGCCGTTCTTTTCGAACGCTGACAGCAACTGGCGCTCGGTCGCCGAAACGCCCTCGGCCAGATTGGCCAGCACGGACTCCGCCCGCCGCTCGTTCTCCGGCACCGCCTCCAGGGCACGACGAAGATTGTCGGCAACCGCTAGCAATTCCTTGGCGAAATCGCTGATGGCATATTTCGCCATGTCCTCACGCTCACGCTGGGTGCGGCGGCGAGTGTTTTCGGCATCGGCCAAGGCCCGTAGCATCTGGTCGCGCAGCTTGGCGTTTTCTTCGGTCAGCCGGGCGATTTCCGCCTCGGGCGTCAGCGCCTCGGTGGCGGGAGCGGCGGCGGGCTGACTTTCGGGGGCAACGGATTCGCTCGCCGCCGCCGTGTCGGTGCCGTTCTGCTTCTGATCGTTGTCGGTCATGCTACCTTGTTCTCGTTCCGTTTGTTCCACAGGATGCGCCCGATGACCTTGGCGGTATAATCGACCATTGGCACGATTCGCGCATAATTCAAACGGGTCGGTCCGATCACGCCAATCGCACCGACGATCTGTTCGCTGCTGCCGGTGTATGGGGCGATAATCATCGAGCAGCCGGCGTGGCTGAACAGTGAATTCTCGGCACCAATGAAAATCTGCACGCCTTCGGCCTGGTTGGCCGCATCTAGCATGCGCAGCATCGCCTCGCGGGTTTCCAGGGCGTCGAACAGTCCGCGAATCCGTTCCAGATCACCGATCGCCGTGACGTCATTGAGCAGGCGTGACTGGCCCTTGACGATCAGCGTGCTGGATGAACCGCCGGCCCAGGTGGCCAACCCGGCCTCGACCACCTTGGCGGTCAGCTCGTCCAACTGGCTCTGATGCTGTGCGACTTCGGCGGTGATTTCCGCACGGGCCTCGCTCAACGTGCGGCCGAGAACCCGCGCGCTCAGATAGTTCGACGCCGAGGCCAGGGTCGAGGCGGTCAGACCAACGGGTACCTCGATCACCCGGTTCTCGACCAGACCGTCATCGGTGACCATGACCACCAGCGCCCGGCCGGGCGCGAGATTCACGAACTCGATATGCCGCAACGGCCGATCGGATTTCGGCGCCAGGACCAATCCGGCGCAGCGCGAGAGTCCAGACAGTGCCGCGGTGGCATCGGCCAGCACCTCGGGCAGACTGCGACCGGCGGCGGTGCATTGCGACTCGATGTTGTCGCGCTCCTCTTCGCTCAGATCGCCGATCTCAAGCAGGCCATGGACGAACATCCTGAGCCCGATCTCCGTCGGCATCCGCCCCGCCGAGATGTGCGGCGCATAGAGCAGCCCGGCTTCTTCCAGATCGGCCATGACGTTGCGAATGGTCGCCGGCGAGAGGCCAGTGCCGAGCCGGCGCGAAATCGTACGCGACCCCACCGGCTCACCGGTTTCGACATAGGCTTCGACGATATGGCGGAAGACCTCGCGCGATCTCTCATTGAGTTCGGCGATCATCTCTCTGGGTGAAGACGTCTGCAGTCCGATAAGCTTCGGCATGGCCTTTGAGATCTAGGGGGCGACGGCGGCGCATTCAACGGGTTGCCGCAATGGTCCGGCGCAGCCCACCGGAGCGATTTCACGCCTTGCGGCAGGCCGCAAACCGTTCTCGCCGAGCACCGGCGAGCTGGACGACGACCGCCCGCGAGGATAGCGTGCAGTTCCGTTCCGGCGCAAAGGAAAGCCCGATGGCTTCAGCCCTCAGCCCCGCACTCCCCAGATCGCCCGGCGCCAAAGGGCGTCCCTCGGGCCGCGCGCCGGATGCGCTCCGGCCGATCAGCCTGGAAACCGGCGTCAACAAATATGCCGAGGGATCGTGCCTGGCCAGGTTCGGCGACACCCATGTGCTGTGCACCGCCTCGGTGGAGGAGGGCGTGCCGGGCTGGTTGAAGGGCAGCGGGCGCGGTTGGATCACGGCGGAATACGGCATGCTGCCGCGCTCGACCGACCGACGCACCGACCGCGAGGCGGCACGGGGCCGGCAGACCGGCCGGTCGCAGGAAATCCAGCGGCTGATCGGCCGGTCGCTACGCGCGGTGACCGATCTGAAGGCCTTGGCCGAATTGCAGATCAAGATCGATTGTGACGTGTTGCAGGCCGATGGCGGCACCCGCACTGCCGCCATCACGGGCAGCTATGTTGCCCTGGCCCTGGCCTGCCGTCACCTGACCGAGATTCGCGCGATCAAGGCGCCGCCGCTGACCGGGGAAGTCGCCGCGATCTCCTGCGGCCTGTATCAGGGCATGGCAGTGCTCGATCTGGACTATGCCGAGGATTCGGCGGCCCAGGCCGACGCCAATTTCGTGCTGACCGGCAGCGGTGGGATCGTTGAGATCCAGGCTACGGCGGAGCAGTCGCCCTTCGACGAAGAAAGCTTTTTCGAACTGCTGCGGCTCGCACGTAAGGGCGTGGAGGAGTTGGTGGCGGCGCAGAGATCGGTGCTGGGCTGACGGCACCAGCGCCCGGCCCCGCTGCTGCGCCGCCCTGGAAAGGACCGGTCGATTGGTGTCTAATGCCGCCGGTTCTTGATCGGAAAGACCTAATCCATGATCTTCGGACGGGCGATCGGCTGGGCCTTCATCGTCATGGCTTTGGTGGTGCTGGGCTACGACATCGTCACGTGGTGGCAGGTCAGCGAGGGGTGGCAGGTCAGCGAGGGGCCGCTTGGCCCGGCCGAACCGTCGGGGCCGGCCGCCGGGTTTCGGCTCAGCACGATCGGTGAGCTCTGGTTCATGATCGATCCCGAGAGTCTCCAGACCGCCCAGCCGGCCATCCAGCGCTATTTGTGGCCAGAGTTGTGGGACCCGGTGATCCTGACCGTACTGTTGTGGCCGGCCATCGCCGTGCTGCTCGGGCTGGGCCTCATCATGCTGCTGCTGTTCCGGCGGCGCGCCCGGCGGTCGCGGTATTCGTAAGCCCGTTGCCGATCGACGCCTCAGTCCTCCCGGATCAGCGTGCCCACGCCGCCATCGGTGAAGGCTTCCAGCAGCAGAGCGTGCGGTACCCGCCCGTCCAGGATCACCGCCCCCTCGACGCCCTGCTCGACCGCTGCGATGCAGGTCTCCAGCTTTGGGATCATGCCGCCGGAAATCGTGCCGTCGGCCATCAGGGAACGGGCGCGGCTCAGCGTGATGTCGGTGATCAGTGCCTTGGACTTGTCGAACACGCCGGACACGTCGGTCAACAGGAACAACCTGGTGGCATTGAGTGCGCCGGCGATCGCGCCCGCCACGGTGTCGGCGTTGATGTTGAAGGTTTCGCCGGCTTGGCCGACA
>CAZTNV010000032.1:0-19798 GCA_964615535.1 uncultured Mycobacteriaceae bacterium | reverse complement strand
GAGGTCAACGGCTTCGCCACGGTCGGCTGCGGCCCGCTCGCCCCGCCGGCCCCGAATCCGCAGATTTCCGCCATGATCGGCGAGACCATGGGGCTGGCCCGGCGATTCGAGGCGCAGGGCTGGCCGATCCTTGCGTTCCTGGATACCCATGAACCAGGGAAGCCCGAGCCGCCCTATCCGCCCCATTGCGAGCGCGGCACCGGGCAGGAAAACCTGGTGCCGGACCTTGCCTGGCTGGACTCCGCCCGCCATGCCACTCTGCTGCGCAAAGACTGCATCAACGGCTTTGTCGGCGCGATCCGCGATGACGGCCGCAATCTGGTGGTCGATTGGGTCAACCGGCACGGCCTCCAGGCCGTGCTGGTGGTGGGCATTTGCACCGATATCTGCGTGATGGATTTCGTTCTCACGCTGCTGTCGGCGCGGAATCACGGCATGATGCCCACTCTGGCCGATATCGTGGTGCATGAAACCGGCTGTGCCACCTATGACCTGCCCCGCGCTGCCGCCGAAGCGATCGGTTTGCCCGCCACCGCGGCACATCCCCAGCCGATCACCCACCATCTTGGGTTGTACTTCATGGCATCGCGCGGGGCGTTGATCGTCGCCCAGATCGCCTGACCTCCGGCCAAGAGCATGGGCCGTTCAAGGGGGGCCGTTCAGGGAGCGATCGTGAAGCAAGGCGCCCGGCTCGCCGCGAGCCGATTGCAGGCCGTGGTCGCGGTGCGCTGCTCCAGACCCAGGAGACGGGCCTGGTAGAGCCGGTTGCGGCCGCTGCCAACGGGCACAACCGCGCTCGAGGTCGATCCCAGCAGACCGGGAAGCTGGGCGCGGGCGCGCTGAATGGCCTGCCGGCTGGTGGCAGCATTGCGGAAGGCGCCAACCTGGATGCCCCAACGGCCGGTTGCCCCGGTGTCGCCCTGCTCCTCCTGGACTGCACTGGTGCGCGATGTGGTCTGGCGGCGCGTCGGACGGGCCTGTGCGACCGAACCGGCCGCGCTGGCCGTTTGGCGCTGTGCGGTTCGGCGTTGGGCAGGAGGAGAAGGTGCGATGGGCACCATCGCCTCGGCGGGCCGGGCTGCAGTCTCCGACGCCGTGGCCGGGATCGGACGCCGGTTCGGGACCGGCGGGTTGATCGGCGCATCCTCGGCCGATACCGGTGCCGTCGAGAGCGGCGCGGCGGCCAGAACCGATGCGATCCCGAGACTGCGCGGAATGCCGGCCGCGGGAGCAGCGGCCACCGCGGACGGCCGGGTGCCGGGAATGACGGAGATCGGCGGCGCGCTGCCCTGGGCGATCAGCGTCGTGCCGCGCCGGCTGGCGAAGGCCTGGTCGAGCAGGTTGGCAAGTCGCTGGTTGCGCGCCTCTGCGGTGTCGCCGCCGAACACCACGGCGATCAGCCGTAAACGGCCACGCATGGCGGATGCGACCAGATTGAAGCCCGAAGCCCGAATGAAGCCGGTCTTGAGCCCGTCCATGCCGGGGTACCGGCCGAGCAGGCGGTTGTGGTTGTGGTACACGTTGCCGCGAAAGCGCCAGCTTTCGGTGCTGAAATAATGATAGTATTGGGGAAAGTCCCGGATCATCACCTGGGCCAAACGGGCCATGTCGCGGGCCGAGCTCTGCTGTTGGGCATGGGGCAGGCCGGAGGCGTTGCGGAAGCTCGTCCGGGTCATGCCCAGCCGGCGCGCCTGCTGGGTCATCAACTGCGCGAAGCGCGGTTCGCTGCCGCCGATCGCCTCGGCCAACACCACGGCGATGTCATTGGCCGATTTGGTCACGAGCGCATAGATCGCGTCTTCAACTCGAATTCTGGAGCCGATCGCCAGACCGAGGCGCGACGGCGATTGGCGAAACGCATAGGCCGAGACCGGCAGTCGCTGTTCCAGGGTAAGCGTGCCCTGCTCAAGCGCACGGAACGTCAGATACAGCGTCATCATTTTGGTCAGCGATGCCGGATAGAGCACCGCGTCGGCATTGTCCTCGTGGAATACCTCGCCGGTCGCAGCATCAATCACCAGCGCTGCATAGCGGTCCGCCCAGGCCTGGGCAACCGGAACGATCGCGAGTAAGATGGTGGACAGGACGAGCAAGACCCGTCGGCAGCCATGGCCGGCAAGGCCTGGGAGACTGGGCGGCAAGGAGCACGGAAGGCAACGCATCGGGGGATCTCGCATTCGAATGTCGTGTCATTCGCGTACCTCAGATTAGCCTTCTTGCTGCGCCAATGTCCAGCGCCGAATCACTTTGGGGTGCAGAATCTTGGGCCTGTATCAAGGATCTGTTAGGGTTTCTTACAAGATCGGTCTAGGTGGTCGCCGATCGGCAGGGCGGTTGGCCGCGTGGTGGCGGGGAGACCGTGGATGACCAGACCTGCAGGCTTCGACCGAAGACTTGTTGCAGCGATGTTGTGGGTGGTTGCCGGATCGGTAGCCGGGCGGCAGGTCGTCGCCGCTTTGGCCGGTCTTGCGCTGGTCGCCGCCTGCACCTTTCGTGGTCCGCCCGACAATCTGCTGGTCCAGCGGGCGACGTGGTTCAGCTATCTCGACGGCGCCGATCTCCGCGCCGCCTGTATGGCCGGTGCGCCCGACCGGTACCGGTTCGTCTACAATGCCGATTTCAGCCGGCAGGCGCGAGGATACGAGGTGATCCCGGACGCCGAAGGCGGCGCCGTGATGCAGCAAATGGTCCATCGCGGTCTGACGGTTGACCGCGTCAATCTCTTCGATCCGCTGTCGATCGGCGCGCCGCCCCTTGCGGAGTCCCGATTGTCGGCTGCGGATCTGGCCGCGTTGAAGCAAGCCATGTCGGACAGCGAAGTCTTCGATCCGCCGCCGGTCGGTCTGCGGCTTAACTCGGCCGAAGTCTACTGGGTGGTCAGCGGTTGTCGGGCGGGACACTTTTTCCTGACCGCCTACCGCCAATCCACACCCCGCTTCAACACCATCAATTTCGCTGAAATCCTTCGCCGCCACGATGCCACGGGGGTGCCCTACCGCGAACCGGCGGATGTGGATGCGGACCATCCAGGTACGCAGACCTGTTACGATGACGAAGCAGAGGCTTACATCTGCTTCAATATCGAGATCGGAACCAATGGTCTCGTGGGGATTGCCACCATAGACTGAGCCCCGCATGTGTTCTACCGAGACCGCGCCGGACATGACCGCTGCGGCAGGTTGTTTAGGAGGGGCAATCAGGTTCCGGCATAGGCTTGAAGGTCTATGGAAACGGGCTTGGCAGTTTGTACTATTCTGTAAATGGCGGCATAGAAAAGCTTTTTGCTTGATTGGATACGGATCATGCCAGCGAGCATATTGACCAGCATCGGGTTGCCGTCGCGGGCAAGAATATCGACACTGGCAAACGCTCGGCCTCGTTCCCTTAAATCCGTGCCCAGCGCGACACCGGCCACCTGGTCCAATCCGTCGGGCTCGGTATGGAACGACCAGGGCGTCCGATACAACACGTCACGCCGGTCGAAGCCAAACGCCGCGCCAAAGGCCGGATTGATATAGACGATCTGGTGCCTGATCGAGGTCGTGCCGATGTGCACGACCGCCACCGGCAAATCCAGACCGTCCAGCAAAGCGGCAAGCGCGTTGCGGTCCAAATCGTGACGCTCAAACAATCGATCGAGAACCGCTTCCTCCATCGAACGTGTCGGACGATCCAGATAGGGGCTGCAAATCGGGGCCATTCTTGGATATCCCTGATTGGACAAATCGATAATGGCAATAATCCCTTGGCCGGATGGACCTGCCCAAAGCATTAATTCTGAGAATAAACAGGCCCTTCCGGGGCCGGTCGATTACTTCATGGTAACAAACGCAGCTTCCACAGGAAGGATGCCAGAGCGACAAGGAGAATGCTAGATACCTGAAAGCAATAACCGCTTCGTATCGAAAGCCTTGACCGGACGGATGTCCGGGCCGGCCGCTGACAGCCGATTCCCTGCGCAACGCGCAAGATCTGGGCGTTGCCTGGAATTGCCTTGTCGGCCGTGTGCGCCGGTCCTACGCTGATGACGGAACTGCGGTCGCGGCAGGACGGATCGGCGAGGGAGCGATCGGATCATGGACGAGGCGGTGGCGCGGAGTGCCGTGGGCGAACCTGCGCCCAACAATCTCGAAGCCTTCTGGATGCCGTTCACCTCGAACCGGATGTTCAAGAAGGCTCCGCGCCTGATCGTTGCCGCTTCCGGCATGTACTACACTACCGTAGACGGCCGACAGATCCTGGATGGCACTGCCGGCCTGTGGTGCGTCAATGCCGGGCACTGCCGGCCGCGCATCGTCCAGGCGATCCAGCAGCAGGCGGCCCGGCTCGATTACTCTCCGGCATTCCAGATGGGCCATCCGGCGGCCTTCGATCTCGCGGCGCGGCTTGCGGCGATGATGCCGGGCGATCTCGATCACGTCTTCTTCACGAATTCCGGTTCGGAATCGGTCGATACGGCCCTCAAGATCGCGCTCAATTTCCACCGCATGACGGGCCAGGGCCAGCGTCAACGCCTGATCGGGCGGGAGCGCGGCTATCATGGGGTCGGCTTCGGCGGCATTTCGGTGGGCGGTGTGGCCCACAATCGGAAATCGTTCGGACTGGGGCTGCCGGGCGTCGATCACCTGCCGCACACCCATGATCTCGCGCACAATGCCTACAGCCGCGGCCAGCCGGCCTGGGGCGCCCACCTGGCGGATGATCTGGAGCGGCTGGTCGCGTTGCATGACGCCTCGACCATTGCCGCAGTGATCGTCGAGCCGTTCGCCGGTTCCGCCGGCGTGCTGCTGCCGCCCAAGGGCTATCTTGAGCGGTTGCGTACGATCTGCGACCGGCACGGCATCCTGCTGATCTTCGACGAAGTGATCACCGGCTTCGGCCGGCTGGGCGCCGCTTTCGCGGCCGAATACTTCAACGTGCTGCCGGACATCGTGACGACCGCCAAGGGTCTGACCAGCGGCACCGTGCCGATGGGCGCGGTCTTTGTGCGCCGGCACATTTACAATGCCTTCATGCACGGGCCGGAACACGCTATCGAGTTGTTTCATGGCTACACCTATTCCGGCCACCCGCTGGCCTGCGCCGCCGCTCATGCCGCGCTGGACACCTATCTGGAGGAAGGCCTGTTTCAGCGCGCCGCCGAGCTGGCGCCGTATTGGGAAGACGCGATCCACAGCCTCAAGGGCGAGCCCTACGTCATCGATCTGCGCAATCTCGGCCTGGTCGGCGGTATCGAACTTCAGCCGATCCCGGGCCAGCCGACCCGGCGGGCGCTCGACGTGTTTCTCAAATGCTATGACAAAGGCGTGCTGATCCGGACCGCCGGCGACATCATCGCGCTGACCCCGCCGCTGATCATCGAGAAGCCCGAGATCGACCGGCTGATCGACACCATCCGCTCCGCCCTGCGCGAACTGGGCTGAACCGGCGATCATTCGACCGGCAACGCGGGCCGGTGCCGCGACATCTTGGTCGAACGGGCTTTTCAATCCTCCTTGGCGAAAAAGCCGATTGCGGCGATACTGTGGTCAAGGAGACCGCGCGATGAGAATTCAAGAGAAACAGTCCGGTGCGACTCGGATCGTCTGCTCCTGCGGCAGAACCTTCATGGTCAAATCATTGGGGCCCAGTGTCGAATGTCCGCATTGCGGCCGGACGGCGCTGTCCACTGATCTGGTGACCGCCTATCATCTTTTGCGGGCAACGGAGCCGTCCTCGGAGTCGGTGGCAGCCTGACTTCGGATGTCTGTCCGGGCGGCATCGGGCTGACGATCACAGCCAGTCGCGCAGCCGATACCAGCTTGTCGCCAGCAGCAATGCCGGCAGGCGGAGAAGCCGGCCGCCGGGAAACGGGGAGTGGGGCAGTCGGGCGAACACGTCGAACCGCTCGGGCTGCCCGGCGATGGCTTCGGCGATCAGCCTGCCGGCCAGCCCGCTGAGGGCAAGTCCCTGGCCGGAATAGCCCTGGGCGAAGACTATGGCGGGCGTCAGCCGGCCGAGATGCGGCAGCCGGTTGCGGGTGATACCGACCGTGCCGGTCCAGGCGAACTCGATCCGCACGCCGGCCAGGCTCGGCAGCATGCGAACCATGGTGCGGCGGACCGCCTCGCCCAGCGTTGTGCGGTGCCGCCGCGCATAGGCCACGCCGCCGCCGAACAGCAGCCGGTGGTCGGGGGTCAGCCGGAAATAGTTCAGCACGAAATTGACGTCGGACACCGCGGCGCCCGATGGAATCAGGGCCCGCGCCCGCTCCGCACCCAGCACCTCGGTGGCGACGATGCAGGTGTCGACCGGCATGGTGAAGGTGTCTAATTTAGGTTGCAGAGGTATCGCAGAACTATCGAGATAGGCATCAGCCGCCAGCACCGCATGGCGCGCACGCACCAGGCCGCCGGTGCTCCTCGCCATCACCCCGCCATCCGGGCCGGTGTCCAGCCGTTCGACCCGCGTGGCTTCGAACAGCCGCACCCCGGCCGCCCGCGCCGCGCGGGCCAGACCCAGCGTATAATTGAGCGGATGGAGCTGACCGCCGCTGGCATCGAACAAGCCGCCCCGGTAATGCGGGCAGGCTATCATGGCACGAATTTCTCCGGCGTCCACGACCCGAGCCTCGGTGTAGCCGTAAACGTCGCGGATGTGGTGCAGGTCGGCGCGCAGTTCCGCCATGTGACGGGGTTTGAGGCCGGCCAGCAGATAGCCCCAGCGGAGATCGCAGTCGATGCCGTGGCGGGCGACCCGGTCGCGGATGATCGCCTTGGCCTCCAGCGCCATGTCCCAGAGCCGCCGGGCATCGTCGCGTCCGGCGATCAGAGCGATCGACGCCATGTCGAGATTGTAGCCGGTCAGGATCTGTCCGCCATTGCGTCCGGACCCGCCCCAGCCGACCCGTTCGGCTTCCAGCAGGACCACGTCGCGGCCCGCCTCGGCCAGATGCAGGGCGGCCGACAGACCGGTCAGCCCGCCGCCGATCACCACGACATCGGCCGTGGTATCGCCCGCCAGGGGCGGGCAGGGCGTGCGGGGATGGGCGGTCGCCTCGTACCACGATCGGGCGTGCCCGGATCGGGCAAGCCCCGAGCGGGTGGCATTGGGCCGGGAGAGGAGGCGGGCGGATCGCATGGTCAGATCGGCACGCCGATGGTCAGCCGGTCGACCCCGCGCTCCGACCCGGCGCCGCGAACGATGATCCAGCCGCATCCGGCCAGAAGGCACAGGCAGAGCACCAGCGCGACCAGCCGCGGCACATTCGGATTGCAAAGCCGAAACATCGTTCGACAATAGCCCCCCGCGGTGGCGCGCGCAGCATTTTCGATGCCGCAGCGGCGCGCGGACCGGGCCGGGGCGGCTCCGGAATGGACAAAATGGACAAAATGGACATTTTGGCGGTCTGCCTCGCCGGATCGCCGCTGAATGTCACGGAATGTCACATCCACCCTCCAAAACCCGCGGATTCCCTGGCCTCGCGCCCCGTTACGCCGAACGGGACCGGGTCCGGAATGTAACGTTTCGTCACGGACGCTGGGTGCGCCGGCATGGTCTCCCTCCGCTTGCGTCGGCCGATAGGAACATATCCCGATCCGGGCTGGCTTTCAACGAAGGGGCGGGCAACGAAGGGGCCTCCGGTCGAACACCGCCTGTACCGATCGCCCTGCGGCGGGCACCGGCCCGTTGAAGCGGGTGCCCCTGCGCTTCATGCAGGACGCCGATAACCGGTTTGGACCCGCCGTCGACTCGGACCTGACGGATTCAGTTGAACCCCGACAGATCCTCCGTCGCGACGCTGTCGTAAGCGGTCTCGATGCGGCGTTCGATGGTCAGGAAGGCGTTGACCAGATAGGGGTCGAAATGGCGGCCGGAGGAGCGGGCGATCTCGGCCATGGCTTCGAGGTGGGTGCGGCCGCGAGAATAGGCGCGGGTGGTGCGGATCGCGTCATAGGCATCGGCGATCGAGACGATGCGCGCCGGCAGGGGAATCTGGCCGTTGCTGAGGCCGTGCGGATAGCCCTTGCCGTCGTGGCGTTCGTGATGGTGCAGGGCAACCGTGGCGACGGTGCCGGAATCGTAGAGCCGCGCCAGGGTACGTTCGCCGACGACGGTGTGCTCCTTGACCGCGGCATACTCGTCTTCCGCCAGAGGGCCGTCATGGACGAAAACCCGCGGGCTCATCGCCATCTTGCCGACATCGTGGAGCAGGCCGGCCAGCCAGATCTGCGGACGCAGCTCGGCCGGCGCCAGGGCCTCGCCGACCTCGTCCGCGACCGCCGCCACGCTCACCGAATGGCGCATCGTGGCAAGGTCGATCTTCTTCAGCGCCGACATCAGGAACGACGACATGAACGCAACGTCGTCGCCCAGCACGGACAGGCGATCCTGCAGCATGGCATCTACTCTCCGATCCGGTGCGATGGCGGTTTCGGCATCTCCGGCACCTCCGGTTGGCGAAGCAACGACCTAAATTCAGCATAATTGCGGGGCATTTAAGAATGGTAAAGTCGCGTGGGACACCAAAATCGAGTGGGACACCATGGAGCGGGCTGGCATCGGCTCGTCCGGTCCGGTCATCGCGCTTCCGAAGGGCACCCGCGGCTCGCGGCAGGCCGGGCTGCGGTCATTCGTCGTAGCGGATCAGCGTGGTGCAGGGGACGTCCAGCCGATCGCGGCCGTTGAGAAAGCCCAGCTCCATGATGCAGGCCGCACCGCGGACATCGGCGCCGACCCGGCGCAACAGGGCGACCGCCGCCGCCAGCGTGCCGCCGGTGGCCAGCAGATCGTCCATCACCACGACCCGCTGGCCGGGCTGCACGGCATCGGCCTGGATCTCGATGGTGTCCGTGCCATACTCCAGATCGTAGGCGTGCGAGACGGTGGCGCCGGGCAGCTTGCCGCGCTTGCGCACCATCACGAAGCCGCAGCCCAGCTCCAGGGCCAGCGGTGCGGCGGTCAGGAAACCGCGCGATTCGATGCCGGCCAGCAGGTCGGGCGCATGCGGGCGGATCGCCTCGGCCAGGCGATCGACCGTCGCGCGCCATGCCTGGGGGTGGGCCAGAAGCGTGGAGATGTCGTAGAACAGGATGCCCGGCTTGGGAAAGTCGGGGATGCTGCGGATATGATCCTTGATGTCCATCGAGTTGGCCCTGGTGGTGCGCGGTGCGATGGGCCATCGTAACACTGGCGATCCGGACCGCAATTCGAAGCCGCACGATCATGCGCAATGGCAGGCGCAATGGCGCGATCCGCGCTGCGGCCGGAGGATCGCCGCCGCCGGACGGGATGGAGGGCAATGGACGGAGTCGTGCCGCGCAGCGATGCCGGCTGGATCGACCTGACCGATCGTCCGGACGGGCCGCTGCTGACCGCCGGCGGCCGGTGGCAGATCGACAGCGCCGGCCCGCTCGATCGGAGGCTGCAGGCGCTCCGGCTGTCGGATGTGGCGACGGGGCGGCCGGTGACGGTCGATCTGGCGGGTCTGGCCGCGCTCGACACGGTCGGTGCATGGCTGATCCAGCGCAGCGTCGCGGAGTGGCGCGCGCGCGGGTTCGAGGTCACCCTGCGCAATGTCCGGCCGGCTTTCGAGACGCTGCTGCGCGAGGTCGGCAAGGCCGAAACCGGTGCCTGCATCACGCCGACCGAGGTCAACAAGCTGCTCGAAATCACGATCAGTGCGGGCAAGGCGACCATCGGCTTCGGCCGTGAAGCGCTCAACCTGATCGGCTTTTTCGGCATGGTGGTGGTCAAGCTGCTGGGCGTGCTGATCCGACCCAGGCGGCTGCGGCTGATCTCGGTGGTGCATCACATGGAGCATACCGGGCTGAACGCCATGCCGATCATCGGACTCCTGTCGTTCCTGATCGGCGTGGTGCTGGCCTATCAGGGGGCCGACCAGTTGGCCCGGTTCGGCGCGCAGGTGTTCACGGTCAATCTGCTGGGCGTGTCGATCCTGCGCGAGCTGGGCATCCTGATCACCGCCATCATCATCGCCGGCCGTTCAGGTTCGGCCTTCACCGCCCAGATCGGCACCATGAAGGTCAGTCAGGAGATCGATGCGATGCAGACGATCGGCCTCGACCCGGTCGAGGTTCTGGTCCTGCCGCGCATCCTGGCGCTGGCCATCACCTTGCCGCTGTTGACGTTCCTGGCCAACGTCCTGGGGTTGTTCGGGGGCGCGGTGATGTGCTATTTCGTCCTCGACATCAGTTTCGGGCAATTCGTTCGCCAGCTTCAATCCGCCGTTCCGGTGGCGCATTTCTGGGCCGGCATGATCAAGGCGCCGGTGTTCGCCTTCGTGATCGCGATGGTCGGCTGTTTCAACGGATTGAAGGTGACGGGGAGTGCCGAAAGCGTCGGCCGGCTGACCACCCAGGCGGTCGTCGAGTCGATCTTCCTGGTGATCGTGCTCGACGCCATGTTTTCCATCGCGTTTTCGATGCTGGGGGTCTGAAGATGGACGGCGCGGCAGACCACCCCGTGATCCGGGTGCGCGACCTGTGCACCCGGTTCGGCCCGCAGGTCATTCATGACGGCCTCGACCTGGATGTCCGGCGCGGCGAAGTGCTGGGCGTGGTCGGCGGCTCCGGCACCGGCAAATCCGTGCTTCTGAAGGAGATCATCGGGCTGATCCAGCCCGCTGCCGGAACCATCGAGGTGCTGGGCAGGGTCACCGCCGCGCTGGACGAGGCCGGGCGCAAGGCGTTGCGCGGCCGGTGGGGCGTGCTGTTCCAGGACGGCGCGCTGTTCAGCTCGATGACGGTGGCGCAGAACATCCAGGTGCCGCTGAGGGAATACACCGATCTGGTGCAGCCGCTGCTGGACGAGATCGCACGGGTGAAGATCGCGCTGGCCGGGCTGCCGGCATCGGCCGGGATGAAATACCCGTCGGAGCTGTCGGGCGGCATGAGGAAGCGGGCCGGTCTGGCCCGCGCCCTGGCGCTCGACCCGGAAATCCTGTTCCTGGACGAACCCACCGCCGGTCTCGACCCGATCGGTGCCGCCCAGTTCGACGAGCTGATCCGCGGACTGCAGCAGAGCCTCGGGCTAACCGTGTTCATGGTCACCCACGATCTCGACAGTCTGAGGGCGATCTGCGACCGTATCGCCGTGCTGATCGACAAGCGCGTCGTGGTCGATACCATGGCCAATCTGATGACCTACGACCATCCCTGGATTCGGTCCTATTTCCACGGCCCGCGCGGACGGGCGGCCCTGGCTGCAGCGGGCTGAGACGGGCCGATGGAAACCAAAGCCAGCTATGTCGCGGTCGGCGCCTTCGTCCTCCTGCTCGGGCTCGGCATCGTCGGGTTCGTGGTGTGGCTGGGCGCGCTCAGCCTGGAGCGCGAGACCGATCGCTATCTGATCCATTTCACCGGCACGGTCACCGGACTGCAGGTCGGCAGCCCGGTCAGCTATCGCGGGATTCCGGTCGGGCAGGTGACCGAGGTGCGGATCGACCCGGACAACATCGAGCAGGTCGAAGTCGTCATCGAGATTGCCGCCGACACGCCGGTGAAGGTCGACAGCATCGCCTCGCTGGAGCTGCAGGGCATCACCGGGGGCGTCTACATCCTGATCAGCGGCGGCACGCAGGACAGTCCGCGGCTGGAACCGATCGAGGGCCGGCGGCTGCCGGTGATCCGCTCGCGCCCGTCCACCCTGCAGCAACTGGTGACCAATGCGCCGGAACTGCTGGCCGGTGCGGCGCGGCTGCTGAACAATGCCAACCGGCTGCTTTCGGGACAGAATCAACGGACCATCACGCAGATCCTCGAAGACGTCCGCCGGGTCACGTCGGCGCTGGCCGAACGGTCGGACAGCCTTGCGCAAACGGTCGATCGTCTGGATTCGCTGACGGCCAATCTGGACGGACTGGTCGCGGAGGTCCGGGTCGATGCGGCGGTGATCAGCGACGAGCTGCGGACCACGCTGACGACGGCGAACCGGAATATCGTGACCGTCGTCGATCAGATCGAGCAACTGTCTCGAGCCTATGCCGGCGTGGCCAACCAGATCGCCGGGCTGATCGCGGCCAATCGCGAGAGCATTCAGGATTTTACCAGCATCGGCCTGTACGAGTTCACCCAGATGGTCAGCGAGCTTCGCGGCCTGGCGCAGAATCTGTCGCGGGTGGCCGCTCGTCTGGAGCGCGATCCGGCCCAGTTTCTGTTCGGTACCTCCGATCAGGGCGTTTCCTTGGAATGACCGAAATGACCGATCCGACCCGTCGCCAGGTCACGAGTTTGGGCCTGCTGGGCGCCGCCCTGGCCCTGAGCGGCTGCGGCGCGGCCGCCGATCTGCTGCGGCCGTCGCCGCCGGCCCTGTACACCTTGACGCCGAAGAACACCTTTGATGCCGATCTTCCACGCGTCGAGTGGCAGTTGCTGATCGAGCAGCCGGTTGCGGCATCGGGCCTGGACACCGCGCGAATCGCGGCGATGCGATCGCCGCTGCGGCTGGACTATTTCGCCTCGGTGGCCTGGTCGGATCGGGCGCCGAGCATGGTCCAGACCCTGTTGACCGAGAGCTTCGAGAACACCAATCGGATCGTTTCGGTGGGTCGGGAATCGGTCGGGCTGCGCGCCGATTATGTGTTGCGGACCGAGTTGCGCGAGTTCCAGGCCGAGCTGTATCCAGCTCAGCCACCGCGAGTTCGGGTTCGGATCAATGCCAAACTGGTCAAGGTGCCGGAGCGCGTCATCATCGCCAACCAATCCTTCGAGGTTGCGGAACCGGTTGCCAGCGATCATTTCGACCTGATCATGGCGGGATTCGATGAAGCCCTGGGCAAGACGATGCGGCGGATCGTCGAGTGGACCCTGCGCACCGGGCAGGCCGATTGGCCGTCCCGGCGCCGCGCGTCGCGCTAGGCGGCGAGCCCGGTTCTCCGGCCCCGATCCTGACCGAATCGGGTTCGGAGTTTCGACGGCACATGCAGTCTGGTAACGGGAAACCGGTTCTTTTATGGTGCAATGCAAAAAATGCGAATCACAAAGGTTCGATCCGGATGTTTTTTGCACACTGGCATGACAGCAGATCGCACAATATGGCAGCCAATGGAAATCAGGTCATCGTCGGCATGGTCGATCTGAGCCGTCTCACCATGTCCGAGATCGAGGCCATGCGCGAGGCGGGAGCCGAAGTGCTGAATTGTCAGGGCGTACTGGCCAAAACCGGCGACAACGTGGTCACGGAATTACTGCGCGGGCAGGGCAGTTTCTACGAATGGCAGCATTACCCGGATGGAGATGTATATGATGGTGAAACGCACTCGCAATACTACTATCATGCCCACCCGAAAGAGGATCGGGTGACCGGGGAGCACGGTCATTTCCATACATTCCTCAGACCGCACGGCATGCCCGCGGGAGTCCGGCCGGCGCCACTCCCGGATTACGATCCGGGTAGCGGCAACAACGCCGCGATCAGCCATCTGATCGGCATCACCATGGATCGCGCCGGATTGCCCATCCGGCTGTTCGCCACCAACCGGTGGGTCACCGGCGAAACCTGGTACAGCGCCGACCACGTGATCGCCATGCTGGATGCGTTCGCGATCGATCATGCCCGGCCCTCCTGGCCAGTCAACCGCTGGATCACCGCCATGGTCCGTCTTTACAAACCGCAGATCGCCTCGTTGCTTCGAGCCCGCGACCGCGGCATTGCCGACCGGCAGATGGCCGATCCGGACATCAACGTGTTCGAGGACCGCTCTCTGGCCGTGGTCGCCGAACTCGACATCGCGGTGCCGGACCAGGTCTATGCCATCGAACAGGCGATCCAGGCTCGCTACCGGGCGACCGCAGTCAGGGCCGGTGCGGGCCATTGAGCCGGCAGCACGCCCAAAGCCCGAATTGGTTTCCGTGGCAATTTACGCTCCGCCCGTTAAGTGAACCTTAAAGACTTGCTGTCATTGTGGTTCCCGGTTACAGCCGGTGGCAGGGTGCCGCAGTCTTGCGCCCGCGATTGCCGAAGCGACTTTCCGTGAAGGTGCGGACTCATGACGAGCGAATTGACGCGCGAAGATGTTGCGCGACTTCTGCAAGATCCTTCGCCCGAAACGCGTGCCGAAATGGCCGCCAAGCTGGCCGTCACGATCGAGTCCGAGTCGCTGACATCCGAGCAGCATCAGATCGCCCAGGACATCGTGCAGTTCATGGCGCGCGACGCCGCTACCGTGGTGCGCGAGGCCCTGGCGATCAATCTGAAGGCATCGCGCCATCTGCCGCGCGACGTGGCATTGAGCCTGGCGCAGGATATCGATCAGATCGCATTGCCGATTCTCGAGTATTCGGACGTGTTGGCGGACGAGGATCTGGTTGCTTTGGTCCGGAGCGCGCCCGAGAGCAAGCAGACCGCGATCGCGCGCCGCGCCACCCTGTCGGCCGAGGTGGCCGAAGCCCTGGTCGAGACCGACAACCACAACGTGGTCCGGACGGTCGTGGCGAATCAGGGAGCCAATCTCTCCGAAAGCGCGCTCAGCCGGGTGGTCGAACGGTTTGGCGATGCCGAGGACATTCAGGAACCGCTGGCCTTCCGCCCCAAGCTGCCGGTGACCATAGCGGAACGCCTGGTTGCGCGGGTGTCCGACCAGCTCAAGGACTATCTGGTCACCCATCACGAACTTTCGGCCGATACCGCAAGCGAACTGGTTCTGCGCGCTCGCGAGCGGGCCACGGTCGGTCTGGTCGGGTCGCATTCCAGCGAAGTCGAGGTGGAAAAGCTGGTCAGCCAGCTCTCCCGAAACGGGCGGCTTTCGCCGTCCCTCATCCTGCGCGCCCTGTGCGTCGGCGATATCGCCTTTTTCGAGGCCGCCACGGCCCTGTTGGCGGATATTCCGGTCATGAATGCCAGAATCCTGATTCATGATCGCGGCGGTCTGGGCTTCCAGTCGCTGTACCGCAAGGCGCGCCTGCCCGAGGCGCTGATGCCGGCGTTTCGGGTCGCGGTGTCGATCGTCGAGGAGACCGATTTCCGGGGCGCCGATTATGACCGCGAAAGCTACAGCCGCACCATGCTGGAGCGCATCCTGACCCAGTGCGAGCAACTGCGGCCCGACGACGCCGAATACCTGCTGCGCAAGCTCAACGATCTGGCATCGCCGGTGTTCGATGCCGCATGAGCCGGCGGCGCGTTGAACCCGGCCGGCATGCGCTAGCGGCGCGTCCAGGCCCGATCCGCCGAACACCTTCCCGCGATTATCGGCTCCGATGATCAGCGCGCCGCAAGACCGATGCCCGAGCCGGTGATCGTGCCGTCGGCATGGATGGTCAGGGGGACTTCCGGGAAGTCGCGGCGCGTCAGGTCGGCAATCGCGCTGATCGCTTCGCCGCCGCGATCGATCCGGGGCACGCCGTCGATCTGCCGGGTGCTGTGGATGCGCGCTCCCATGAGACGGCCATCGCGTGCCAGAGTGACCTCGACCACCGGCCCGACCCCCGCCAGGCCACGCGTGTTCATCAGCCGGTAGGTCCAGAAATTGCCCAGGCTGTAGGCGATGAACCGGTTGCGATAGACCTCCACGGCACGCGGCACGTGCGGTCCATGGCCGAGGACGAGGTCGGCCCCGGCGTCGATCATCCGGTGCGCGAAGGCATGGACGTTGCCGCGGTTCTCGCCCAGAAAGATTTCTGTCTGGCGCGGCACGCGGATGGCGGCTGCGCCCTCCGCACCGCCATGGAACGAGACCACCACGACGTCGTGGTTGCGGGCCAGACCGCCGACCAGCCTTGCCGCGCGGTCCAGCGCATTGATCGACAGGGTGCCGGGATTGGGCGCGAAGGCGACAAGGCCGACCCGGATGCCGCCGGCCGTGGTCAGAGTGGCGGTGCGCGCCCCGTCCTCGTCGAGTCCGGCATAGGCGATCCCCGCGCGGGCGAGCGCTGCCCGCGTTGCCGCCCGGCCGGCAGCCAGAAAATCTCCGCTATGGTTGTTGGCCAGCGAAACCATGTCGAATCCGGCATTGCGCAGGAACCCGGCATAGTATTCGGGACTGCGGAAGACATAGCACTGGCTGGGGTTGCGGCACTGCTTGTGCGGTCCGTCACCATCGAACAGCGTTCCCTCCAGATTGCCGAAGGTGAGATCGGCGCCGCGCAGCAGCGACAGGAGCCCCGGTTCGAGCACTGCGCCGGCATCGATGCCGCGCGTCAGCCGGGGATGGAGGAAGGTGGCGTCGGGAAAACTGCTGCCCATCATGATGTCGCCGACGGCGACCAGCGTGATCCGGTCGTCGCGCCCGGCCGGACCGGTTTGCGCGGTCGCGGGCACCGTCGGCAGGATGGTGGCCCCCAGCAACGACACCAGGAGGGCCGCCCGGAGCATCGAGCGGCGGGATGCTGACCAGGCCACGGCAATCTCCCCTGCGGTGTCGGGCGGCGCCCCGACGACTATGAAACGAGCGCGGCGACAGTCTGGCCGAACTCGGCAAGGGGAACAAGCCGAAGCAGAGGCAGATCGGCGAGCCGCGGGATGACGGCTGCCGCCCCGGCCGGGTGCGGGCCGGGATCAGCGGCAGTTGAGCCGGGCGTCGGCGCCGCTGGACTGCAATCGCCGGTCGACCGCGCAGATGTACCGCCCGGCGCGCGCCGTACCGGAACCCGTGTGATACCAGCCGACCGCGGCGCGCCACGAGCCGTGCTGGTCGTAGAGATTGCGCAGCATGTTCGCTGCGTAGTTGACGTTGACCCGTGGATTCAGCAGCCGTTCCGGCCGGTTGCCGACGGCGGCCAGATGGGCGCCGGTATGGATCTGCATGCACCCGACGGTCACGTCGCGCCGTGGCCGGCCGCGTCCGTCGAACAGGAGCGATGCCGCGTGATCGTAGCTCTGCGGAACCATCGTCCGGCCGCCGACATTGAGTGCCAGCGGATTGCCGCCGCTTTCGATATCCGTGATCGCGGACAGCAGGCCGCTGGGGATGCCGAAGCGGTCTTCGGCGTTGGCAAAATGGGCGTGACAGTCGCCGGCCGCCGCGGCGACCGACGCATCATTGCGAGTTCGATCGGTCGAGGCGGATTCGATGGTCGCATGGGCCGGAGCCGACGCGATCAGGGCCGCGACAAGGGCGGGCAGAGCGCATTTCGACCGAATCATGGTGCGTCCTTATTCTGCTTTCGTCGAGTCTCCCCCATTAACCTGATCAATGCGCTCAGGTTTAAATTAATTCTTGTTTAGTTGTGAGGGCCCGAACCGACAAACAGCATCCAAAAACGGTTCGAATTGTGGCAGGCTGCCCAGATCATGTTGCTGAAATGCAACCATTAAGAGTGACATCAGGACTTAAAAAACTCAATTTTGCCATTGGGTTCGGCGGAGATCCGAGCAAACAGGGTGAAGCGGGATTTGGCGAAATTTTCTATTGCTTTTTGTTCGCATCTGCCTCACAACGGCCTTGCTGCAGTCGAATTGACTAATCTATCGCGGTCTCGAAGACGAGGACTGTTTGATGAATGCAGACGCAAATCCGGCTACCGGGAAAACCGTTGGACGGCGCAACTTTCTGGCGGCCTCGCTGACCACGTCTTTGGGTTTGGCACTGATGGCCAAGCCGGTTCAAGCCAGTCGCGGAAATTCGCGAAGCTTATCTCTGTACAATCCCCATCGCATGGAATTCTTGACCGTCCAATACTCGGTCGGTGGCTGGTACGATCCGGATGCAATGGGGCAGATCAACCATTTCATGCGCGATCCGCGGACCGATGAAGCGATCGAGATCGATGGTCAACTGGTTGATATTCTGTATCAGATCCAGCAACACGCGGCTGCCGGCGAGCCGCTGAACGTGGTAAGCGGCTATCGCTCGCCCAGGACTAATGCCTCGATGCGGGCGGAACGGCGCGGGCGCGGCGTAGCCCGCAACAGTTACCACATGTATGGACGGGCTGCGGACATCAAGCTGCCCGGCTACAGACTGGCGAGGCTGCGCGATATTGCGGTGTCGCTGGATGCCGGCGGGGTCGGATACTATCCCTATTCCGACTTCATCCACGTCGATACCGGACCGGTGCGGTACTGGTAGGCGCGTTCGACACCGCCGGGATTGGGAGTTTTCGATCTGGGGGCGGGATGGGCAGCGGCAATCAGCCATCTGTTCCATGCCCCAACTTTTTTCCTGGACGTTCCATTGGACGTCGGGGGACGTCAGCAGCATTCGTCTTCGACCTGTCGCAGCAGGGCCAGGCTGTCCTCGTCGCCCTGGGCTTCGAACAGATCGGCGATGTAGTAGATGTGGCTGCAGACCAGATAGAGCAGGTCGGGCTTGCCCGGCAGGCCGGCTTGAGCCTCTGCCACCTTGATCTTGAACTTGTCCCAGAAGGGATTGCTGCACTCCGGCCGCTCGATATGGTCGAGCAGGCGGGCAATCACCTGGGCGCTGTTGCCGGCGCAATCGATCCCCTTGAACGAGACATAGCGGTCGGTCTTGTCGGGGTCGGGCATGACGGCTCCAGCGAATTCCGGCGAGAATGAGGTTGGCGGAAAAAACTCGGCGGGTGGCGAGCTGTCAATAGTCTAGGCGTGATGCGCCGATCTGCCCCATCGGTTGAGCGGGACCGCGCCAGTGTGCGGCCAGGGCCGGCGAGGGCGGCCGCAGATGGATCAGGTGTCCGGCGACTCCCGTCGAACGTTACAGCCCCCACCGCATCGGAAGCCGCCGCCAATGAGAGATTGACGGCGAAACCTGGAATGGCCAAATCTGCCGCTTCCCGAACTGAAATCGCGGCCGCGCCGCCGCGCGGCAGAGGCAATGTGCGGCTTTCCGATCTAACCGATCAGCTCACCCGCAGCGTCGACGAGGTGGTCGCCCTGGCCGGCGGCATGTGGGAAAGCACCGTTCGGCTGGGGGTCACCGGGCTGTCCGGTGCCGGCAAGACGGTGTTCATCACCTCGCTGGTGCATAACCTTTTGCGCCCCGGGCGGCTGCCGCTGCTGGATGTGGTGGCGGAAAACCGGCTCGAAGCGGCGATTCTGCGGCCCCAGCCCGATCCCGACATTCCGCGCTTCGACTACGAGGACCATGTCGAGGCGCTGCAATCCGCGCGCCCGGCCTGGCCGGAGGGGACCCGCAAGATCGGCCAGTTGCGCCTGTCGGTGCGGTATCGGCCGAAAAACCTGATCCGCCGTCAACTGGTCGGCAGTGCCACGCTCAATATCGACATCGTCGACTATCCCGGCGAGTGGCTGCTGGATCTGCCGCTGCTGCGCCTGGACTATGCCGAGTGGTCGCGGCAGACCCTGGCCCTGTGCGAGGCGGAGCCGCGCCGCCGCCTGTCGGAGGCGTGGCGCACCCAGATCGTCGGGCTCGATCCCATGGGGCGAGAGGATGAAACGGCGGTGCGCCGCGCCGCCGAACTCTACACCGCGTATCTGCAGGCCGCGCGCACCGATCCGGCGCGGCTCAGCCGGCTGCAGCCCGGCCGCTTTCTGATGCCCGGCGATCTGGCCGGTTCGCCGGCGTTGACCTTTTCGCCGTTGCTCCTGCCGCCCGGCACCCGCCCGCCACGCGGGTCGCTGGGCGCGCTGATGGAAAAGCGGTTCGAGGCCTACAAGAGCGTGGTGGTGCGGCCGTTCTACCGCGACCATTTCGCCCGGCTCGACCGCCAGATCGTGCTGGTCGACGTGCTCGGCAGCCTGGATGCCGGGCCGGCCAGCGTCGCCGATCTGCGCGCCGCGCTGGTCGATCTGTCCGAGAGCTTTCGGGTCGGCCGGGCCAACTGGCTGTGGCCGATTCTCGGTCGGCGGATCGACCGGGTGCTGTTCGCGGCGACCAAGGCGGACCATGCGCCGCGCTCCCAGCACGACCGGCTGGGCG
>CAZTNV010000031.1:15511-19893 GCA_964615535.1 uncultured Mycobacteriaceae bacterium | reverse complement strand
TGGGGCTCAGCCGTCGGACCCGGCGGCCTCGGCACCGGCGGGTCCGGAGGAGCCGTTGGCGGTGCCTCGGCGAGTTCCGGCGGCGCGGGCGGGGCGATGGCGTCCGATGGGTCCGCCCCCTCTCGTGCCGCCGACCGGGGCTCGGGCGGGACCCGCGCCGGTCCCGAAGCCGGCCCGCGGTCCGACTGCCGGCCGGCCGCGCCGCCTTCGGGCAGAACATCGGGCCCGACCAGCTCGATCGGCACGATTGCGGCGATCTCGGTTTGCTCATCCCACAGATCGGGCGCCTCCGCGGTCAGGATGAGCGCGAGCGCAACGTGAAGAGCCGCTGATACTGCGACGGCGATCGCGGCGATCCGCAGCCGGGATTGCCCGCCGCCGGGTTGTTGCCGACGGGTCGGATTGGCCTCGGCCAACCTTGCCTCTCGCGCCAAACACACATGATCTCGCGGCAGCATTATGCTCCGGGCAGGCCATCCGGGCAAACCTTGGCGTTCACCGGAGTCGTCCACGCCGCTTTGCGCCCGGCACCTTCCGGCGCGGCGGCTTCAGGCACCCTCGCACGAACCCGCCGCAGCGCTCAATCCCCCGACCCCATGCGGGCCTGATCGACGAACCGCTCGGTGGCGTCGTCGATCGCCCGACTCTTGCGGCCGCGCGCCTGATGGACATAGAGCGCGCGTGCATTGATGGTGTCGATCGGCGGCGGCGGCAGGCTCATTTCGTACCGAACGGGTTGCCGGTGGTCCGCCAGCAGCCGGTCGGCATTGTAGACGCTGTTGAACTTCCACAACATCTTGATGAAATTGGTCTGCCCGCGCAGCAGGTGCCCGGCGGCGATCGCGGCCGTCGAGCGCAGCGCCGCCCAGCCGAGATGCTTTCGATTGAGGATCTGCTGAGTTTTTATCAACTCTCTGTAGAACTCGGCAAGCGGCAATCGGGTTGGCAAGACGGCGTGCTGGATGTCGAACAGCCGGTAGTCCCGACTTTGCAGTCGTCGCGCCTCGGTGTGCCAGGTCTCGGTGCCGGGATAGGGCGTGTTGACGCTGATGTTGACGATCTCGGGGATGTCCAGGCACCACTGGCGGATCACCTCGAACCGCTCGCGATCCCAGTCGGGATCTGCGATCAGATTGATCGCCACCATGATGCCGAGCGAGCGGGCGAACTCCAGCGCTTCGAAATTGGTGCCGAGCGGCACCCGCTTGCGGAACCGCTTCAGTCCCTCTTCGTCGATCGCCTCGATCCCAAGGAACATGTATTCGATCCCGAGGGTTTTCCAGAACCTGAAGACATCCTTGTTGCGCAGCAGGACGTCGCCGCGAGTTTCCAGATAATAGCGTTTCTTGACCCCTTTGCGCGCGATCGCCTCCCCGATCGCGAAGCCGTGTCGTTCCTGGATGAAGGCGACATCGTCGACGATGAACACGCCGGGCTCGCGAATCCGCCCGAGATCTTCGACCACGCGGTCCGGACTGAGCGTGCGGTAACTGCGGCCATAGAAAGTCCAGGCGCTGCAGAACGAGCAATCCCAGGGGCAGCCGCGACTGAACTCGATCGAGGCACAGGGGTCGAGCACGCCAAGAAAATACTTGTGGCGATGCCGCACCAGATCCCGGGCCGGCAACAGATCGTCGAGATCGTCCACGAACCGCGGCGTCGGTCCCTTGCCCTCTGCCGTCACCGCGCCGGGCACCCTGGCGAGTGCCGAACGGTCCGCGGCAGCGGCCAGCAGCGGCACGATCCCCGCCTCCCCCTCCCCGGTCAGGACGCAGTCGATCGCGCCTTCGGCATGGTCAAGGATTTCCCGTGCGGTAAAGGACGCACTGTGACCGCCGACGAACACGAAGCATTCCGGCAGAAGCCGCCGGGTCGATTTCGAGAGATCAATGATCTCCGGAATATTGGCCAGGTAGTTGCAAGAAAACGCTATTGCCTCCGGCCGCCAATGCCGCAACAGGCGGAAATAGCCGGCATGCGACTCGACCTGCAGATCGATCAGGCACACGTCATGCCCGGCACGGCGCGCCGCCTCCGCCACAAGCTCCAGACCGAGCGGTTCCAGCCGCAAGAAAACCTTGGTGTACATCAAGGGGCCCGGATGGACCGCCAGAACTCTCATCGCCCTGTCCGACTTTTCATTCAGATCCTTTCCCACATTGCTATTGTGGCTTTGGATCGATGACATAAATTTTTTCTGTAACTTAATGTATTTGGCTCAGACATCGAAGTCGGCTTTCGTTTTAGCCCATATTGACCAGAACCCGTCTATCCGGTTCCGAAAGGATTCGGGGATCAGGCTGCGGTTGGGCACCGATCGACCGGCAATCGCGGCGGCGGCGTCTCCTGGCCTGCTCCGGCAAACGCCCCCGAGCGTCGGCAGAGATCGCCGCGCCACGCGATCCCGAGTGTCGTTAACTCAAATAGCCGATGGCCATTTCTTTCGGCAACCCTGGTGAAATTTTTGCGTTACAGATCAAAACGCCTGCCATTCACGCGGCGGTCACGAAATCATTCCGTCCCGGATGGCAGCAAGACGGGGATGGAACACCATGGGCCTGCTTGAGGGACTCGACTGGATTATCATTGCCGCCTACTTCGCCCTGGTGTTCGGCGTTGCGATCTGGGCAACCTCGCGCGAGGCGACAACCCGCCAGACCTCGGCGGGATATTTCCTGGCCGGGCGCAATATCGGCTGGTTCATCATCGGCGCATCGCTGTTCGCATCCAATATCGGCTCCGAGCATCTGGTCGGGCTGGCCGGAACCGGGGCAGCCAGCGGCGTCGCGGTCGGCCAGTTCGAGGTTCTGGCCTCGCTGATCCTGCTGCTGCTGGGCTGGGTGTTCGTGCCGTTCTATTTGCGCAGCGGCGTCTACACCATGCCGGAATTCCTGGAGCGCCGGTATTCCCCGGCCGCCCGCTGGTATCTCGCGGTGATCTCGATCGTCGGCTATGTCCTGACCAAGATTTCGGTGACCATCGCGGCCGGCGGCATCGTGTTCGAGGCCCTGATGGGCATCGATTTCTGGACCGGCGCGCTGGTCGTGGTGATCGCGACCGGCATCTACACCGTGTTCGGCGGGCTCCGCGCCGTGCTGTACACCGACATGCTGCAGGCCTTCGTTCTGGTCGGCGGCGCGGTCACGGTGACCGTGATCGGGCTGTACGAACTGGGCGGGTGGAGCGAGATGCGCGCGGTGGCCGGCAGCGGCTATCTCAATCTGTGGCGGCCGATCTCCGATCCGGACTTCCCCTGGACCGGCATCCTGTTCGGCGCGCCGATCCTCGGTGTCTGGTACTGGTGCACCGACCAGTTCATCGTCCAGCGCGTGCTATCGGCCAGAAATGCCGATCAGGCGCGGCGTGGCACCATTTTCGGCGGTTACCTGAAGCTGCTGCCGATCTTTATCTTCGTGATTCCCGGCGTGATTGCCCATGCGCTCGCGGAATCCGGCCGGCTGGAGCTGGCGCGGCCGGACGAGGCGCTACCCACGCTGATCGGCGTGCTGCTGCCGGTCGGGCTGAAGGGCATCGTGGTCGCCGGGCTGCTGGCGGCGCTGATGAGCTCGCTGTCCTCGGTGTTCAATTCATGCTCGACTCTGATCACCTGGGATATTTATCGAAAGCTCCACCCCGCCGCAACCGAGCGCCAGCTCGTGCTTGTCGGACAGGTATCGACCGGTATTCTGGTCGTCCTGGGGCTGCTGTGGATTCCGATGATGGAGTATATTTCCGGCCAGATCTATCAGTACCTGCAAAGCGTCCAGGCCTATATTTCTCCGCCGATCGCCGCGGTGTTCCTGATCGGCGTCTTCTGGAGCCGGGTCAACGCGGCCGGCGCGATCGCCTCCCTGGTCACCGGATTCGTGCTGGGCATGGGCCGGCTGGCTGCGGAACTGGCCAAACCATCGCTCGATGGCTGGCTGTTCGCCTATGCCGACATCAATTTCCTGCATTTCGCCATCCTGCTGTTCGCGATCTGCACGGCGGTATTGATCGTGGTCAGCCTGCTGACCCCGGCGCCGTCGCCCAAGCAGATCGTCGACCTGACCTATGCCACGACCACGCGCCCCGCTCCCGGTGCCCCCGCTCCTGGTGGCATGCCGCCGGCGCCGGTCTGGCGCCAGCGCGATGCGATCCTCAGCGCCTTGCTGATCGTCTGCGTCGCGGCAATCTGGCTGTTTTTCACCGGCTGAGCGGAGGGCGGAGCCATGGCAGTCCCCGATGAGGCGGCATTGCAGCGGGTGCGGGTGGGGCTGATCGGATTCGGCTACTCCGCCCGGACCTTCCATGCCCCGATCATCGCCACGGTGCCGGCGCTGGAGCTGACCATGGTGATGTCGTCGCGCCCGGAAGAGGTGCGCCGGGTCCTGGGAGAGGTC
>CAZTNV010000031.1:7245-15501 GCA_964615535.1 uncultured Mycobacteriaceae bacterium | reverse complement strand
GTCCCGAGCCTCGACCGGCTGCTGGAGGATTCCGCGGTCGACCTGGTGGTGATCACGACGCCGAACGACACCCACCATGCTTTCGCCCGCCGCTGCCTGGCCGCGGGCAAGCATGTCGTGGTGGAAAAGCCGTTCACGATCGATCCCGATCAGGCCGAGGATCTCGTCGGCCTTGCCGAGGAGTCGGGGCGGCGGCTCAGCGCCTATCACAACCGCCGCTGGGACAATGATTTCCTGACGGTCCGAAAACTGCTGGCCAGCGGCACGATGGGCCGGCTCTATGGCTACGAATGCCATTTCGATCGGTTCCGCCCGGCCATTGGCAGCCGGTGGCGCGAGCAGGATCTGCCGGGTGCCGGCGTGCTCTACGACCTCGGCCCCCACCTGATCGATCAGGCTCTGGTGCTGTTCGGCCCGCCCGCCACGGTCTGGGCCGATCTGCGCCGCCAGCGGCCGGAAGCGCTGGCCGACGATTATTTCCATCTGGTGCTGGGGTACGACAGCCTGCGGGTCATCCTGCATGCCGGCATGATCGTCGCCGCGCCGGGGCCGCGCTTCGTACTGCACGGCGACCGCGGCAGCTTCGTCAAGCACGGCCTCGATCCGCAGGAGGCCGATTTGCGGCGCGGTCTTCAGCCGGGCGATCCCGGCTGGGGCGAGGACCCTTCGGACACACATGGCACCCTGACCACCGAAATCGGCGGTCTTCCGGCAATTGCCCGGATCGCGACGGAACCCGGCCGCTACCAGTCCTTCTACGAAGGCATGGCGGCGGCGATCCTGAACGGCGCGCCGGTGCCGGTCGATCCGCGCGATGCGGCCGCCGTCATGCGCATCATCGCCGCCGCCCGGCGAAGTGCGGCAGAGGGTCTGGTGATCGAGTTTGCCTGACCGGCCATTGCCCGAACCGGCCGGCCGCGCGGCGGTTCCGCAGATCGCGGCGCCTATTCGCAGGACGGCATCGCATCGGACAAGGGCGGCGATGCCGCCGCCTCGTCGGACAGCTCCTCCACCACCGCCGGCGGCCCGGCGCATTCGTCGCCCCATTGCTGCCAGCCGGGCCGGGCATGCCTGGCGAACAGTTCGATGAACGGCCCCCAACTGCACGCCTCGATGATGTCGTAGGCCTCGTCGGGCTTTCGGCTGTGCCGGCGCTTCCGGGTCTGGAGCAGGTTGGGCATGGTCCGGCCGGGCTGCAACGTCCGCACATCGCTGCCCCGCACCCCGAACAGCAGCAACTCGGTCACGTTCCGGAAATAGAACCCGACGCCGCGCAGATCCGGCCGGCCGTCCCCGGTGACCTTGTACCAGACGATGTTGGTCTTGTAACGGAAGCCCCACTGCTCCATCACCCGCAACCCATCGGGCAGCAGGGCATTGGGGACCCAGAGATAGAGATGCGCCCGATCGGCCGCGATCCGCGCCACCGGCAGCGCGCAGATCGCCGCCAGCGTCATCGTGCCATAGCGGTGGAGCCGCCGGTGTTCCGGCGCCATTTTCCCGGTCCGATTGGTGAATTGCCAGGGCGGATCGGCCAGCACCGTGGAAAAGCGCCGCCCGGCGGCAAATCCGAGCAGATCGGTCCCGACCGGCTCCGTCGAGCCTGCGCCGCCGCCGGTCACGACCGCCGACTCACCCGCAGACCTCCTTCAGCACCGCGTCCAGACCGGCCTGCCAGGGTTCGGGCGTCAGGCCGAAGGTCTCGTGCAGCCTGGTACAATCGAGCACCGAATTGGCCGGGCGCCGGGCCGGCAGGGGGTAGTCCTGCGTGGCGATCGGCACGATCGTGCGGGTCTTGATCGGGGTCAGTGCCCGGGCCCGCTCGATGATCGCGCCGGCAAAGCCGTGCCAGGTGACCGGCGGCGGATTGCAGAAATGATAGGTACCATACGCCGCGGAAGGCCCGCCGGTCAGCCGCTCGGCCAGGGTCAGCAGCGTCGCCGCGATGGCCCCGGCATGGGTCGGACAGCCGTGCTGGTCGTCGACCACGCGCAGCTCCTCCCGCTCCCGCGCCAGCCGCAGCATGGTCTTGACGAAATTGCCGCCGGTCGCACCGAACACCCAGCTCACCCGCAGAATGAGATGGGCCGGCAGGGTCTGGCGCACCGCCTCCTCGCCCGCCCATTTGCTCCCGCCATAGACGCCGAGCGGCGCGGCGGCATCGTCCTCGCGATAGGGGCCGGATTTGGTGCCGTCGAAGACGTAATCGGTCGACAGATGCAGCAGCACAGCCCCGGCCGCGGCGCAGGCCCGCGCGAGATTGGCCGGCCCGTCGCGGTTGACCGCAAAAGCGCGGTCGGGTTCCTGCTCGGCACGATCCACGGCCGTGTAGGCGGCACAGTTCACCACCGCATCGGCGCCGGTATCGGCCACGGCGCGGGCTACGGCCGCCGCATCGGTGATGTCCAGCCCCGAATGGTCATACGACGCCACCCGGTGTCCGAGCGCGGCGGCCAGCCGTGAGACCTCGGTGCCGACCTGACCGCCCGCCCCAACCACCATGAGTTCCATCGACGTCTCCTTCCCCGACCGTGCCGTCCCTCAGCCGCCGCGATTCGGCTGAACAGATCGCAGGGCTACCGGCCCGGCACTCCCTCGAGCCATGCCGCGATCGGTTCCCAGACCTGCCGCTGGGCGCTGCCGCCGACCATCATTCCGATATGCCCGAGCGGCGGTTCCAGACTCTCCGCGCCGGGCATGGCCTGCACCAGGGCCCGCGAGCTGCACGGCGGCACGATGCGGTCCTGACTGGGAATCAGATGCAGGCTCGGCACCGTCATCCGGTTCGCCTCCACCGGCCGGTCGGCGATTCGCCATTCGCTCCTGGCCGGCGTGTTGCGGGCATACCACCCCATCAGGCATTCGACCGCCACCGGCGCAACCAGGGGAATGCCATCGTTGAGCCAGTCTTCCAGCGCGACGAACGCCTCCGCCTTGTCGGAGGCCGGATCGAGCCGGGAGAACGCCTCGAACTTGCGCGCTGCGGTCAGCGGGTCGAGCGCCGCGAACAGCGTTTGCAGGCCGTCCACCGGCATCTCGCCCCAGCGTTCGATCCACGGCACATGCGGCGTCACGAAATCGACCATTTTCTGGATTTCGTCGGCATACTCCGCATGGAAATCCCACGGCGTGGCGAGCAGCACCAGACCGGACACCTGCCGCGGCCGGCAATGCGCCAGGCCAACCGCCAGCGCGCCTCCCATGCAGTAACCGACCGCCGGCAGCGCCGTGGCGCCGGTCGCCGCGAGGGCCGCCTCCAGCGCCCGGGCCAGACGGCCGGCGACGTAATCGGACATCGTGAAGCCGCGCTCGATCTCGCCCGGCCAGCCCCAATCGACCAGCAGCGGCCGGAGTCCCCGCGCGGCCAGCCAGCGCAAAAAGCTGCGCTTCGCCGACAGATCGAGAATGTAGCTGCGATTGATCAGCGATGGCACGAACAGCACCGGCGTCAGCGGCCCGGCCGCCTCCCCCGCCACGGCGCCGTAATCCAGCAGCCGCGTCGACCCCTCGCTCCACAGCTCCGGCGGGTCCGCCAGATCGCGCCGGTAGGGGTGGCGTCGATAGGCCAGGATGCTGTCGATCAGCCGAATCAGCCGGGCGCGCGCCTCGCGGATGACGGCCTCATGGAGCGGATCACTCGGGAGGTTTGCGAGTTCGCCGACGAGGTTTTGCAGAGGCTCCGAGAGTTTCCAGGCGGCCGAGCCGTTCCTCAACATCGGCAAGGCGGCGAGCGAGCTCAGCCAGGCCGCCTGGGCTGCCGCCAGATGCAGCGCCAGCGGCCGCGGTCCCTGACGCGGCGCCTGGCCGGGTCGCGGCTGGATCATGAGTCTCCTGATGGTAGGGGGCACGGCCGGGTGCGACGAAGGGCGCCATCGGCCCCTGCATGAACGGCGAGAAGGCGGAGATCTGCTGGCCGATCAGCGCATGCAGCCGGGCCATTGCGTCGGACGCCTTGGGATCGGCCGCCATGGCCGCCCATTGGTCCTGCCACAGATCGAGGTACCGGCGTGCAAGTTCGTCGAGATGCGATGAATCGGCCATGTCCCCGACTATAGTGGTAAGCTTGCCCGATTGGCTAGGCGTTACGATGAAATCCCGCTCTCGCGGAAAACTTGCATGGCTTCGGCTTGACAAGGTAGCCCATCATGACGAGGTTTGCCTCAATGTGGTTTGAGCTGACATGAAAAAAATGCCCCATTCCGATGCCGTCGATGGTGCGCCCATCACCATCAAGAAATACGCGAACCGGCGGCTGTACAACACTGCAACCAGCAGCTATGTGACGCTTGATCATCTGAGCCAGATGGTCAAGGACGGCACGGAATTCGTCGTCGTCGACGCCAAGACCGGCGAGGATATCACCCGCGCGGTGCTGACCCAGATTATTGTGGAAGAAGAAAACAAGGGCATCCATCTGCTGCCGATCAGCTTCATGCGCCAACTGATCAGCCTTTATGGCGACAACCTGCAATGGATGGTGCCGAATTATCTGGATTATTCGATGCAGGTATTTGCCCGGAATCAGGACCAGATTCGCCAGTATTTCCAGGAAACGATGACCGGCATGTTTCCATTCGGCGCGTTTGAAGAGGTCAGCAAGCAGAACATGGCGATGTTTGAACGCGCCCTGAAAATGTTCTCGCCCTTTGCCGAATCCACGGCGTCCGGGATGGATAATGGCGACCGGGGCCTCGCCGGCGCCCGAACCGAATCGCTCAGCCGGGACAATCAGGAAGCGCTTGAAGCCCTGCAACGCCGGCTCGACGAACTCCAGCGTCAGCTCGAAATGATGAGCCGCCCCCAGGGCAAGCGCTAGGATTGCGCCGCGGCGTTTTGATCCCGAGTCGGTTCCGCTCGATCTTGAATCGCCCGACCGGCCGTCCCCGACCAGCCGTCCCGGTCAGCTTGCGCGGCTGACCAGCCGCGGATTGGGCCGGGTGATGAGATCGGCGTTGGTCGACCTGCTGGTGGATACCGCCATGCCCCGGGCGGTGGCGCTGACGCCGCCATCCGGCCGCTGCCACAGCCGGTCCAGACTCGGCCTGGCAAAATAGTATCCCTGCATCCAATCGACCCCGATATCGGTCAGGATCGCCGCATCGGTGTAGGTCTCGATGCATTCGGCAACGGTGCGCAGTCCCAGATTCTTGGCCAGCCCCACCAGGGTGCGCACGAACACCCGGTTGTCTTCGTCCGAGGCGATGCCCATGATGAACGAGCCGTCGATCTTGACGATATCGACGGTCAGCGCCTTCAGATGGCGGAACGAGGTGTAGCCGGCGCCGAAATCGTCGAGTGCGACTCGGCACCCGAGTTCGCGCACGGTCGATACGAACCGGGCGGTCTCGTCGATGTCCTGGATCGCGGCAGTCTCGGTGATCTCCACGATCAGGCGGCACGCCACGTCGGTACGATTGCCGACCATTGCCATAAGGCTGCGCAGCCAGCCGTGATCGGCGGCGGTGAAACCGGAAATATTGATCGCCAGGCGGACCTTCGGGCTGGCGATCAACTCGTTCACCGCCAGTTCCAGCACCCTGCGATCCATCAGCCGGGTCAGGCCCAGCCGTTCGACGATCGGGACGAACTCGCCAGCGGGCACGATCGAACCGTCGGGCGCCCGCATCCGGACCAGGCATTCGTAGAATGCCACGCCATAGGTCTCCTGCTCGACCACGGGCTGATACGCGAACACCAGCCGATCGTCGCGGATCGCTTCCTTGACCTGTTCGCCGATCGCCATGAAGCGCCGGTGCTGAAGGCGTTGCTCCTCGGTCACCCGATAGATCGAGACACAGTCGCGCCCCAGCCTTTTGGCCTCCTGCAGCGCACTTTCGGCCCGCGTCATCGCCTCCGACGGCGTCTGCACGAAGGCGGCGAAGGCCAGCGCACCGATCGAAACGGTGACGTGAATCGGGCCCGACGGCGTGTGGATCGGCCAGTCGCGGAACACCCGCAGGATCTTCTCCGCAACCGTGCCCAGTTCCGATTCCGGGCAATGGCTGAGCACGATCCCGAACACATCCCCGCCGATCCGGCCCATCACGTCGCTGGCGCGCATGATGCGCTCGAGGCGCTGACCCACCGCCACGATCACCGCATCGGCCGTCGTGTACCCGTAGGCGCCGTTGACCAGCGACAGCTTGTCGATCCCGACGCACAGATAGGCGCCGGGAATGCCATAACGCTGGCTGTGGACCATCATCTGCTGGAGCGACTGACGCAGGCGGTTGCGGTTGAAATGCCCGGTCAGGTCGTCATAGTTCGCCATCTGCTCGAGATGGGCTTCATGCTGCTTGCGCTGGGTGACCAGACGCAGGACGCCCAGCATCCGCAGCGGCTCGCCCCGTGACCCGAACTGCGCCGCGCCGCGATCATGGACCCAGCAAAAATCGCCGTCGGGCTGCCTGACGCGGTATTCGCAGTCGAAGGTGTCGTGTGTCAGGTAGTGGTCCGACAGGGATTTGAGGCGCTGCGGCAGGTCTTCCGGGTTGATCAGGCCATGAAATGCCTCTCCGGTCACGAGTTGCGGGCCTTCCTTGGCTCCGAACAACCGGTCTTCCGAACCCATCCAACTCACGGCATCGCTGACCAGATCCCACTCATAAACGATATCGCCCGCTGCATCCATGGCCGCAGCGATCGACTGAGAGTCTTTCCGATCCATCGTCATGGCGCCCTGACCAGCCTTGGTGGCTCAATGTTGCCTGCGCGGACATTGGCCGACAACCGCAGTACCCAAGCGACCATAGCCGGGGAACCGTTGAAACTCTGTTAAGGCTTCGGGCGAAGGATTGTCTCGGCAAAGTGGAAATAGGCGGCGGGATCAAGCAGATTTGCGGCACGCTGTGCCTTGCCCGGCACGAGGGAGAGGACTGAAGCTCGTCACTTCACAAACCCCCGGTCACCCGGCGGTTCGGGGCCGGAAGAGCCGCACCACGTGCGACTCCGGCGCTGCCGGAAACCTGGAACCGGCCATCCGCAACCGGCCTCGCATCGCAAGGTCCGCCCGTCCGACACCGCGGCGCAGCAGCCGCACTTCGGTGTCGGACACGCGGACAGGCACAGGTAACGGGATCAGGCGGTCAGGCGGGATACAGCGTACCGCCTTCAGCCTTGGTCCGGACCGACAAACATCTGTTCCTGTTGGTAATTGTGTACCCCAACCTTCTCCAGCAGACCCTGCTGCGTCTCGATCCAGTCGATATGTTCTTCGGTATCGTCCAGAATTCGCCGCAATATGTCACGGGAGATGTAGTCGCTCACCCGTTCGCACACCAGTATCGCTTCCTTCAGGCAGGTCTGATTGTTCATTTCGGCCGCGAGATCGCAAACGAACATTTCAGGGACGGTCTCCCCTATCCGAATCCTGTCGATATCCTGCAGATTCGGCAGGCCATCAAGCATCAGAATGCGCTCGATCAGGTAGTCCGCATGCTTCATTTCGCCCAGCGACTCATGATAGACCTTGTCCGCCAGTCGAAGCAGGCCCCAGTTCTTCAGAATCCGCGCGTGCAGGAAATACTGATTGATGGCCGTAAGTTCGTTGCGCAAGATACGGTTCAACTGAACCAATACGTCAACATCACCCTTCATCCGAGTGCTCCCTTGCCTGAGGCCTAAGCCGACACTTCGTTAGCATACCGTTCGTGAGCATACAGCGGTCGACCGCGAAAGAAAGGCCGCTTTTCGCCTCACAGGGTGGCAGCGGGCACCCTTTACCCCGCGAGCTTGGCAAATGCGCGGGCTTCATCGCTATTGCTCCCGCGAATTGTCCGAACGGCCTCGAACAACGCCAGCGCATCGGGGCGCTCAAAGATCTGGTCGGTGGCAAGCGCCAGCTTCCGCCGCCAGTTCGGATGCTCCAGAACGGTGCCGGGCAGGTTCATCTGCTCGGTCTGACCGGTGGCGTCCTCCAGCGACAGCATCATCAGACGGCATGGCGTGAGCGCCAGAAACCGATAGATCGCGACCATCAGCGCCTGATCCATCCGCTGCTTTTCGCTGTCGGTCGGCGGCGATGCCGGCCAGAGCCCGCAATAGATCAGGGCATCGAGCATCCGCCGCCGGTCGGCCGTGCGGTCGGCCGCTTCGCGCGCCTGGGCTTCCGGAGTCGGGTAAAGCCCCAGCTTCTGGCGCCAGACCAGATCGGCACCGGTCCAGAATCCAGGCAGCGGCGGCAGATCATGGGTGCCGGGAGTCACCAGGGCATCGGCGGGATAGGCCTTGGGTTCGCGGAACAGGCCGTTGCCGACT
>CAZTNV010000031.1:0-7235 GCA_964615535.1 uncultured Mycobacteriaceae bacterium | reverse complement strand
CGAACAGCAGAACCGTGTAGGACAGGACCC
Organism: uncultured Mycobacteriaceae bacterium; assembly: GCA_964615535.1. Lineage (GTDB taxonomy): Bacteria > Pseudomonadota > Alphaproteobacteria > DSM-16000 > Inquilinaceae > CAZTNV01. Next base: position 7,205 of record CAZTNV010000031.1, on the reverse strand, counting down.
CGGCGGCGCTCATGGCCGGGCGAAAGCCCTCCGGCACGGTGCCGAGATCCTCGCCGATCACCAGGCATTGGTGACGCTGGGATTCGAGCGCAAGAATGCGCAGCATATCCCCGAACGGATAATGAATGTACGCGCCCTTGTCGGCGGTCAATCCATTGGGCACCCAGTAGAGGTGCTGGATGCCCATCACGTGATCGATGCGCAGCGCGCCCGCATGACGCATGTTGGCGCGCAGCGCCGCGATGAAGGGGGCGAACGCCTTGTCGCGCAGCACGACCGGATTGAAGGGGCTGAGACCCCAGTCCTGACCGAGCTGGTTGAACGGGTCGGGCGGCGCTCCGACCGAAATTCCGCGGACCAGGGCATCCGGATCGCCCCAGGCGGCGGCACTGTCGGGCCCGACCCCAACCGCCAGATCCCGGTAAAGGCCGATCCGCATGCCGCCGGCACGACCGCGCGCCGCCGCCTCGGCAAGCTGTCCGTCGGCGATCCATTGCAGATAGATGTGAAACTCGATCCGGTCGGGATGCTGCTGAGCAAAGGCCATCGCCTCGGCCGCATAGGGGCTCTGATAACCCTCCGGCCATTTCCGCCAGTCGAGCAGGTCCTCGTCCTCGGCGGCGAGCATGTCCTGCAACGCCATGAAGGTGGCGAAACGGGTCAGGGCATTGCCGTGAAGGGCCTGAAACGCCCGGAATGCCTGGCCGCGCACGGTATCCGGTGCGAGATGGCGCGCCCGAAAATGATCGTAGAGCGCACGGAAGACCGGCATGACGACCGCGGCCAGCGCCGGATAATCCACCATTTCGGGAGCGCGCAACGCCGCCAGCCTGGCCCGGAATGCCGGGTCGGCGATCATCGCCTGGATCGCTTCGCTCTCCGCCAGATCCGGGACGCGTTCGATGTCGATATAGAGAATGTTGAGGAAGTCGCGACTGGACGGCGAATAGGGACTGGCGTTGACCGGCGCTGCGGGGAACAGCGCGTGCAGCGGGTTGAGCCCAAGCGCGTCGGCCCCCTGCTGTGCCGAACGCTCGGCCAGTTCGGCCAGATCGCCGAAATTGCCGATGCCCCAGTTGCGCTCGGAGCGGAGCGAGTAGAGCTGACAGGCCACCCCCCAGAACCGGGTGTCGGGCGCAATCTCCTCGGGCGTCCAGCAGCGCGGCGGCGCCACGATCAGGGTGCACTCGGCCGCCGGCGCCCCTCCATCGCTGACCACGGCAAGATTGTGATACCCGAGCGGCAGGTTGGCCGGCAACACCAGGGTCCGGCGTTCCAGTGTTTCGCCATCCAGCGTCCGCGACTCGCCCAGCGGCATCTCCTCCACCGCGACCGAGCCGCTATGCACCAGCCCGTCCTCCCGGGTTACGGTCCAGCTCACCAGACGATCGGTGTCGCCGGCGGTCAGCGTCACGGTCACGGCACCCGGCTGCGCCTCGACCGGGATCACCGCCAGCCGGTCGACGGCGCGACGCCAGATGCGCGCCTCGTGCTCTGCCAGGCTGGCAAGGCATTCCTCCTCGGTGCCGGCCGGGATGCCCAGCGCCGCCAGCATCGCCATCTTGGTCGCATCGGGGATGACGAAATGATTGCCCCAAATATCGAAATGACTGGGTTCAATCCCGACCAGGCCGGCTAGCTGATTGAGTGTGTTCATCGTCCCCTTGTCCCCGGTATGCGCGCTTGGTTCAACCCGAACATTGACACGCCGCCGCCCCGTTCCCGAACCGGTTCCATGTGCGTCGTCGGCGCCTCCGCCGCGCCTTAGACCGTCGGCGGGCCGGCGCGGCATGGAAGCAGAACGACCGCGACTCGGCCAGTCCCAGTTTTGCACAGTGCTTGGTCGACGGGAGCCCGTTGTCAGACAGAATCCAGAACCGGCCCGAGAGCGGCGACCGGCGCAAGATCGTTAGTCTTCAAATACTCGATATCGAGGCCCCTGCCCAGTCAAATGGGCAGGTTCACGCCCAACCCGGCCACACCCCGCCCGGCAAGGCCCGATCGGCCGCCGCCGGAACGGGGCCGCACTGCCCCGCTCCGGCAACCATGCCGAACGTCACCGGCGTCCCTTGCCCGTCGGCTTCGACGCAGCGGCGGGTCCCGCGGGTGCAGTCGATGGCACGTCCCTGGCTGGGACGGCGGGGGTCGCGGCCGGCGCCGTGACCTCGGACGGCGCCGCGAGCTCGGACGGAGCCGTGGGCTCGACGGACCCGGCCGGTTCGACAGCCGCCGCAGGTTGGCCTGCCGACTCCGCTTCCTCGCCCTCTTCTGCGGCTTCCGCGGTTTCGATGTCCGCCACGGGCTGCGGCATGTCGCGGGGCTGCAGAATGACGGTGCCGAGCGGCGGGATGGTCACGACCAGCGAGAACGGCCGGCCGTGGCTCGGAACCTCTTCGGCATCAAGGCCGCCCGCGTTGCCGACATTGCTGCCACCGTAGAGTGCCGCATCCGTGTTCAGCTTCTCGATCCAGAAGCCGCCGACCGGCACGCCGACCCGGTAGCCCTGGCGCGGCACCGGGGTGAAGTTGCCGAGCACCAGGACCGGCGCCGTTCCTTCCCGGCCCTTTCGGAGATACGAGATGACCGAGTTCTCGATGTCGTTCGGCTCGACCCACTCGAAACCGGTCCACTCCGTGTCCAACTGATGCAGCGCAGGCGTGTCGCGATAGAGAATGTTGAGATCGCGGACCACCCTTTGCACGCCCGCATGCGGCTCGTAGTCCAACTGGTGCCAGTCCAGGCTGGTATTGTTGTCCCATTCGCGCCACTGCCCGAACTCGCACCCCATGAACAGCAGCTTCTTGCCCGGCTGAGTCCACATGAAGCCGTAATAGGCCCGAAGATTGGCGAACTTTTGCCAGTCATCGCCCGACATCTTGGAGATTAGTGAACCCTTGCCGTGCACCACCTCGTCATGGCTCAGCGGCAGGATGAAATTCTCCGAGAAGGCATAGAGCAGACCGAAGGTCAGGTCGTTGTGGTGCCAGCGGCGATGGATCGCATCCTTGCTCATATAGCGCAAGGTGTCGTTCATCCACCCCATATTCCATTTGTAGCCGAAGCCCAGACCGCCGGCATAGATCGGCCGGGATACCGCCGGCCAGGCCGTCGATTCCTCGGCAACGGTGGTGGCGCCCGGGAAGGTGCCGAACACCAGTTCGTTCATCCGCTTGATCAGCGAGATCGCTTCCAGGTTCTCGTTGCCGCCATACTGGTTGGGAATCCACTCCCCTGCCTTGCGGCTGTAGTCGAGATACAGCATCGACGCCACGGCATCCACCCGGACCCCGTCGATATGGAAGTGCTCGTACCAGAAGAGTGCGTTGCCGAGCAGGAAGTTGGCCACCTCGCGCCGGCCGTAATTGTAGATCAGGGTGTTCCAGTCCATGTGGAACCCCTTGCGCGGATCGGCATGCTCATAAAGATGGGTGCCGTCGAACCAGCCCAGGCCGTGCTGGTCGGTCGGGAAATGGCCGGGCACCCAGTCGATCAGCACGCCGATGCCCTCCTGGTGGCAGCGATCGACGAAGTACTGGAAATCCTCCGGCGTCCCGAACCGGCTGGTCGCGGCATAAAGCCCGATCGGCTGATAGCCCCAGGAGCCACCGAACGGATGCTCGCTGACCGGCAACAGCTCGAGATGGGTAAAACCCATTTCCTTGGCGTAAGATACCAGCCGCTCGGCCAGCTCGCGGTAGGTCAGGAAGCGCAGGCCCTCCTCCGGCACGCGCTGCCAGGAGCCCAGATGGACCTCGTAGATCGAGATCGGCGCATCGCGTGAATGGGCCGCGGCGCGCCGCTCCATCCACTCCTGGTCCTGCCACTGGTGCCTCGGAAGGCCCCACACCACCGAGCCGGTCTTGGGCTCGACTTCGGCGTAAAAGGCATACGGATCGGCCTTCAGCGGCACCAGATTGCCGTTCGGCCCGACGATCTCGAACTTGTACACGGCGCCGCGGCCGACATGGGGAATGAAGATTTCCCAGATGCCGTTGTCGTGGCGCAGCCGCATCACATGAACCCGGCCGTCCCAATGGTTCCAGTCGCCGACCACCGAAACACGCTGCGCGTTCGGCGCCCAAACGGCGAAGGACGTGCCCGGCACCCCCTCCAGCTCGATCGGATGCGCGCCCATCTTTTCGTAGTTGCGGAGATGATTGCCCTCGCCCAGCAGGTACATGTCGAGTTCGCCCAGCACTGCCGGGAACCGGTAGGGGTCCTCGACATCGATCGTGCCCTCCGGCATTTCCATACGGAAACGATGGCCGAAGCGCTCGGTGCGGCCGGGAATGACCGAGGCGAACACGCCGTGCGGATGGACGCGGTCGAGCGTTGCGACGATCTGGTCGGTGGCCCGGTCGATCACCTGGACCGCTGCCGCCCGCGGTTGAAACGTCCGAACCACGATTTCAGGCGGCGCCGAGCCATCGCCGCGAAGCTCGTGCATTCCGAGAAAGCCGAACGGATTGTTGTGCGTGCCGGAGGCGACCGCGTCGACCTCGGACTGCGCCGAATGCGCTGTCATGGTTCCATCCCCGTTTGCTGATCGATGAAGCTGAACCGATCGATCATGCGACGCCGATCGCGTTGACGCCCAGGGGGCGTCGGCGTGATCGGCGACACGATCCATCGGCAAGATCGGCCGGTCGGCGGGCCGGCGGCCTTTCAATGGATATCGCCGGGCGCCTCCGTCATTTTGAGACGCCCGCCCCGAGTCACGACGACCGCCATCCGGCCGGTCGGATCTCCGTTACGCCGGGGTGACCCGCCAGATGAAGGCCGGGCTCTTGTTGTCGATCCAGACATGCTGGTTCTTGCCGGTCCAGGTGAACTGATAGCCGCTCAACAGCTCCTCCATCTTGACCGTCGCCCAGTCCGGCAGACCCAACTCCCACAAGGGCAGTTCGAGCGCCCCCTCCTGACCATGGTAGGGATCGAGATTGACGGCGATCAGTATGAAGTTCGACCTGTCTTCAGTGATCTTGCCATAAAGCAGAATGTTCTCATTGGCGATATTGTAAAATCGCAGATTGTCGTATTCATGCAGGGCGGGGTTGTCGTGGCGGATGCGGTTGATCTTGGTGATCCAGTCGCGAATGTTGCCCGGACGGTCCCAATCCCAGACTTTGTACTGGTATTTCTCGGAGTTGATGTACTCTTCCTTGTTTGGCACCGCGGCGTTCTCGCACAATTCGAACCCGTTATAGATGCCATAGACACTTGACAGGGTCGCGGCCAGCACTGCGCGCTGCAAAAATGCCGGACGCCCGCCCTCCTGAAGATGCTTGGGCAGAATGTCGGGGGTGTTGGCGAAGAAATTCGCCCGCATGTATTCCTTGACCGGGCTCTGGGTCAACTCGGTCAGATATTCGGTAAACTCCCATTTCGCGGTGCGCCAGGTGAAATAGCTGTAGCTCTGGGTGAAACCGAGCTTCGCCAAGGCCTTCATCACCTTCGGCCGGGTGAACGCCTCGGCCAAAAACACCACGTCCGGATGTTTTTCCTGGATGTCGTAGATCATCCATTCCCAGAACGGCAAGGGTTTGGTGTGGGGATTGTCGACCCGGAAAATCTTGACTCCGTGCTCGACCCAGAACAGCACCACGTCGCGCAGTTCCAGCCAAAGCGCCGGCTTGAAGGTGGTGCCATCTTCCTCGTAGAATTCGACGTTGACGATGTCTTCGTATTTCTTCGGCGGATTTTCGGCATACCGGATGGAGCCGTCGGGCCGCCATTTGAACCAGTCGTGATGCTCCCTGATCCAGGGATGGTCGGGCGAGCATTGGATGGCGAAATCCAGTGCCACCTCCAGACCATGGTCGCGCGCCGCCGCCACGAAACGCTGAAAATCGGCCAATGTGCCCCATTCCGGGTTGACCGCGGTGTGGCCGCCCGCCTCCGACCCGATGGCATAGGGGCTGCCCGGATCGCCCGGCCCGGCGACCAGGGCGTTGTTGCGGCCCTTGCGGTTGGTATGCCCGATCGGGTGGATCGGCACCAGATAGACCACGTCGAAGCCCATGGTCTGGATGTAGGGCAGCCGTGCGATGCATTCGTCCACCGTGGCGCCGCGGGTTGGATTGTGCCCCTGAGAGCGCCAGAACATCTCGTACCATGCCGCATAGCGCGCGCCGACCCGGTCGACAATGATCTCCAGCTCGGTCTGGTACTGGGTCAGTCCGGCGCGGTGGGCCGAGCGGCGCATCAGGGCATCCAGACTGGCATCGAGCATCAGATCGAGTGCCGCGGCGACGTTGCCGGTCGCGGCCTCCAACTGACGCACCAGAACGCCCAGCGCCTTCTTGTCGTTGCCGCGAGCCCGCTCGTGGGTCGCCTCCACCAGGGTACGCGCTTCCAGCAGCTCGACCGTGAAGGGCTGACCGGCATTGGCCTTCTTGACCATGTCGCTGCGCAACGACCCGAACTGGTCGACCCAGGCCTCGATCGTGAAATAATAGCGGGTGTTGCGGTTCACCTGGAACGAGCCGGTCCAGCGATCATTGTCGGCCAACCGCATCGCGGTCTCGTGCCAGGTGCCTTCGTCGTCGGCACGATAGCGCACTGCGGCCGCAATCTGATTGAAGCCCTCGCACACGATGTCCGCGGACACCACGACGGTGTCGCCGACCGCGCGCTTGACCGGAAAACGACCGCCATCGATTTCGGGCTGAACGGCTTCGATGACGAAGCGGTGGGGCGCCAGCGCCGCCAGACGCGCTGCCGAGTCCTGCGAAACCTTGTCGTCAACTAGGTTGACTGGCTTCACCAAGCTGGTTTCAACCACCGGTTACTCCTCCTCGATCCTGCCGGGGCCGGGTATTGCACGACCCGCCGATGGTCGGCCAGGCGGGCCGCCGAACCGGCATAATTCTGGCACCCGCCGCTCGCCGAACGGTCGGCCGCCCGCCGCTTGATCCGTATCGCCCCCGCGCGATTGCCACTCCATAAGCGCGCGAAGCTGCGCCCAGGTTCCGCATCCCTGGCCGCGGCCAATCCCGCGGGAAGGTTGCGGCCGAAACAGCGCTGCCCGAGGCGGTACGGGCCGACACCGGGGGATCAATTGGCTCCGTTGTTGGCAGGAGGCGGGGCAGACGGTGCGGACGGCGGCGGTGCGACGTCATTGCCGGCCGGGTTTGCGGGCTGTGCGTCGGCAGGGGCCGGGCTGGCCGGCGGTGCGTCGGCGGGGGCCGCGCCATCGGCCGGCG
>CAZTNV010000030.1:0-20164 GCA_964615535.1 uncultured Mycobacteriaceae bacterium | reverse complement strand
AGAACGGCAGGACACCGATGACTGAGCCCCGCCGCAGACCGGCGGACGCCCGGCAGCGGGCCTGGCGGTTCGGCTGGCAGGCCGAAACCCTGTGCGCGCTGGCGCTGCGGCTCAAGGGCTATCGGATTCTGGCCCGGCGGTTCCGCGGCCCGGGCGGCGAGATCGATATCGTCGCGCGCCGCGGCGCCACCCTGGCCATCATCGAGGTCAAGGCCCGCCCGAGCCGCGGCGCGGCGCTGAACGCCCTGTCGCCGCGGCAGCGGGCGCGGGTGGAGCGCGCCGCGCTCGGCTTTCTCGCGAAGATGCCGCAGGCCGGCGGACCGGGCGGGGTCGGCACGATTCGGTTCGACGTGATGCTGGTGCGCCCCTGGCGCTGGCCGAGTCACATCGAAAACGCCTGGCAGGTCGCGGATACTCGCCGCACGCTGGGCTGATCACGGCCGGAACCGCGGCCCGCCGCCCCGCGTTACCAGACTTGCACCGGGCACGGCTTGGATCGGATCGACTCAACCGCTATTCTTTCGCCGGCGCCGATTGCGCCGGTGCGGATGGCGTCTGCACTGCCCGGCGGCAAGCCGGGCAAGGCAGGTCAGGAACCAGGCGGGCGGCCCGATGACCGAACTGATATCGACGACCAGGGACGAGGCGCACCGCATTCTGGAACGGGCCGGCGACCTGCCGGACGGCGAACTCGATCTGGCCGAAACCGCGCTGGCGCTGGCCGCGCTCGATCGCCCGAGGGTGTCGCTCGGCTGGTATCGCCAGCATCTCGCCCGGCTGGGCGAGGAGGTCGGCGTGGAAGCGCAGCCGGCCGACGGCGCGGCGGAGCGGGCGGCGGCGCTGCAAACCGTTCTGGCGGGGCGCTACGGCTATCAGGGCGACACCCTGACCTACGAGGATCTCCAGAATGCCAATCTGATGCGGGTGATCGACCGGCGCCGCGGCCTGCCGGTGGCGCTCGGCATCATCTACGTCCACGCCGCCCGATCCCAGGGATGGCGCATGGTCGGGCTGAACTTTCCCGGCCATTTCCTGGTCAGGCTGGAGACCGGGCCGGAACGCGCGATCCTCGATCCGTTCCATGGCGGCATGATGCGCCACACCGCCGATCTGCGGGATCTGCTCAAGATCGTCGCCGGTGCCGAGGCCGAGCTGCGGCCCGAGCATTACGCCGCGGTGTCCGACCGGGAAATCCTGCTGCGGCTGCAGAACAACATCAAGCTGCGCTTCCTGCGCAGCCAGCAGGTCGAACGGGCCGGCGAGGTGCTCGACGGCATGCTGCTGATCGCCCCCAACCAGCCGCTGCTGTGGCGCGAAGCCGGGCTGATCAATGCCCGGCTGGGCAAGCTGGGCGCCGCGATCGACGGGCTCGAGCGGTTCCTCGCCCTGGGTGCCGACGACCGGCTGATGCACGAGGCTGCCGTGCTGGTCCAGCAGCTCAAGTCGCGGCTCAACTGAGCCGCGGGCCCGGCTGGCGCGTGCCGGCCGTCCGATCCGACGGTAGGCTTGCCAGAACCGCGCCGTGCCGCGACAATCACGCGCGCAACCACGGACGAATGATCATGAGCCTGGCCGTCGCCATCCAGATGGACCCGATCGAGTCGATCAACATCGCCACCGACAGCACGTTCGCCATGGGCCTGGAGGCCCAGTCGCGCGGCCATGGGCTCCATCATTATCTGCCGCAGCATCTGGTGTTCGATCGCGGCCGGGTGCTGGCCCATGCCCGGCCGCTGACCCTGCGCAACGTCCCGGGCGACCATTTCTCCCTGGGATCGTTCGAGCTGCTCGACCTGTCCACCGTCGACGTGGTGCTGATGCGCCAGGATCCGCCGTTCGACATGGCCTACATCACCGCGACCCACCTGCTCGAGCACATCCATCCCCGAACCCTGGTGGTCAACGATCCGGCGCATGTCCGCAACGCGCCGGAAAAGCTGTTCGTCACCCATTTCGCCGAGCTGATGCCGCCGACCCTGATCGCTTCCCACCGCGGCGAGATCGAGGCCTTCCGCCGCGAATACCGGGACATCATCATCAAGCCGCTGTTCGGCAATGGCGGAGCCGGGGTGTTTCACCTGAAGCCGGACGACGAAAATCTCGGATCGCTGCTGGAGATGTTCACCCAGCTCTATCGCGAACCGGTGATCGTGCAAAAATACCTGCCCGAGATCCGCCAGGGCGACAAGCGGATCATCCTGGTCGAGGGCGAACCGGTCGGCGCGGTCAGCCGGATTCCGCAGGACGGCGAGGCGCGCGCCAATTTCCACGCCGGCGGCTCCGCCCGCCGCACCGAGCTGTCGCCCCGCGACCGGGACATCTGCGCGGCGATCGGCCCGGCGCTCCGCGAGCGCGGGCTGGTGTTCGTCGGCATCGACGTGATCGGCGACTATCTGACCGAAATCAACGTCACCTCGCCGACCGGCATCCACGAGATCAACCTGCTGAACGGCGTCAGGCTGGAGGTCGGCCTGATCGACGCGATCGAGCAGCGGCGGGCGCGCATGGCCGTCGCCGCCTGACCGCGGCCGATCCGGCGCGATGGTCCGGGCCTCAGGCCCGCGGCCCGATCATGGTCTCCGGCCGGACCCACTGGTCGAACTGTTCGGCGGTCAATACGCCGAGCTCGATCGCGGCCTGCTTGAGGGTGGTGCCCTCGGCATGGGCCTTCTTGGCGACCTTGGCGGCCTTGTCATAGCCGATATGCGGGTTGAGCGCGGTCACCAGCATCAGCGATTCGTTGAGCAGCTTGTCGATCCGGTCGGCGTTGGCCGCGATTCCGACCACGCAATTGTCGGTGAAGCTGCGCACCGCATCGGCCAGCAGCCGGACCGATTGCAGCACGTTGAAGATGATCACCGGCTTGAACACGTTCAGCTCGAAATGGCCGCTGGCCCCGGCCACGGTCACCGTGACGTGGTTGCCGATCACCTGGGCGCAGACCATGGTCAACGCCTCCGACTGGGTCGGATTGACCTTGCCCGGCATGATCGAGGAACCGGGTTCGTTCTCCGGCAACCGCAGTTCTCCGATGCCGCAGCGCGGTCCGGAGCCGAGCAGGCGGATGTCATTGGCGATCTTCATCAGGCTGGCGGCCACGGTGTTGCAGGCTCCGGACAGCTCGACCAGCGCGTCATGGGCGGCCAGCGCCTCGAACTTGTTTTCGGCGGTGATGAAGGGGAAGCCCGTGATCTGGCCAACGCATTCGGCGAACTGCTCGGCGAAGCCCTGCTTGGCGTTCAGCCCGGTGCCGACCGCGGTGCCGCCCTGGGCGAGCTGGAGCAGACGCGGCAGGCCGGCCTTCACGCGCTCGATGCCGTATCTCGCCTGGGTGGCATAGCCGGAGACTTCCTGGCCCAGGGTGAGCGGCGTGGCGTCCTGGAGATGGGTTCGGCCGATCTTGACGATGTCCTTGAACTCTTCGGCCTTGGCCTCCAGGGCGGCGTGCAGGTGCTCCAGGCTCGGAATGAGGTGATGACTGACCTGTTCGACCGCGGCGATGTGCATGGCGGCCGGAAAGCTGTCGTTGGACGACTGCCCCAGATTGACGTGATCGTTCGGATGGACCGGCGTCTTGGAGCCGATCTCGCCGCCCAGGAACTCGATGGCGCGGTTTGCGATCACCTCGTTGGCGTTCATGTTGGTCTGGGTGCCCGAGCCGGTCTGCCACACCACCAGCGGGAAATGGTCGAGCAGGGTGCCGTCGATCACTTCCTCGGCGGCCTGAACGATGGCGTTGCCGAGCCTCGGATCGAGCACGCCCAGCGCCATGTTGGCCAGCGCCGCGGCCTTCTTCTGGATGCCCAGCGCGCGAACCAGGGGCGGCGGCATGCGCTCCTCGCCGATTCTGAAGTTCTGCAGCGAGCGCTGGGTCTGCGCGCCCCAATAGCGGTCGGCGGCGACCTCGATCTCGCCCATGCTGTCGGTTTCGATGCGGGTGCTTGGCTTCTCGGCCATGGCTCTGGTTTCCCCGGCTCGATGGGTCTGAAGGCTTGGGACCGGCATTTTGAGTAGCATATCCGACGGCGCCGCGCGACACGATGGCGACGGGCCGTTCCGGCAGCACAGCCGAAATGCTGTCGTCGGCCTGAGCGCCGATCCGGAAACCCTTCGTTGAGATCCCACGGCTAGACTCCGCGACGGGCCGGCGCGACGGAATTGGGCCGTGCTGCCGTTCAAGCCACCGAACGGCGCAGGAAGGCCGCGCCTCAACCGAATCGGAGCATGCCTCTCATGACGTCCCTCTCGCGTAAACCGTTGCACCGACTGGCCGTCGCCTTCGCCGCGACCGGTGCCGTGATCGCCCTGTTAGCCGCCGGTGCCGCTTCGGCTGATCCGGGCAGCCGCACCCGCGACTGGAGCGGCACCGTTACCGGCCCGAATGGCGGCGTCTCGACCTTCGACCATAGCCGGACCCGCGGGCCAGGCGCCGCGTCCCGCCAGACCGATGTGACCGGCCCCGATGGCGGTCAGCGCGGCCGGACCGTCAACCGTGCCTGGGACCGCGACAACGGCACTGGTTCAATGGACCGCAGCACCACCTATCGCGACGGCACATCCTCGTCCACCAGCCGCACGGTGACCGGGACCGGCGAGGGCAGCTACGACGTCGAAACCACACGCACGAATCGCCGGGGCGAGGTTCGCACCCGCTCCGGGACGGTGACAGTAGATCCGTGAAACCCTTGTCCTTCGATTAGTTCTCATTCAAAGCAAAGGGCCTTTCGATCCGTCGAAAGGCCCCGATTCTTGTTTTGGAAACCCGACGCATTGCGCTGGATCAATTCGCTCCGGAAGATTGCTTGAGCCAAATCATCCGCCGCCATAAAATTTTTAGTGCGTTTGAGCCGCATTTCGTGGAACATCATTCGCGACCGTGCGAGTGAGAACCATAATTGATGGGGCGCTATATGGAACAACACTTCGAAATCTTGGGTATCTCGCAGGCCGCGACTCTCGAGGAAATCCGGAAACAGTACTGGGCTCTGGCCAAGAAGTACCATCCGGATTGCAATGACGGCGATCCTGGTGCCGGCGAGACGTTCAAAAAGATTTCGGATGCATATTATCGCATCCGAATGGTGCGCGAAGGCAAGGCGCCGACGACTCCGGCCGCGCCGTCCCGGCATCATGGCTTCGACCCTGTTTCGTTTTGGTGGAATATGACCATGTGGCAATTGCGCTTTTGGAGCTGGCCGAGCGCCGCCACTGCGCGCTCGTGATTCGCGCCGGCGGGCATCGCCCGCCGGCCAATCGACGCCGGCCAGCGCCCCTCTCGCCCGGAGAGGGGTAATTTTATTTTTGCCGACGCGAATCGCAAAAGACGGGACGGGTACCCGGCGAAACCGGAACTGCCCTCACCGCGGCACGAAACCTTTGGCATAGAGCCGGTTGACGTGGCCCATCTTGCGGCCCGGACGGATCTCGGTCTTGCCGTAGAGATGCAGCCGCGCCCCCGCATCGGCCAGCAGTGCCGGCCAGGCGGTCACCTCGTCGCCGATCAGATTGGTCATCACCGCATCGGCGAAACGCTCGACCGATCCCAGCGGCAGACCGCAGATCGCCCGAACGAACTGCTCGAACTGGCTCGTGGCGCAGGCATCCATGGTCCAATGCCCGGAATTGTGCGGCCGTGGTGCCAGTTCGTTGACCAGCAGCCGGCCGTCCCGGGTCAGGAACATCTCCACGGCGAGCAGCCCGACGATGTCGAGCGCTGCCGCCAGCCGCCACGCGATCGATTCGGCTTCGGCCGCCAGCGTCGCCGACACGGCGGCGGGGGCGATCGTTTCGGCCAGAATGTGATGGCGATGGCGATTCTCGACCACCGGGTAGCACGCCATGACGCCGTCCTGTCCGCGCGCCACGATCACGGAAAGTTCCGCGGCGAAATCGACGAAGGCCTCCAGCACCGCGGCATTCGGCCCGGCGGGTGCGCCGATCGCCGCCCAGGCCTCAGCGATCCGGCCGGGGTCGTGCAGCATGATCTGCGATTTGCCGTCATAGCCCAGGCGCGCCGCCTTGAGCACCGCCGGCAGACCGAGTTCGGCGACGGCCGGCGTCAGCGCCGCAGCATCCGACACCGGCCGGTAGGGCACGGTGGCAATGCCCTGTCGGGTCACGAAGGCCTTTTCGGCCAGCCGGTCCTGGCACACCGCCAGCGGCCCCGGCCCCGGCCTCACCGGCACCAGCCCGGCCAGAAAAGCCACCGGTGCTTGCGGAATGTTTTCGAATTCGAAGGTCGCGACATCGATTCGGCTCGAGAACAGCCGCAGCGCCTCCCGGTCATTGTAGGAGGACAGGGTGGCGCGGTCGGTCACCTGGGCGCAGGGGCTGTCCGGGTCCGGGCAGAACACATGAGTGCGGTAGCCCAGCCGGGCGGCGGCCAGCGCGGTCATCCGCCCGAGCTGCCCGCCGCCCAGCATGCCGATCACGCTGCCCGGCGGCAGCATTGCCGGCGATGCCTGTCGCTTCGCCGGGCCGGCCGAACCCGTGTCAGTCTCGCCGGTCATGACCGGGGCGCCTCGGCGACGGCAGCGGTCTGCTCGGCGCGCCATTGGTCGAGTTCGGCGGCCAGTACCGGGTCGGACAGGGCCAGGATGGCGGCGGCCAGCAATGCCGCGTTGATCGCTCCGGCCTTGCCGATCGCCAGCGTTCCGACCGGGACCCCGCCCGGCATCTGAACGATCGACAGCAGGCTGTCGAGCCCGCTGAGCGACCGGCTCTCGACCGGCACGCCCAGCACCGGCAGCGGCGTCAGGGCCGCGGCCATGCCGGGCAGATGGGCGGCACCGCCGGCGCCCGCGATGATCACCTTCAGGCCGCGTCCGCGGGCCGTGGTGGCGTAGTCGTACAGGCGCCCTGGCGTGCGATGGGCGGAAACGATCCGGGTCTCGAATGCCACCCCCAGCCGGATCAGCGTCTCGGCGGCGTGGCGCATCGTGTCCCAGTCGGACTGGCTGCCCATGATGATGCCGATGGCGGGCGGGGTTTCGGTCATGGCGAAATCATCGGGCCGGGGCCTTTGGCAGCGGAGAGGATATCAGCGAGGCGCAGAGCGAGCGGGGCCGAACGGCGACAGGAGTGGTTATTGTCGAATGACGCGAAGCATAGGTGGCGACTTTGCCCCGGCCAAGCGCCGACATTCGTTTCTGTGGCAGCCGGCGCAGCCGGTGTATTATGGTGCTTTAAAGAGTCGTTCATGAACCGGCCGGGCCACGGGCCAAAAAAGCAGAGCTGCAACCGATGAAAATCTCCGACTCAAGGCCGGCCGGCCAGAGCGCCAAGTCTCGACGATCGAGGCGCTCGGCTCAGGCCGGTGGAGCGGAAGATGCCAGGCTGGCGGCGAACCGCATCGGACCGGCACCGTTTTCCCCGAGCATCAGCGATGTCGCCACCTTCCTGGGCATTCCGCCGGCCGAGCTGACGGCCAGCGTGCGCGCCGGGCTGACCACCCTGATTGAAGAGGTCCAGCGGCTTCGGCGGGACAATGCCATCAAGGACCGGCGGATTGCCAGCCTGGAACGCCTGGCCGACGAGGACCCGCTGGCGCCGGTGCTCAACCGTCGCGCCTTCGTGCGCGAATTGTCGCGCATGATGGCCTTCGCCCGGCGCTATGGCACGCCGTCCAGCGTGCTGTATTTCGACGTGGACGGCATGAAGCGGATCAACGACCACAATGGCCATGGTGCCGGCGACGCGGCGCTGACCCATGTTGCCGAAGTCCTGCTCGAAAACGTTCGGCATTCCGACGTGGTCGGGCGGCTGGGCGGCGACGAATTCGGCGTGCTGCTGGCTCAGGCCGACGAAGCCGTCGCCGGCGCCAAGGCGCAGGAACTGGCCGATCTGATCGCCCGGATGCCGTTCGAATGGGACGGCCGGCCGATGACCGTACAGGTTTCGGTCGGCGCCTTTGCCTTCAACGGCAGTACCGAACCCCAGGAAATCCTGGACCGTGCCGATCAGGAAATGTACAAGCACAAGCATCTGTCGAACCGCACCAGTGCAGAATAGACGGTTCCGATCGGCCGGGCAAGCCGCCGGCCAGCCAGAAATGATCATGGTACCATGCGGATATTGTTGATTGAAGACGACAGCCAGGCGGCGACCTATCTGATCGAAGGTTTGCGCGACAGCGGTTATACGGTCGCGCATGCCGAGGATGGCAATGCCGGTCTGGCCCTGGCTCTGGCCGAGACGTTCGACGCGATGATCGTCGATCGCATGCTGCCGGGCATGGACGGTGTCCGGATCGTCGAGACGCTGCGCGAGAAGCGCAACGGCACCCCGGTGCTGTTCCTCAGCGCAATGGGCCAGGTTGACGACCGGGTACGCGGCCTGAAAGCCGGCGGCGACGATTATCTGACCAAGCCGTTCGCCTTTTCCGAACTGTTGGCGCGGCTGGAGGCGCTGCTCCGCCGCGGCACGGGTGCCGCCGAGACCCAGCTCAGGGTCGGCGATCTCGAAATGAACCTGCTGTCCCGTTCCGTAACCCGCGCCGGCCAGAAAATCGATCTTCAACCGCGCGAGTTCCAGATCCTCGAGTACTTCATGCGTCATTCGGGCCAGATCGTCACCCGCACCATGCTGCTGGAGAATGTCTGGAACTATCATTTCGACCCGCAGACCAACGTTATCGACGTCCATATCAGCCGGCTGCGGCAAAAGATCGACAAGGATTTCGAGGCCCCGATGCTGCACACCATGCGCGGCTCCGGCTATTGCCTGCGCATTCCGGACCCGCCGGCCCGGAGTTGAGGCGGGGGATCGGGTCGGCCGTGCCGCGGATCAGGCTGCTCACCACCTCCGGCGTCCGTTATGCGCTGTTCTACATGGCGCTGTTCGCGGTGTCGGTGTCGGGCATTCTCGGTCTGGTTTACGGTACCACGATCGGCGTGATCGATCGGCAGACCGATGCCACCATCGAGACCGAGGTCACCGGGCTGCGCGAGCATTATCGCGAAGGCGGGCTGCCGGCGCTGATGCAGATCATCCAGGAACGCGCCGCCGGCAATCCCGGCCGGCGCAGCCTGTACCTGCTGGTCGATCAGGATTTCGACCCCTTGGCCGGCAATCTGCCGGCCTGGCCGGAAACCGGCCGGACCGATGCAGGGTGGATCGATTTCACCGTTGACGCGCTGGCGGGCCAGGCCATCGCGCCGCCGCTGATCGCCCGGGCGCGGGTGTTCATCCTGCCCGAGGGGCTGCGCCTGCTGGTCGGCCGGGACATGACCGAGCGGAGGGATTTCCAGTCGCTGTTCACCGAGGCGCTGATCGGCGCGCTGGCGTTGACCTTCGCGCTCAGCCTGTTCGGGGGCATTCTGGTCAGCCGGAACCTGCTGCGCCGGATCGATGCGATCAACCGGTCGAGCCGCGCCATTCTGTCCGGCGATCTGAAGCAGCGCATGCCGGTGACCGGCAATGGCGACGAATTCGACCGGCTGGCCGAAAACCTCAACGCCATGCTCGACCAGATCGAGCGGTTGATGGCCGGGATGCGGGAAGTGTCCGACAGCATCGCCCATGACCTGCGCAGCCCGATCAGCCGGCTGCGCAGCCGGCTGGAATTCACCCTGATGAGCCGCCCGGATCTGGGCGCCTATCGCGAGGCGCTGGTCGCGACGATCGGGGAGGCCGACGATATTCTGGCGACGTTCAACGCCCTCCTCCGCATTGCCCTGGCCGAATCGGGTGCCCTGCGCGACAGTTTCCAGCCGGTCGATCTGTCGACCATAGCGCGGGATGCCGCAGAACTCTATGAACCCGTGGCCGAGCAGAAGGGGCTGGCGTTCCGGATGCGGGTCGATTCGCACCTGCCGGCCCTGGGCAACGCCCCCCTGCTGTCGCAGGCGGTCGCCAATCTGCTCGACAATGCGATCAAGTACACGCCGCCGGGCGGCACGGTGTCGCTGGCCGCCGGGCGCGGCGAACACGGTCTGCAGATAGCGGTGACCGATACCGGCCCCGGCATTCCCCCGGCATACCGCGCCAAGGTGCTGGGGCGCTTCGTCCGGCTGGATGCCAGCCGGAGTGCGCCGGGCAGCGGCCTGGGCCTGAGCCTGGTTGCCGCCGTCGCCCATCTCCACGATATCCGCCTGCGGCTGGAGGACAACGCCCCGGGCCTGCGGGTGGTGCTGGAATTCGGACAGGAGGCGGGCCATTCGATGCCGGCGCCGGCCCCGGCAGCGGCCGAGCCACCGCGCAAGGCCGATGCCGCCTGATCCTGCCGTGCCGCCGGTCTACTCCGCCATCGCCACCGCAACCTCGTTGCGGCGCATGAAGGGGATGGTGAAGGGCGGGTCGTAGACCATCGCGGGCGGCACGTCAGGCGGTCCAGCCGGAGCGGGCGGCCTCGAAGGCGGCTCCTGAACGGCTCGGTTCGCCGTCATCCGAATGAATCCACAGCCGAAAAGCATCATTGTCACCCGGCCCCACCCCAAAAAAAGAAAGTCATAACAAGGATTTGCGCGCATTGCGTACAGCCGCTCCTCCCGGCCCCCCGTATCGCTTTTATTTCGAAACCGCTGCACTTGTCGCCCTGGACTGACCTGGATCAATGCCGTATCCGGCCCCGATGATGAGAATGGCTCTCACTGACGAGGTGGGAGAGTTCCATGCAGGGGCATGGCGAAACGGACGGGACGGCTTCGCAAGCCGCACATCCGAAACCTGGGCAACGAGAGCCGGGGCGGCCGGTGACTCTGGCCGATGCCGGACTCGGCCAAGCCGTCCGGGTCACCGGAGTCCTGGCCGGTCGCGCCATGGCGCGGCGGCTGGGCGATTTGGGCTTGAAGCCGGAGACCGAGGGCACCGTCGTTCATCGCAATCCGGGCGGCGGCGTCGTGATCGCCACCGGCGGCATTCGCATTGCGGTGGGCGCGGGAATGGCCGGGAAGGTCCTGGTCGAGTCCGTCACCGCGGAACCCAGTCCGCCCGCACCGGCGGCGTCCGCCGCGGAGGAATGATCATGGCACGACCCGACAGCGTTCCCGCAATTTCCCCGTCGATCGCCCTGGTTGGCGCGCCCAATTGCGGCAAATCCACCCTGTTCAATGCGCTGACCGGCGCCCGCCAGGACGTCGGCAACTGGCCCGGCGTGACGGTGGAACGCAAGAGCGGCACCTACCGCACCGGCACGGCGCGGATCGAGGTGATCGACCTGCCAGGCACCTACGGGCTGAGCGCCGCCGATGCCAGCCATGCGCTGGACGAGCGGATCGCCCGCGATTTCCTGACCTCGGGCGAGGCCGACGTCATCGTCAACATCCTGGACGCCAGCAAGCTCGAGCGCGGTCTTTATCTGACCGCACAATTGCTCGAGTTCGGCCGGCCGATGGTGGTCGCGCTGAACATGACGGATGTCGCGACCCGTCACGGAATCAAGGTTGACGCCGAGGCGCTGGCCCGGCGGCTGGGCTGTCCGGTGGTGCCGATCGTCGCGGCCCGCGGCACCGGCCTGCCGGACTTGAAAGCGGCGATCGAGCAGGTCGTCCGCACCGAACAGCGGCCGGACGCCCGGGTGGACTATGACCCGCGAATCGAGACGGCTTTAGCGGCTCTGCATGACCGGGTGGCCGGCGATTGCGGCGACGATGCCCGCGCGGTCCTGCTGCACGCTTTTGATAGCGGGAGAGTGCCCGACCGGATCGTCTCGGTCAAGGCACGAGAGGCGGTCGGCGCGACGCTGGCCGAATTCCGCGCCGATCCGGGGTTCGACGTCGAATCGACGATTGCCGATGCCCGGTTCGGCTTCGCCCATGACCTGGCCGGTGCGACCAGCCGCCGGGTCGGCAAGGCCAGCCGGTCGGTCTCCGATGCGATCGACAAGGTCGTGCTGCATCCCTGGCTGGCGCTGCCGATCTTCCTGGCGGCGATCTACGCCATGTTCATGATCAGCATCAATCTGGGCGGCGCCTTCATCGATTTCTTCGACATTGCCGCCGCGACGATCTTCGTCGAGGGCACCCGCGCCCTGACCACCGGGCTTGGTGCGCCGGAGTGGCTGGCCGTGGTGATGGCCGACGGGATCGGCGGCGGCATCCAGGTGGTGGCGACCTTCATCCCGGTGATCGGTGCCCTGTTCCTGGTGCTGTCGCTGCTCGAAGGCTCGGGCTACATGGCGCGGGTCGCCTTCCTGATGGACCGCTACATGCGGGCGCTCGGCCTGCCCGGCAAGGCGTTCGTGCCGCTGGTGGTCGGCTTCGGGTGCAACGTACCGGCGATCATGGCGACCCGCACGCTGGAGCACGAGCGCGACCGGATCATGACCGTGGTGATGTCGCCGTTCATGTCGTGCGGCGCCCGTCTGGCGGTGTACGCCCTGTTCGTCGCGGCGTTCTTTCCCACGGGCGGCCAGAACGTGGTGTTCGCACTGTACCTGATCGGCATCGCCGTGGCGGTGCTGACCGGGCTGGTGCTGAAGCATACGCTGCTGCGCGGCGAGGCCATGCCGTTCTTCATCGAGCTGCCGGCCTACCACATGCCGACCCTGCGCGATCTGCTGCTCAACACCTGGAGCCGGCTGCGCGCGTTCGTGATCAGCGCCGGGCGGGTGATCGTCGCCGTGGTGATGGCGCTCAGCGTGCTGAGTTCGCTGGGCACCGACGGGTCGTTCGGCAACGCCGACACCGACCGGTCGATGCTGAGCGAGGTCGGCCGCGCCATCGTGCCGGCGTTCGAACCGATCGGCCTGACCGAGGACAACTGGCCGGCCGCGGTCGGCATCTTCACCGGCGTGTTCGCGAAGGAGGCCGTGGTCGGCACGCTCGACGCGCTGTACTCCGGCCTCGATGCCTCTGCCACGGAAGCCGCTGCGGTCGAGGCCGGTGCCGAACCGGACGCCGCGGGCGGGTTCGATCTGCTGGGCGGACTGAGCGAGGCCTGGGCCACGATCCCGGAGAATCTGGGCGGGCTGGGCGATCTGGTCGCCGATCCGCTCGGCCTTGGTGCCGCGACCGGCGGCGATCCGGCAGCGGTGGCGGAGGATCAGGGGGTCGGCGAGGGCATGTTCCAGGCCATGGCCAGCCGGTTCGACGGCGCGGTCGGCGCCTTCGCCTATCTGCTGTTCGTCCTGCTCTACGTGCCCTGTGCCGCGGCGATCGGTGCGGCATGGCGCGAGGTCGGGCCGCGCTGGACGCTGTTCATCGTCGGCTGGACCACCGGGGTCGCCTATGTCGCGGCAACCCTGGCCTATCAGGCCGGCACCTTCGCCCGCCATCCCGAGAGTTCGGCGGTGTGGATTGGCGGAATGCTGGTCTTCACCGCAGCGGTCATCGGCGCAATGCGCCTGATCGGCACCCACTGGCCGCGCGCCGGTGCGGTCCTCCAGCCGGCGGAGTGAACGATCATGATCCTGATGGATGTCCGCGACTACATCGCCGAACGCCGGCGGGTCTCGCTCAAGGATCTCGAAAACCGGTTCGAGATGGACCGGGACAGCCTGCGGCCCATGCTCGACCACTGGATCGGCCGGCGACGGGTGCGCCGGATCGGCTCCGCGGGAGGATGCACGTGCAGCGGCTGCAGCACCTGCGACACCGGCCTGCAGGAGATCTACGAGTGGACCGGGACGGCTGCTCAAGGCGGCGGGAGTCCCGCGTGTTCCTGCGGGACAGACGGCCGGCACGGGGCGGACCGGCCGGGCACCGCCTGATCCGGCGGTGCGATGGGTGCGGCCGGGCGAGGACGGCGTCAGTTGCGGGCCTCGCCGACGGCCGCTTCCTCCTCGCGCCGCGACAGCACTTGGCCGAGCAGTGCGGCGAGCGTCTCGACCGGCTCGCGGCCGGTCGCCCAGGTCGTGCGCCGGAGCAGCAGGTCGTCGATCCGGATCGCCGCTTCCTCCTCCATCCAGCGACGTATCATCGCCGCGGTGCCGGCCGGATCGCAGCGGGCGGCGTGGCGGATGGCATCGAGATCGGGGCGTTCGCGCGGCGGCGGACGGTCGGGCGGCGGCGGCGCCGGGCCGGCGCGCGGCGCGCGGCTGAGGACCGCCGCCCAGGTCTTCTCGGCGACCAGCCGGGCGGTGGTGAACTTCACCCCCGACACGCTGTAGAAACCGCGCGGCCCGCCTGCCGCGGCGTGGTCGTGGATGATTTCGCGGACGGTCAGGTCGACGCCGCCGTCCCGCCTGACCGGCAGCAGGCCCCAATGGACCCGCAGAACGGCCTCGGGCGAGAGCGCAAGTTCCGGGACCGCGGCATTCAGGTCGGCCAGGAACTCCGCGATTTCGTCGGACCGGGGCGGCGATCCGGCATGCTCCCCGGTGCGCGGGGCATGACAGGTCCCGGCGAGGATGCGGTCCTTCCAGGGATGCAGGAAATAGGTCCGCCCGCCGCCCGGCCGCCGCGGCTCGACCGCCAGCGCCGCGGATGACGGGGGCGGGCGGTCGAGGAACAGGTTCATCGCCAGCGAGGGGCGGAACAGCGGTGGGTGGTCGCGATCGAAGGCCGCCGCCAGCGCCCGTGACCAGGGTCCGGCGGCATTGATCACCACGGGCGCCCGGAACGCGAAACTCTCGCCGGTCTCCCGATCGATCGCCGCGATCCCGGCGACGCCGCCCCGGTCCTGAAGCAATCCGGTGGCCTCGACGTAGTTCAGTGCCCGGCCGCCGCCGGAAGCGGCCCAGCGCAGCAGCTCGATCAGCAGGATCTGCGACTCCGGCATGGCCGCGTCGTGCCACAGCCCGGCGCCCGCCAAGCCGTCGCGCGCCACCGCCGGGAACCGCGCGACGGTCTCGGCCGGATCGAGCACCCGCCCGGCCGGCAGATGCCGATCCGGCGCCACCCCGTCATTGCGGTCGCGGCCCAGCCAGTGGTCGAGCCGGAACACCTGGCGGAACACCGCCGGGCGCCTCAGGCCCCGGCCGTAGAGCGGCATCAGGCAGGGCAGCGGGTGGACCAGATCGGGGAAATGCCGCAGCAGCCAGCGCCGCTCGCCGACCGATTCGCGGAACCGGTGAAGATCCATGGTCTGGAGATAGCGCAGCCCGCCATGGACGACGCGCAGGCTGTTCCAGCTCGTGTGCTGGCCGAAATCGTCGCGCTCGACCAGCAGCGCGCGCAAACCCCGCCGCGCCGCCTCGAACAGCAGCGCGACGCCGTAGATGCCGCCGCCGATCACCACGGCGTCCCAGCGTTCCCCGGCCGCACCGCGCGGATCGCGCCGCAAGGTCACGCCGCTCATGCCGCCCACCGCCGCCGCCAGTCCTGGAACACCAGCAGCGACCACAGCACATGGCTGTGATTGGCCCGGCCTTCCAGATGCTCGGTCTTGAGCCGGTCGACCGTGGCCGGCTCGAAAACACCCTCCGCGGCCAGACGCGACGGCGCCAGCAGCTCCTCCATCAGCGGCCGGAAGGCACCCTTCAGCCAGTCCTTGATCGGAATGCTGAACCCCTCCTTGGGCCGGTAGACGCAGTCGCGCGGCACATGGCGGGCGGCGATCCGCTTCAGCAGCACCTTGGTCCGGCCGCGATCGACCTTGAGCTCGGCGGGCAGCGCGAAGGCCAGATCGATCACCTCGTTGTCGAGGAACGGCACCCGCGCCTCGAGCGAGCAGGCCATCGACATGCGGTCGACCTTGACCAGGCAATTGTCGCTGAGATAGCTGCCGACATCGACGTAGAGCGCGCGATCGAGTTCGGAGCGCGATCCGGCGCGGTCGAACAGGCGCAGGATATGGGCCTCGACCGGGCTGGTCATGCGCGCCCCGGCCTCGGGCGTGAACAGGGATCGGCGCATCGCCTCGTCCACGAACAGCCGCCAGCGGGCATGGCCGAGCCGCGGGTCCTGCGTCGCGCCCTCGACGAAGCGCTTGACCTTGTTGACCAGCCCCTTCTTCTGCGGGCGCGGCTTCAGGCGGGCGGCCAGGGGGCGAACCACGCCATGGCCGAGAAAGGCCGGCACGCGCCGCCACAGCCGGGCCATGTCCTGGGCCAGATAGGTCTCGTAGCCGCCGAACAGCTCGTCGCCGCCGTCGCCGGACAGCGACACGGTGACGTCGCGGCGCGCCAGCCGCGACACCAGAAAGGTCGGGAAGATCGAGAAATCGCCGATCGGGTCATCCATGAAGTGCATGAGCTGGTCGAACAGCGCGACCGCGTCCGGCCGGATGATCTCGGTGCGGTGATCGACCTTCAGGTGTTCCGCGACCCGCGCCGACCAGCCCAGCTCGTTGTAGCTCGGATCGTCGAAGCCGATGCTGAAGGTCCGCGCCTCGCCCATCGCCGCGACCACCAGCGAGCTGTCGACCCCGCCGGACAGGAACGCGCCCAGCGGCACGTCGCTGACCATCTGGCGGCGCACCGCCTCGCGCAACCCGGTATCGACCGCCGCCTCCCACTCGGCGGGGCTCAGCGCGGCGTGGCCGTTCGACACGGGAATGTCCCAGAACCGGCGCTGGGCGATCCGCCAATCGGCCAGATCGATCTCGATCAGATGCGCCGGCTCCAGCTTGCGCACGGCGCGCAGCAGGGTCTGCGGCGCCGGGACGTATTCCCAGGCCATGAACTGGCCGAGCGCATCCAGGTCGATCTCGCGATCGACCCGGCCGGAGGCCAGCAGCGCCTTGACCTCCGAACCGAACACCAGCCCGTCGCGGTCGATCGCATAGTAGAGCGGCTTGATGCCGAGCCGGTCGCGCGCCAGCACCACCTTGCCCTGCCGGGTGTCGTGCAGCGCGATCGCGAACATGCCGTTGAGCCGCCGGGCGAAATCGGTGCCGTGCTCCTCCCACAGATGGACGATCACCTCGGTATCGGACGAGGTGGCGAAGCGGTGCCCCCTGGCTTCCAGCTCGGCGCGCAAATCCCGGTAGTTGTAGATCTCGCCGTTGAACACGGTGTAGACCGAGCCGTCCTCGTTGAACACCGGCTGATGGCCGCCGGCCACGTCGATGATCGACAGCCGGCGCATGCCCAGGGCGACCGGGCCGGCGATGTGGCTGCCCTGATCGTCGGGTCCGCGATGCAGGATGCTGTCGCACATCGCCCGCAGCGTCGCGGCCGAAGGCGCGGCAGCGCCGGGATGGCCCACCAGTCCCACAATGCCGCACATCAGACCGCGGCCTCCCGCGGTTCGGCGGGTCGGCGCAGCCGCTTGACGATCTGCATCTTGATCTGGCTGCGGACGAAGCCCGGCAGGGATTCCAGCCTGCCATAGGGGCGCGGCGAGGCGGCCAGCCCGGCGATCAGCGCCTTCAGCCCGGCCGCGGGGCGGTCGCGGTCGAGCGCGCCGTCCAGCACGAAGCCGTAGCCGGCGACCTTGCGCACCTGATCGACAAAGGGCAGCGGATCGGAGCCGGGCAGCACGGCGATGCCGCGCGCCTCGGCACGGCCGAACCAGGCGGGGCGGAGAGACCGCTCCAGCCGGCCGCCATTGTCGCCCAGGAACACCGGCGGGGCACCACGTCCAGGCTCCTCCGGGCGGTCGAGAAATCCGGCCAGCACCCGGCCGCGCCCCAGCCACCATTTGCCGAAGCCCCAGGGCAGCACCGGCAGGCCGCCCGCGGCCCGCACCGATGCCACGACATCCGGCAGCGCGCCGCCATCGGGGATCGCGGTGTCGCAGCCGATCGCCAGCACTTCCAGCCCTTCCGCGGTGACGATCTGGCGCCCGGCGATCAGGATCAGGCGATCCCGGCCGCCGCAGCCGGCGATCAGCGACTCGGCCTCTCCGGTCGGGCGGAACTGCCAGCCGCAGGCCGAGGGCGCCTGCCCGGCAAGCGCACGGAACCGCTGAAAATAGCGCTCGCCCGCCGATTCGGTGAACAGCAGGCAGCCGACCGCGCCGGGATCGAATCCCAGCCCGGCCGCAGCGGTCCGGACATTGCCGAGGGCGTTCTCGAAGAAATCCTCCCGATCGAAGCAGGAATGGAAATGGACATGGGCATCGACCAGGAAGGGGCCGTCGATCATCTGCCCGGACGTCATGCTGCGGTGTCCCCCTCGGCTGGTTCCGGGTTCGGCCGCCCGGCCCCGGCAGCGGGCGGGTCGGACTCCGGAACGGAACAATAGCGTTCCATGCTCCGCCGTACAGACCGCCCTTGCTCAATCTTCCGTATTAAACCTTGCCGAGCGATCCCTAGACCATTGACTTCCGGCCAAAGAGAGGCGGATTGCCGGGGTAAAGCTGCGGGCCGAGTTCTCGGATTTTCGGCAGTTGACGTTTCCGGATGCGGATTTATTCATGGCTGGGCGCAGCCGGGGCGGGTTTCTCTGTCCGGCATAGCGGGGAGATGGATCGGAACATTGGTCGACACCGCATCGAACGCGCATATCCTGGTGACCGGTGCGACCGGTTTCACGGGTGGTCATCTGGCCCGCCGGCTGGCCGCGGCGGGCCATCGGGTGCGCGCGCTGGTCCGTTCGCCGGAGCGCGCCGCGGATCTCGCGCGGCTGGGGATCGAGCCGGTGCCGGGCGATCTGCGCGACCGCGCCGCGCTCGACCGGGCGACCGCGGGGATCGAGACCGTCTATCACATCGCCGCGACCTTCCGGCAGGAAGGCATCGACGAGCGGGAGTTCCGGGACATCAACGCCGGCGGCACCCGGGCTCTGCTCGAAGCGGCGGTGGCCAATGAGGTCGGGCGCTTCGTGCATTGCAGCACGGTCGGCGTCCACGGCCACATCGCCGATCCGCCGGCCGACGAGACCGCCCCCTATGCCCCGGGCGACCTTTATCAGGAGTCCAAGCTGGAGGGCGAGCGGATCGCCCAGGCCTTCCAGCAGGAGGGCCGGATCGGCGTCACCATCTTCCGGCCGGGCGGCATCTACGGGCCGGGCGATCTGCGTTTTCTCAAGCTGTTCCGGGCGATCAAGAAGCG
This sequence comes from uncultured Mycobacteriaceae bacterium, assembly GCA_964615535.1. Taxonomy (GTDB): domain Bacteria; phylum Pseudomonadota; class Alphaproteobacteria; order DSM-16000; family Inquilinaceae; genus CAZTNV01. Next base: position 1,348 of record CAZTNV010000030.1, on the reverse strand, counting down.
CCGCTTCCTGATGATCGGCCAGGGCCGGATCTTCTATCACATGACCTATATCGACGATCTGGTCGATGGCATCGTCCGCTGCGGCACGGTCGATCGCGCGGTCGGGCAGATCTACATCCTCTCGGGCGAGGGCTACGTCACGCTCAACGAGCTGGTCGCGACCATCGCCCGCGAGCTGGGCGCACCGCCGCCGCGGCTGCGCATCCCGCTGTGGCCGGTCTATGCCGCGGGGTTCGCCTGCGAGACGGTGTGCAAGCCGCTCGGTCTGGAGCCGCCGCTGTACCGCCGCCGGGTCGACTTTTTCAAGAAAAGCCGCGCCTTCGACATTTCCAAGGCAAAGCGGGATCTCGGCTTCGCACCGCAGGTCGATCTGCCGGAGGGGGTGCGGCGGACGGCGGCGTGGTATGCGGAGCATGGTCACCTGTAACGCTTTGTCACGGAATGTCACGCGAACAGGCCGTGCAGGAACCAGCGCGGCGGCCGGTCGGGATCGTAGAGGCCGGCACGGTAGAGCCAGAAGCGGCGGCCCGCGGTGTCCTCCACCCGGTAATAGTCGCGGATGTCGTTGAAGCCTTCGGGGCTTTCGACGCCGTCCGGCGGGCGCCACCATTCCGGGGCGATGCGCTCCGGCCCCTCGGCCCGGGCGATGCGGTGGACCCGGCCGTGCCAGCGGAACAGCACCGGCGGATCGTCGGGCACCGGAGCGACCGCCTCGACCGGCTCGGGCCGGCGCAGCAGGCGCACCGGGCGCGGCCTGGCATCCTGCCAGTCGGCCGGCCAGCCGGTCGGGGGCAGGGGGGCCAGCGGCGGCCGGCCGGTCACGGCGCGCTCGGGCAGATGGCTCTCGCGCGGCACCGGACGCAGCACCGTGCCCGGACCCAGCCGGTTGCTCAGCCGGTCGACCAGTTCGGCCAGCGCCTCCGTAACATCCGTCGCGCCCGGTGCGCCGTGCCCCGAATCCGCCGGGTCGAGGGCGAGCTGGACGGGGTCGAGCGGCTCGACCACGCCGGCCGACAGCGCCATCACCTCGATGCCGAACCCGGCATCCAGCCCGTCCAGCCGCAGCGCGAACAGGCGGAACAGGGCGTCCGGCCGGCGGCTCGGCCGGCTGGTGCCGATCTCCCGCCGGACCACCGTGCCGTCGGTGCGGAACAGCGCCAGATCGAGCCGGCGGGCGCCGCGCCCGGCGCGCTCCAGGCCCCGGCATAAACGGTCGAGCAGGCGGCGCAGCCCGGCCTCGACATCCGCCGTTTGCGCGATCGGCTCGGCCAGCACCAGCCGCGCGGCATGGGGCGGCACCGGGCGGAGCGGCGAGATCGGCTCGGCCTGCCGGCCCAGCGCCTGATCC
>CAZTNV010000029.1:18964-20859 GCA_964615535.1 uncultured Mycobacteriaceae bacterium | reverse complement strand
TGCGGCGCCGATCCGGTTCGGTTGCAGCACCTGCATTAGCTGGATAGGGAAACGATACCGATCGCGGCAGCCGGGCGCGCTTTCAGGTCGGCGCCAGAGTTACCGAGGTGGCGATCGAACTGTGCCGCGAGCGCGATTTCTTCTTCGGCCATGACGTCGGCGTCTCGGGCGAGGCGGCGATCGGCGTGGAATGGCAGGTGTTCGACCCGCTGGAGCGGCGCATCCTGCACCGTACCTTCAGCCGCGGCTGGGCCATGCGCGACAGCCCGGCCCCGGGCGGCGACGATCTGCTGCTCCAGGACGCGTTTGCCGCCGCGGTGGTCAACCTGGCTGCGGATCAGGGGTTTCGCGAGTTGCTGATTGCCGCCGGCCGGCCCAGCCGCCTTTTCCAGGCTCCTGCCGCTCCGCCGGAAGGCGGCCTTTTGCCGGGCACCCCGGTCGGCCCGGCCGTTGCCGAGCCCGCCGCCCGGCCGGCTGAGCCTGCGACTCGCCGAACCGGCCGGTCCCGGGAATGACACCGAGGTATCAAGAAAACGGCGCCGGGTTGCGTCTTCGCACCCCGGCGCCACACTTCGTTCATTGATGCCGCTGCCTCACAGTCTTGATCTCGACCGGGGCCGTCGGTCCTAGCCGCCGTTCATGGCCTTCAGCATGGTGCTGCCGATCGCCGACGGACTGTCGGTGACGAAGATGCCGGCCGATTTCATGGCCTCGATCTTGTCGCCCGCGCCGCCCTTGCCGCCCGAAATGATCGCGCCGGCATGGCCCATGCGGCGGCCCGGCGGGGCGGTCAGGCCGGCGATGAAGCCCACCACCGGTTTGTTGGTCTTCGACTGCCTGATGAAATCGGCGGCGTCCTCTTCCGCGCTGCCGCCGATCTCGCCGATCATCACGACGCCCTCGGTCTCGGGGTCGCCAAGGAACAGCTCCAGACAATCGATGAAATTGGTGCCGTTGACCGGATCGCCGCCGATCCCGATGCAGGTGGTCTGGCCGAGGCCCGCCGCAGTGGTCTGGGCAACCGCCTCATAGGTCAGGGTGCCCGACCGGCTGACCACGCCGATCTTGCCGCGCATGTGGATGTGGCCGGGCATGATGCCGATCTTGCACTGCTCGGGCGAAATCACGCCGGGGCAGTTCGGTCCGACCAGCCGGGTCTTGGACCCGGCCAGAGCGCGCTTGACCACCACCATGTCGAGCACCGGCACACCCTCGGTGATGCACACCACCAGCGGGATTTCGGCTTCGATCGCCTCCAGAATCGCGTCGGCGGCGAAGGGCGGCGGCACGTAGATCACCGAGGCAGTGGCGCCGGTCGCCTTCACCGCATCGGCCACGGTGTCGAACACCGGCAGGTCGAGATGGGTGGTGCCGCCTTTGCCGGGGGTCACGCCGCCGACCATCTGGGTGCCGTAGGCGATCGCCTGCTCGGAGTGGAAGGTGCCCTGGGCTCCGGTGAAGCCCTGACAGATCACCTTGGTGTTTTTGTCGATCAGGACCGACATTTCAATGGGCCTCCTTCACCGCTTTTACGATCTTTTCCGCGGCATCGGCCAGATTGTCGGCCGACAGGATGGGCAGGCCGGAATCGGCCAGGATCTTCTTGCCCAATTCGACGTTGGTGCCTTCCAGCCGTACCACCAGCGGCACGTGCAGATGCACCTCCCGCGCCGCCGCCACCACGCCCTCGGCGATGATGTCGCAGCGCATGATGCCGCCGAAGATGTTGACCAGAATGCCTTCGACGTTGCGATCGGACAGGATCAGCTTGAACGCCGTGGTCACCCGGTCCTTGGTCGCGCCACCGCCCACATCAAGGAAGTTGGCCGGATCGCCGCCATAGAGCTTGATGATGTCCATGGTCGCCATGGCCAGCCCGGCGCCATTGACCATGC
>CAZTNV010000029.1:16838-18954 GCA_964615535.1 uncultured Mycobacteriaceae bacterium | reverse complement strand
ATATTGCCGGTCAGCTTGATGTAGTTCAGCTCGTGCCGCGCCGCTTCGAGCTCCGAAGGATCTTCCTCGGTCTCGTCGCGCAGCTCCTGAACCTGCTTGTGGCGGAACAGACCATTGTTGTCGAAGTTCATTTTGGCGTCGAGCGCGATCACCTCGCCCGCGCCGGTGACCACCAGCGGGTTGACCTCGACCAGCGAGGCGTCCAGTTCGGTGAACGCCTTGTACATCGCGGTCAGGAACTTGACCGCGCTGTTGACCTGCTTGCCGTCCAGCTTCAGCGCAAAGGCGATCTGGCGGGCGTGATAGCCGCGCAGCCCGGTCAGCGGATCGATGTCGAGCTTGATGATCTTCTCCGGATGCTTGTGCGCAACCTCCTCGATGTCCATCCCGCCCTCGGTCGAGGCGATGATCGCCACCCGGCTGGACTCGCGGTTGACCAGCATGCTGAGGTAGAGCTCGCGCTTGATGTCGCAGCCTTCCTCGATGTAAACCCGGCGAACTTCCTTGCCGGTCTGGCCGGTCTGCTTGGTCACCAGCACGGCGCCCAGCATCTGCTTGGCGTTGTCGTGGACCTCATCGACCGATTTGACGACGCGGACGCCGCCCTTGCCCTCGGGATTGTCCTTGAACCGGCCGGCGCCGCGGCCGCCGGCATGGATCTGGGACTTGACCACCCAGATCGGGCCGCCGAGCTGCTTGGCGACCTCTTCGGCCTCCTTGGCGGTGTAGGCGACGCCGCCGCGGGGTACCGCGACGCCGTAGTCCTTGAGCAGGCTCTTGGCCTGGTATTCATGGATGTTCATCGGCGATCCATCCGGATTGATTGTTCGTTCGAGGCAAACGGGGGAGATGGGCACGACCGTGCCCGCCTGCTGCGATGCCGGGCACAATAGCACTTGGTGTGGCGCGGGCAACTGCCATGAGCGGGATTCGGACCGGTTTGCGGCACCCGTCCGGCCGCTTGCGGTCCCCGCTACCCCGCGCACCCCGCTGACGGCGCCCGTGACCGGCCGGTCAGGTGGGCAATGACCTCGGCCAGGCGGCGCCAGTCGATCGGTTTGGTCACGAATTCGTCCATGCCGGCACTCAGATAAGCATCGCGGTGGTCGGTCATGGCGTCGGCGGTCAGCGCCACGATCGGCAGCCGGGCGGCCGGGTCGGGCAGGGCGCGGATCGCACGGGCGGCGGCGGCACCGTCCATTTCCGGCATCTGGATGTCCATCAGAATCAGATCGAAGGGGGTCTGCCCGGCCGCCACGGCGGCTACCGCCGCCTTGCCATCGCCGACCGCTTCGACCCGGTGGCCAAGCCGGGTCAGCATGGTCGCGATCAGCATCCGGTTGGCCGTGCTGTCCTCGGCCAGCAGGATGTTCAGAGCGCCGGGCGGCGGCGCCGCGCTCCCCGGCACCGCGCCGGCCGCCGGACCCGCCGCCGCGTTCGTCCGGACCCGGCGCAGCCGCGCGGAAAACCGAAAGGTCGAGCCCAGTCCCGGCTGGCTGGTCAGGCTGATCTCGCCGCCCATGGCGTCGACCAGCCGCCGGCAGATCGCCAGCCCCAGCCCGGTGCCGCCGTAGCGTCTGGTGGTCGAGGCGTCGGCCTGTTCGAAAGGCTGGAACAGCCGCGCCTGCTGTGCCGGAGTAATGCCGCAGCCGGTATCCTCGATCTCAAAGCGCAGGATCAGGTCTTCGCCGTCATCCTCGCAGGCGGCGAGGCGGAGCGTGACGCGTCCCCGCTCGGTGAACTTGACCGCATTGCCGACCAGATTCGACAGCACCTGCCGCAATCGCGTCGGGTCGCCCCGGACCCGCTGCGGTGGCGTTCCGTCCAATGCCACCAGCAGCGTGAGCCGCTTCTCCGCGGCCTGGCCGGAAAACAACCGCGCGACATTCTCGACCAGATGCGGCAGGTCGAAATCGACCTGTTCGAGGCTAAGCTGACCGGCCTCAATCTTGGAAAAATCCAGAATGTCGTTGAGCAGGGCGAGCTGGGCTTCGGCCGAAGCCTTCAGCGTCGCGACATAACCGTGCTGTTCGCCGTCGAGCGGCGTGCCGAGCAGCAGATCGACCATGCCGATCACGCCGGTCATCGGCGTGCGGATCTCATGGCTCATCATGGC
>CAZTNV010000029.1:0-16828 GCA_964615535.1 uncultured Mycobacteriaceae bacterium | reverse complement strand
CATGGCCAGGAACTGCGACTTGGCGAGGTTGGCCGCGTCGGCCTTCTGCTTTTCCGCAGCAAACCGTTCGGCCAGCTCGACCAGCCGGCGCGACTGAACTTCGAGCTGGTGGCGTGACAACTCCAGATCGTCGAGATAGCGACTCAGCGCCACCTCCTTGCGGCGCAGCTCCTGCTGCTGGCGCTTCAGCGCGGTGACGTCGGTTCGAATGCCGACGATGCCGCCATCGGCAGTGCGCCGTTCGGTGACCAGAAGCCAGCGCCCGTCACTGAGATGCTGTTCGAGCGAAGCTCCGGGATTGCGATGAGCAGCCAGCCGTCGCGCAATCCAGTCCGGCGCGGGAACGTCCAGCACGAACTGCCCGGCCTGCACGCCCTCCCGCATCAGGTCCTCGAACCGGGCGCCCGGCCGCAGCAAATGTGCGACCTGAGAATAGAAATGTCGGTAGCGGCTGTTGCACAGGACCATCCGATCGTCCGGTCCCCACAGCACAAAGCCCTCATGGATCGATTCGATGGCGTCGCGCAGCCGTTCCTCCGCCTGTTTCAGGGCGGTGATATCGGCGCGTACGCCGACCACGCCGCCCTCCCTGGTCCGCCGCTCGCTGATCCGGAGCCAGCGGCCGTCGGCCAGCTTCTGCTCGATCGGAGCCTGCGGCGGATCGCGATGGCTGGCGAGCCGCCGGGCAATCCAGCCTTCGGGATCGGCGCAAGCCCCGATATCGGTGATGGCGCCCTGGGCGATGCCGATGCGAATCAACTCCTCGAAGCTGCGTCCGATCAAATCCGGAATGCCGGCAAGATAGGGATAGGTATCTATATATTTTTGGTTGTAAATTACCAGCCGGTCATCGGGATCGTAGAGGGCGAAGCCGTCCGAAATGCTCTCGATAGCGTCGATCAGCCGTTGATCCAGCTTGCGGAGCGCCTCCTCGGCCTCCCTCCGGGCGGTTATGTCGGTATGCGAACCGACCATGCGGATCACGGTGCCGTCCGCGGCCTTCTGGTGGACGGCGCGGCTGTGGATGTAGACGGTATGGCCGTCCTTGTGCCGGAACCGCTGAACCGTGTCGAAGCAGTCGAGCCGGCCGGCATTGTAATCCTCGACCAGTCGCAGCGCGGCCTTGCGATCCTCCTCGAAGATCAGGCCGGACCACATGTCCAGGTTGTTGTCCAGCTCGTCGTCCCGGTAGCCCAACTGCTCCTTCCAGCGCGGCGAGAACCAGATCTGCCCGGTGCGCAAGTCCCAGTCCCAAATACCGTCGCGCGCCGCCTCGACGGCCAGTGCGAAGCGCTCGCGGGTCCATTGCAGCTCCTGCTCGGTCCGCTTGCGGGCGGTGATGTCGGCGAAGGTCACGACGAAGCCGTCGTCCAGCCGCACCGCCCTGAGCTGGTACCAGGCCGGCCCGGAATGCATCATGACGGCCATTTCGGTTTCAAACGGGTGCCCGGTCTCGACCACGGCCAAATAGGCATCGAACAACCCGGCCTCGCGACTGCCGGGCACCTCGACCAGCAGACGGCGGCCGACCACGGCACCGCGCGGCCGGCTCAAAATGGTTTCTGCGCTACGATTGACCAGGGAGCATTCGAAATCGACGATCCGCTCGCCCTCGTCCCGAACCGAGCGGAACGCCATGATGCCATGGAAAGCGCTGTCGAGAACGCTGTCGATCAGTTGACAATTCAAACAGGTCTTGTCCTTGCCGCCGCTGTCGACAGCGACGGCGTCTCCGGGGAGCATGACGTCCTCAGTGCTGGCGGCAAAATTCCGATAGGCTGGTGCCGCCAACAGTGTAGTGCGGAACACGCCGCGGTTTAAAGCCGGTTGGTCCGGGGGTCCGACCGCAGCACTATCGGGCCGCTTGATCGGGCCTGAAGGTGCCGGCTTGGGCGAACCCGCATCGGGGCACCCTGTGCCGGAGGGGCCCCCGCTCCTCTGCTTGCCGCTCATCCCTCGGGCCGGTCGAACTCGATGGACTTGAGATCCAGGATGGGCACGCTGTCGTCGCCGATCAGGAAGCTGCGCTGGCCGATGCCGCGTACGGGGGTGCCGTCACCGCCGATCCAGTCGGTCACCCGGCCGAGCTGCACCCGGTCGTCGACCTGGGGGATCGGCGGCACGTAGATCGCGGGCAGGAACACCTCGCCGTCCGGACCGCCGGCAACGATCATGTGGGTGCGTCGCCAGATCAGATCGCGCGCCCGCTCCGGGGCATGGAACTCGACCGATTCGACCCGCTCCATGGGAATCCAGTAATACTTGCCGTTGCTGGTCAGAACCTCGAAAAACGCCGAGGTCAGATCGTCGATGTCGCGCATGTCCTCGAACGGACGGCCGTCCAGGCGGCCGGCAACGCGCGGGCGCACGGCCTCGGCCTCGGCCAGCTTCGCCGCCGCCTCGGATGGCTTGCCCTCGCGCAGCAGGATCGAGGCCTCCAGATGGAGCGTCAGATGGGATGGCGGCGCATCGAGGAATTCCGGCAGCCGACCCTCGGCAAAGAACTGCCGGCGGGCCTGTTCGGCGCGGACGAGTTGGCGGAACAGCACGATGCCGACCGCAGCCGCGGTATCCTGCTTCATCATGGTATCGAGCTGCAGGTCGGCGCGTTCGATATTGCCGGTGAAGCAGAGCAGTTCGGCCAGGAAGCCGCGGCGGCTCTGATCCGTGGGATGATCGCGGACCTCGATGTTCATCGCCTGGATCGCGTCGTGCAGATTGCCGGCTTCGAAATGCTCACGGGCGGTGGCGGTCATCGTCCCTGTCCTTCTGTTCGTCGACCTGCGGGTCGATCGGCTTGATCGGTCTCGGTTCTGGTTCGGGGGCCCGGTGTGAACCTGACGAGCGCGCCGGGATTTCACGGCGGCAGCGGCGAGGTCAGCTCGGTGACCAGCTTGAAGCTGGATACGACCTGATCGAGCTGAAAATGCGGCTTCAGATGGATGGTGCAGCCATAGCTGCCCGGCCGCCCGGGCTGTTCGCGCACCTGCACCGCGGCATCGCGAAGCGGAAAGCGCGCCTTCTCGTCGAGCGACGCGTCGTCATTGGCCGTGGTGTAGCGCTGCAGCCAGCGTTGCAGCATGTCCTGAACCTCGCCCGGGGTGCCAAGGGCGCCGATCCGGTCGCGGCCGATCACCTTGACGTAATGGCTGAACCGTGACACGCAAAGGATGTATTGCAGCATCGCAGAGAGCTGTGCGTTGATCGTTGCCGACGGACGGTCGTAACGCTTGGCGCGCTGGGCCGACTGATTGCCGTAGAACACCGAGTATTCGGTATCCTTGCATTTGCTCAAGGGAATGAAGCCGAGGCTGCTCAGTTCCGTGTCCTGGCGGTCGGAAATCGACACGTCGGTGGAATAGCGCAGCGCGATGCCTTCGCGATCGGTGGCAAACCACGGGACCGGCAGGTCGGTGACCAGGCCGCCGGCGATCCGGTCGCGCGGCGCGCCGCGGATTTCGGCGAACCAGCCGGCCGAGGAGAAGGCCCGGATCAGCACTCCGGCAAAGGCGTAGACCGCGGTGCCCCACAAATACTTGCCCGGTTCGCGGCCCTCGACCGTTTCTTGAAAGCGGAAGCCGTCGACCACTCGCGGCCCAAGATCGGCATGGGGCCGGCGCATCAGTATGCGCGGCAGGGCCAGGCCGACGAACCGGGAATCCTCGGCCTCCTGAAAGCTGTTCCAACGGGCATAGTCGATGTGGCGAAAGGTTCCCCCCAGATCGATCGGCACGCCCAGCTCTGCGAAAGAATCGATTCCGAACATCACCGGCGAGCAGCCGACGATGAACGGTGCGAAGGCCGCCGCGGCGACCTGCGCCACGCTCTTCAGTGCCGCGACATCGTCGGTCGGATGGCCGGGGCCGCGGCGGTGCCGAACCTCGTAATCGCCGATCAGCACGCCGAACGGAACGCCGCCCGGCATGCCGAACTCCTCGCTGTAGATTTTGGAGAACAGGGCGCTCTGGTCGAACTCCATGGCACGGTCGAGATCGCGGCACAGCTCCGCCCAGTCCAGATCGAGCACCCGGAGTCGCACCCGGTCGTCTGCGTCGCCCAGCGCGACCAGATAGGCGATGCCGCGCCACGATGCCTCGAGACGCTGAAACCGCCGATGGTGCAGGATGGCGTTGACCTGGGCGGTCATTTCCGCGTCGATCCGGGCGATGTCGCGGTCGATCGCCTGGAGCAGTTGCCGCTTCGCCGCGGCACGGTCGCGTCCGGGCCGGGGCCGGCGGAGCACGGCGGCGTCCGCCCCGAACCACAACGCCAGCGCCCGGCCGGCGGAGGGTTCGGTCAGGAACGCCTCCAGTGCCGCCAGGGCCGCTGCGGACGGCACCCGGCGGATGGTTTCGATCACCAGATCGAGCAGCCGGTCGCGAACCGGACCGGCTGTCGCTGCAGCGCCCGGCACGATGGCATCGGGTCCGGTCGCCCGGTCGCCCCCGACGCCGCCGGCCGCTGAGTCCTCGATCATCGGACTCCCCAATTCGGGCGAGGGGTCAGCCGACCTTCGGAATTCTCGCCACCATGCGCATCGAGGCGGTGAGTTCCTCCATCTGCAACCATGGCCGCATCCAGGCCACCGCATTGTACGAGCCCGGCGCCCCCGGAATCTCCCGGACCTGAACCTTGGCTTCGCGCAACGGGTAGCGCGCCTTCATGTCGGCCGAGGCCTCGTCGTTGCTGTTGACGTAATTGTTGATCCACCGGTTGAGCCAAGCCTCGCAATCGGTCGCCTCCATGAACGAACCGATCTTGTCCCGCGCCATCACCTTCAAGTAGTGGGCAAACCGGCTGGTTGCCATGATATAGGGCAGCCGGGCGGAAATCGCGGCATTGGCGGTGGCTTCCGGCCGGTCGTACTTCTTCGGCTTTTGCGTGGTCTGGGCGCCGAAGAACACGGCGTAATCGGTGTTCTTGTAGTGGCACAGCGGCAGGAAGCCGAGCTTGCTCAGCTCCGCCTCACGCCGGTCGGTGATGCCGATCTCGGTCGGGCACTTCTGGTCGGAATCGCCGTCATCGCTGAGGAAGACATGGCTCGGCAGATTGTCCACCTTGCCGCCGCCTTCGGCGCCGCGGATGGTGGTGCACCAGCCGTATTTCGCGAAGGCATCGGTCATGCGCGTGCCCATGACATAGGCCGCGTTCATCCAGCTATACTCGTCGTGGCCCATCGGCAGCGACTTGCCGTTGGCGTCGACCGCGCCTTCCTCGAAGTGGAATTCCTCGATCGGCTTGGTCGACTCGCCATAGGGCATGCGCGACAGAACCCGCGGCATGACCAGCGTCACGAACCGCGAATCCTCGCTGTCGCGGAAGCTGCGCCACTTGGCATATTCGATCGAATCGAAGATCTTCTCCAGATCGCGCGGCTTGGACAGTTCCTGATAGCTGTCGAAGCCGAACAGCTTCGGGCTGGCCGCCGAAACGAACGGCGCGAAAGCCGCCGCGGCGACGTTCGACAACCCGGAGAGCAGTTCGATGTCTTCGGGATGGTTGGTGAACTCGTAATCGCCGATCAGCGTGCCATAGGGTTCGCCGCCGGGCGTACCGAATTCGTTCTCGTAGAGCTTTTTGAAGGTCTGGCTCTGGTCGAACTCGACCGCTTTGGAGATGTCCTTGTACAACTCGCGCTTGGTCGCGTTGGTGACCTTGATCTTGAGCTGCGCGCTGGTCTCCGAGTTCATCACCAGATAATGCAGGCCGCGCCAGGAGCCCTCGAGCTTCTGGAACTTCGGGTGGTGCATGATCGCGGCAAGCTGCTTCGACATCTGGGCGTCGATCGCGGCAATCGCCTTGGTGAAGGTGAGCGTGAGATTCTTCGAGTAGGTGACCGTGCCCTTCAGGACCTCTTCGGTCAGGGTCTTCAGCAGCTCCGTGGCGCGTTCCGGCTCAGTCTGCTTAGTCGCACCGATCGCCTGTTCGAGCAGGCTGGGACCTTCGGTCGTCGTCGTCGCGGCGGCGCCTGTGGCCTGGGATTCGGTCTCGGCGGGGCTCATTCCTTGGTCTCCTTCCCGCTATCGCCATCGGCCGGTGCGCTGACGCCCAGCTCGCCGGACAGGGCGGTCAGTTCGCCGTCATTCTGCAGCACGCGTTCGAGCAGGGCTTCCAGCTCGTCGGAGCGGTCGACCTTCGACATCAGATCGCGCAGCCGGTCGCGCGTCTCCTGCAGCTTGCGCAGCGGCTCGACCTGCTGGACGATCCGGCCCGGCTCGAAATCCTCGATGGAGTCGAAGCGCAGATTGACCGGCATCTCGCTGCCGTCGTCCTTCAGGGTGTTCTCGACCTTCATCTGCAGGCCCGGCGTCATGCGCCGCATGATGTCGTTGAAATTGTCGCGGTCGATCTGAATGAATTTGCGATCCTTGAGCGGCTTCAACGGCTGGGTCGGGTCGCCGGAAAAATCGCCCATCACGCCGACGACGAAGGGCAACTCGCGCTCGACCATGGCGCCCTCGGTCTCCACCTCGTATTTGATGTGGACCCTCGGTTTGCGGACACGTTGCAACTTCTCGTGAATACTGGCCATTGTTTCCCTGCCTCCCGTCATTCATGCCCTGATCGCGACGATACTTTGCCATCCAGGTGCCGCGATCCTGGGCGCATTATCATGAGCGACTAAACAGCCTGCATCGATCCCGATGCAGTGTCGGCCATCACACCGCCGTTACCGCAAGTTTGCGAATGCCGGCGGGGTGGGTCGATACCCGAAATTGCACTCTACTTCTTTGCTTCAGCCGACTGACCATTCGGTTGAATTCCCGCGCGGAGCATGAAAGCTTTGCGCGCTTCGGGCTCGGGGATCAGCTCCGCCAGCAGGTCGGGCAGAGTCAGCCGGCCGCGACGGACCACGTCCTCGATGGTATAGGAAATCGGGGAATGCGGCTCCTTCTCGCGGAAAAACTCGGCGATTTTCATGAGCTGCCGGAAGGCGTCGTCGCGCGTCACGATTTCCCCGGCCGGGCGCGCCGCCGCGGCCGCGCCGGTCCCCGCCGCTCCCCCACCCTCCGCGCTGTCATCGGCGGCGGCCTCGCCGGCGCCGTTGCCGGCGGCCGGAGCCGCGGCGGCGACCGGCAGCGCGATATCCTTGGTCAGGAACTTTATCAGCTCGAGTTGCTGTTCCAGAGCCGAACGGATATTGGACGTCGGGGGCGCATCGCCGCCATATTTCGCATCGAGCACTGCGGTCAGCTTGGCGAATGCCGCGATCGACTGTTCCAGATCCTGAATCAGCATGAGGAAGTACCGGGGCGAGGTCTCCTTGATCGCCGCCTCGAAATCCTCGATCGTCGGCGTGCCGCGATCGATCATTCGCTTTTTCTTCTTTTCGTCGGAAACTTCGGCCAGCTTGAGCGCCTGTTCACGGTGATAGGCGGCAAACGGACCCGTGCCGCCGCTCTGGGTGATCGGCACCTTGCGGATCGGCTGGATCAGCGTACCTTCCGCGCCCTCTCCGTTCAGCCCCGACAGCGGCCCGACCTGGGTTGCGACGCCGTCATCGTCGGGCAGGGGATAGAGTGCGTCGCCGAATGCTTCAACCAGCCCGCCTGCCAGCTTGAACCCGTCGCGCAGGCCGCCGAAACCGTGGGCGCGCAGCAACGCCTCGATCAGCCATGCGGTAATTTCGAGGTCCTTGGATTTTTCGGCGATCGTCTTCGGCGCGAGATCCAGGACCGTGCGCCAGAGCGTAATGGCCTCGGTGCGTTGTTGCGGATCGGTGGTCTCGTCCGCGCTGTCCTGAAGTCTTTCCGCCGCGCGGGCCGCACTGCGGGCGTCCTTTATCCGATAGTACAGAGAGGTCGGCGAGGCGTCCTCGCGCAAATCCGGCCCGGCTGGGTTGTCGCCGGGAATCGGTGTCAGCAGCGCGGTCAAATCCAGAATGTCGGGCGACGCCATGGCGATACTCGGCTGAGCGCATTTTTCCGCAAGGCCGGCTGGGGCCGCATGCCGATCGCATGCTGGCCTGAGGACCGCCTTACTCATGGGAACGCTAGCACAACCATCCGCGGGAATGAATAACTAAGGCATCGGTTTCAACCCTGGGCAAGCCGACGGTGCGGGTCCGATCCTGCGGGCGGGCGGTCGCACGTGGCGATTTATGGCATATTTTCAAGCCTCGGGCGGAGCCCGTGGCCGGTCGATCGAAAGGCCTCAGCATGCGCATCGTGTTCTATTCACCCTCGCTTGCCCTCGATGGCGCGGCCCCTTCGGGTGCGGCGCGGACGGCGCATCTGATGATCGCGGCACTGGAGCTGGCCGGACACCGGGTGGTGCAGCCGGCGCGGCTGCGCAGCATCGATGACGGGACGGCGCCAGGGCGGGCCGAGCGCCTGCGCGATCTGGGCGACCGGTTGGCCGCGCGGCTGACCGCGCGCTGGCGCGCCGAGCCGCTGGACGGCGCGCCGGCGCTGTGGATCACCTGCCGGCCCTCGGCCGCTGCGCCCGACTGGCTGGGGCCGCGCCTCTGCGCCGAATTCGGCATCCCCTACGTCGTGGTGCAGCCCGCTCTGGACGGTGGCGGGGCGGCGTCCGGTCAAGACGCGCTGCGCCGGGCGGTGGCCAGCGCGGACGCAGTGGTGGTGCTGAGCGCGGCCGCGGCGGCCGCGGCCGAAGGCGTTCGGGGCGACGGGCGGAGCAATGGGGCGACCGGCGGCGACGAAGCCGTTCAGCGGCTGCGGCCGTTCGTCGATCTCCGGCCGTTCGCACCGATCTCGCGGATGCGCGACCGGCTCCGTGCCACCCTTGCCGCCCAGCTCAACCTGCCGCTCGACTCGCCCTGGCTGCTGACCGTCGCAATGATGCGGCCGGGCGCCAAGCTCGACTCCTACCGGGTCCTGGCCGGCACGCTGGCGCGCATGGCGCTGCTCGACTGGCATCTCATCGTGGTCGGTGACGGCCCGGAGCGCCCGGCGGTCGAAGCCGCGCTCGGCCATCTGCCGCGGGCGCGGGTGCGGATGTGCGGCGAGCTGCCCGCCGAAAACCTGCTTGGGGTCTATGCCGCCAGCGATCTCTATGTCTGGCCGGCGCTGGGCGAGGAGCACGCCATGGCGATTCTCGAGGCCCAGGCCAGCGGCCTGCCGGTGCTGGCCGCACGCGGCCCGGTGGTCTCCGAGGTGGTGCGCGACGGCTACACCGGCCGGCTTGCCCTGCCCGGCAACCCCGCCTCCTTCGCCAACGGCGTCAACTTCCTGCTGCGCCATCCGGAATTCCGCGCGACCTACGCCCGCCATGCCCGCGAGGTCGCCCATGAGGAGCACGGCCTCGGCAAGGCCTCCCTGGCGCTGGACGAACTGGTGCAGCGGCTGACGGCCGGATCGGCAACGTAAGCGAGTTGCCCGATCGGGTTGTCTGGCATCCTTCACAGGTGCGCGAGGATCAGCCGCAGGCAGGGTCGGGCGCGGTGGAGCAGGCTGGTCATCTGATGCAGCACGGCCTCCGGCGTCGGGATCTCGGCCACCTCGCCTTCGGCGATCAGCCAAATGCGCTGCTGCTTGGCGATGACGAAATGGAGGCCGCCCAGATCGCGGCACCCGCTCACGATCGTCAGCAGCGCAAGCCTCGACAAGCGGTTCTGGACCGTAAATGGCAGAATGCCAACCAGTGCGGTCAGGCGATAGCGATAGCCCTGACCTTCGGGTGTCACATTCATCGTGAACCGCACGCCGTCGAACAGGAACTGAAACTGCGAGGGCGGGGGCGGGTTCCGCAGCTCAAGCGAACCATCCTCGCCGACGGCAACGGCGTTGACGGGTATTTTCCTGATCTCACGGGCCATTACGGCCAGCGCGCGGATCGGTTCGACGTGATCGGCGAAGGCCATTGATCCGTCCGTGTCATGTGAGCCCGAGACCTCGGGCGATCCCGCGATATTTGATCAAAACCCAATCGGGCACAATCGATCCGTTTGGCCTAGGCTGCGGCACGACACTCAGACCGACCTGTCTCCCGCCATCCCCCGTATTCGCCGCTGGCAAAGCGGACAGCGTCGCGGTCGGGACGCAGGGACTCGTGACGCGGCGCGACGCCGGCGAGCGGTCACGAGAGCGCACGGATCAGACCGTAGGTCAGGAGAAACGCCGTACAGCCGCCGAATGCCGCCAACGCCAGCAGCCAGCCAATGCCAAGCCCGGCCCGCGCTCTGGTCTTTTCAAAGATCGTTGCGGTGACAAACCGGTTGTTGGTGCCGTCGTGGAAATGCTTGTCGACCTTCACCCGCTCGAATCGCCGGCTGGCGACAATGTGATCGGCCATCCGCATCGCCGATTGCATGTCGGTCGCCTTTCCCTGCTCCTGCCAGTCGCCATGGCCGAAGGTCAGTACAGAGTACTCGATCTGTTCCTGCATCGTCATGTGTCCGCCTGCCCATCGGTTGAACGGATGCTGCCGGCCACCGACAAGATGGCAAGGTGCCCACCGATCAACCATCAGAGTACGAAGATGGAGTTAATCGAATGTGAACGCCGGGGCCGCTCCGGGACGAGTTTTGAGCAGCCGCAGCGAAATCGGCGTTTCAACTGGCCGGCGCCAGGGCAGCGGCAGCGCGGGCCAGCGCCGCGGCCTGCCGCGCCGGGTCGGAGATGATCCGGGCGGTTCGCAGGGCTCCGGCCGCATCGCCACGCCCGCTCTGCGTTGCGGCGATCTCGGCGGCCGCCCAGGCCCGCCAGCCTTCATCCGCAATGGCCTCCACGATCTCAAGCGCCATGCCGGCATTCCCTGCGCGGGCTTGCGACCCTGCCACCAGCCCGGTCAACTGCGCGCTCAGGACCGGGTCCTCGACACTGCCGGCGATCCGCAGCGCCTCCTCGAATCGGGCCCGCGATTCGGCCGAATCGCCCAGTGCCGCCCAGGCCTCCCCCAGCCTTGCCAGGACGCCGACGCGCTGGCTCTCCGGCTCGACGCCGGCCGCCGCCTCGACCGCCTCGGCAAGGGTGGCCCGGGGCGCATCGTTGTTGTCCGGCCGAGCCTGGGCGATGGCGATGCCGGCCAGGCTCAGCGTGCGATAGAACGGGTTTTCAATGGTGCGGGCGATTTCGAGCGCGCTCCCGGGTTCTTCTGCCGCGATCCGGGCGCCCACAATGCGCCACAACGCCCGGGCGCGCTGGACGGGGTCATCGATCGTCGCGGCGGCCTCCATCGCGGCCGGCAGATCTTCGGCAGCGGCGCGCGAGGCGGCGACATCGGTCAGCGCCCGCCACCGCCAGAACGCCTCGGAAATGGTGCGAGCGGTATCCAGTACGGCGGAGCCGTTGCCGATTTCGGCCTGGGCCCGCACGACCTCGGCAAGGGTCTCGGCCCGCCGGCCGGGATCTTCGATGGCGTGGGCCGCGTTCAGGGCCTCTCCCAGCGTCCGTTGCGCTGCGACGGCATCGCCCGCCCGGCCCTGATCGACGGCGATCTCGGCCAGGGCTCTGACACGATCGATTGGATTCCCTACGGACTGCGCGGTGCGCAGCCCCTCCGCCAGGGTCCACAGCGCGGCGGAGGGATCGCCATGGCTGGTCTGGGCGGCGGCGATGCGCGCGAAGGCACGGGCGCGCCAGAACGGCTCCTCGATCCTCTGGGCCGCCCGCAAGGCCGCCTCAGTGTTGCGAATCGTACCCCACGCCACGGCGATTTCAACCCAGGTGCCGCCGCGGCCATCAGCCGAATCGATTCCCGCGGAAACCGACTCCGCCAGTTGGATCATGGCGTTCACACAGTCGGCACCGGCTGCATCGGCACAAGCCGCGGTCGCAGCGGAGGCCGGGTCGGCCTGTGGAACGGCGGCCGGCGGCTCGGCCGGAGGCGGCTCGGCCGGAGGCGCCTCGGCCGCCGGGGGGTCGGCCGCCGGGGGTTCGGCCGCCGGGGGCTCGGCCGCCGGGGGTTCGGGCGGCGGCGATTCGGCCGGGGCGGGCTGCTCCGCCGCCACGGTCGGGGCCGCAGTCTGAACCGAGGTCTGGGCCGGTTCCTGAGCCCCCGGCGTCCGCCCAGACATCACCGCGACCGCCAGCACGGCAGACGCCAGCATTCCGAACCGGCTCATCGGCATTCGCTCTCGATGTTTGGAAGAAAGACTGACCACGGAACAATCGATGCGAACACTATAGCAAATCCCTAAAACGCCCTTCGAATTCGGCAGCGCACGATGTCACGTCGACCATGCCGTCCCGGTCGGGCCGTTCGGCACAATGTTTTGAACCCTTTGCATGGCAAGATCACGGCGGTTCGACGACATCGCCCCGGCGGCAGCCGGGACACCCCGTAACCGGTCCCTTCCGCGATCACGAAAACGTCTCAAGGCCGCCCATCAAAGAACCACAATGGCAAACGAACCATGATTGTCGGGCTCGGGCCGGACGCCGGCCCATCCGGTATCAACGGGCAGCAATCGCTTCGGTCCATGTCTTGGACTTGTTGGATGGGGAGTCGCTTGTTACAATGCAACCGACGCTCGTGCCCCAAGCCCCCTGAGGCGCGCCGGCCCGGCGGCTGAACCAGACGCGCATTCGGCATTTTTCGGCGATAGAAGCGATCGATGCGGCGCCGTCGCCGGAGCGCAAAACCCAAGCAATCAACCGTCCGGCGCCATGGTGGACAAGCAAGACGTGCAGCCTGAAGACGATCCCTCCCGACCCGGCAGCCCGGCCGATTCGACCCGCGTACTGCCGGCAGGCGATTGGGGCGCCACGATTCCGCCCGGCGCGCTGCTCAGCCATACCTATCGAATCGAGCGGCTGCTGGCCCGCGGCGGCATGGGCGAGGTCTACCGTGCGCGTCATGTCGAACTGGGCACCGAGCACGCCATCAAGATCATTCTGCCCGAGCTGACCAGCAACACCAAAGTGGTCGATCTGTTCCGCCGCGAAGCCTCGGTGCTGCGCAATGTGCGAAACGACGCGGTGGTCGGCTATGACGGCGTGTTCCGCGACGAGCACTCCCGGGTCTATCTGGTGATGGAGTTCGTCGACGGTCCGTCGCTGTCCCAGGTGCTCAAGCGCGCACCCTTGAGCCCGGCCGATGTCCGCAGGCTGCGCGACCGCCTGGCGACCGGGCTGGCTGCCGCACATGAAAAGGGTGTGATCCACCGCGACATCTCGCCGGACAACGTGATCCTGCCCGGCGGGCGGCTGGACAATGCCAAGATCATCGATTTCGGCATCGCCAAGCTGGAGGACCCGGCCAGCAAGACGATCCTGGGAGAGGATTTCGCCGGCAAGTTCTCGTTCGCCTCGCCCGAACAGCTCGGGATGTATGGCGGCGTGGTGGACGGCCGGTCGGACATCTACAGCCTTGGTCTGGTGCTGGCCGCAGCGGCCAGCGGCCGGCCGCTGGACATGGGCAAATCGACCGTTTCAGTGATCGAGGCGCGCAACAAGGTTCCCGATCTCGAAAGCGTGCCGCCGGAATTGCGCGAAGAGCTGGCGATCATGCTGCGGCCCGACCCGGCCGACCGTCCGCAAACCATGCGTCAGGTGATCGGCCTCGAGGTCCGGTCCCGGCCGCCCCGCCCGGACGGAAAACCGGTCCGGCCATCCGAGACCCGATCGCCGCCGCCCGCGCAGCCGGCGCTACGGAAACCCGCCGGGCAGCGCCGGCGCAGCAGCCCGGTTCTGCCGATCGCGCTCGCCCTGGTGCTGCTGGGCGCCGCGGGGGTCGGGGCCTATCTCGAGCGCGACCGCCTGGCGGCGGGGGTCGCCGCCCTGGTCACCATGATCGTCGGCGCTGAGCCGGGTGGCGGAACCGGCGGGCCGGACCCCGCCGAGACGGCGCGAATCCGGGCCGAGATGGATCGCGTGGTCGCCGGGTTCGGCTGCGCCAGTCTGGCCGCGACGCTGTCCGAGGATCGGGCGATCGGGATCGCCGGGCGGGTCATGACCGAGCAGGACCGCACCCGCCTGCGCGCCGAATTGCAGGCCATTCCGGGCGTGATCCGGGTTGATGCCGCGGTCTCGGTCGAGCCGGACCCGGCCTGCACGACGCCCCCGCCGCCGCCGCCGCTGCCCGAATTCGACGGGCAGCGGGTGCGGGCCGAAATCGACCGGATCGTCGGGACCTTCGCCTGCGCCGCGTTGCGGACCGAGCTGACCGGCGACCGCCGGATCGCGGTGTCCGGTCGCGTCTCGGCCCAGCCGGATCTCGACCGGCTGCTTGGCGAGCTGTCCGGCATCGCCCAGGTCGCGGGCGTCGATCCCGCGGTGGCGATCGAGCCCGATCCGGCCTGCATGGCGCCGCCGCCGGCCCGGCCCGATCCGGCCGGTCTGAGCGCCGAAATCGATCGGATCATTTCGGGCTTCGGCTGTTCGTCGCTGACCGCCGGATTGTCGGAGGATCTCCGGGTAACGGTCTCGGGTCTGGTGTCGAGCGGGGCCGATCTCGACAACCTCAGATCGCAATTGGCGGCTCTGCCGGGGGTGACCGCGGTCGATGCGGCGATCGAGGTTCATCCCCGGCCGTTCTGCATGCTGGTTCCCACGCTGCCGGCCGCAGCGGGACCCATGGCGCCGGTCATCGAACCGAACAATGCCTCGCGGATCTACCGCGCCGGCGACACGCTGGTCGTCCGGGTCACCGCGACCCCGGCCTATGACGGGTATCTGTATGTCGATTTCATCGACAATGCCGGCAACATCGTGCACCTGCTGCCCAACCCGACGCAGCGGGACAACCGGGTGCGGGCCGGCCAGACCGTGGTGCTGGGCACCGCCGATCCGGCGGAACGGCGGCCCGACCAGCCGGTGTACATCATCGGTCCGCCCTTCGGCACCGGGATGATCACCGCGATCTCGACGCCCCAGCCGCTGTTCGACCCGCCGCGGCTGGTCGGCGGCAGCCGGGTGGTCGATTACCGCACCGCGCTGCGCAGGGCCCTGGATGGCCGGAGCGAGTCCGGCAGCCCCGAAGCACCGATCGCCAGCTTTCTCTATCTGCAATTGCAGCGGCAGGCGCCCTGATCGGCAGCACGGGGGTCAACCGATCTGAAGCGCTCGCGGTGGACGGCCTGGAGAAGGTGTCCTGCCCCCCGTGTTGCCGGCGCCGCGGCAGAGGCTTCCGGCTAAGCCTCGGTCCGGGTGGCGTAGGGGCGGAATCGGACGAAGCGGAAGGTGCTGGTCCGGCGGCCGTCGCCGTGATCGGTCGTCTGCCGCTCGGTGGTCGCGGCAAGGCACGTGACGCCCCGGTCCTGCAGCCGCCAGACCAGCTCGAGGACCAGGGTGAATTCGCCCTGGACCAGGGCATGGGTGGTGCCGGGCGGGACGGCGGACAGGCACTGCCGCGCCAGCTCGGCGACCGCGGCGCCGTCGGCCTCCGGCGGCACCGCCGGGAATTTCAGATCGATAATCTGCCCGGCGAGGGCCCGGGCAGTATCCGTCTGCGCCGCATCCCAGCCGGCGCTGGGGTGATTGCTCAGGTTGAGGAAGACGGGCGGGGGAGCCTCGGCGGGTTCAGCCGGCACGGCCAGGCTCTCAAATTGCTCGACCAGATCGCGGACGGTCTTGATGATCGACCCGGCATCCTGCGCTCCGACCTTCGGGCGGTATTGAGCATGAAGCAGATCATTGCGCCGGTCGGTGACCGCCTGGAACTGCGGGTCGAGGCCAAAGGTACGAGCCTTGGCCTTGGTCCGCAGTCCCGTATCGAACCCGGGCATGCCCGGACAGGCCGCCGCGGGCGTCGCATGGCGGTTGATCCAGCCCTCGCGCACCGTCGCAAACGCCTCCGGATACCGGCCGAGGCGCAGGTAGAGTTTGGCAAGTTCCGCCACCGCCCGGTGCCCCTCGGGACCGGTCAGGTCCTGCCGCAGGCCGGCCAGCGGTGCGGCCATGGCGGTGATGCGGTCGAGCACCTCGGCCAGCGGCGGGATCTGCTCGACCAGATCGGCCTGCGCCCGCTCGGCCTCGGCCAGCAGCCGGCGCGCGGAGGACGGCCCCTTGTGCCCGATCAGCAGGTCGCCGGTGCGCAAGGCTCCGAGATCGCTTCCGAATTCGGACAAGGCTTTCCCCAGCTTCCCGAGGTTCGGTTCAGGCCCGCACTGTCCGGTCAAGTACCACGTGTCTCGCAGCTCCTTGCCGAGGCGTCCGGCCGCCGCCGCCTCCTCCTCCGCGCGGCCGGTGCGCAGGAACAGGCGGAGCGAATGCGTCCAGTCGAGCAGGGTGACGAACGCGGTCAGATCCCACACCGGCGCAAGTGCGGTTTCCCTGTCTCGGGCTTCGAACGCGCCGTAGTAGATTCGCAGTTCGGGCGGAACCTCGTCGACGGCGCGGACGAACCCGGCGACCGCCGCAGCGAAGAACGGCTGCGACCGGAAGCCATGGGTGATGTCCAGCGCGATCGGCCCGTCGCACGCCTGAACCTGATCCTTGATCACCCTGAACTGGTCCCAAAGCTCCGATGCCTTTTCGCCATTCTTGATTCGGACAAGATCGGGCGGCGGCGCGCCCTGCTCGGCCAGCTCCTCCTTCAGCCGCGCGTAATGCGCCTTTTCCGCGTCCTCGGTCGCCAGCACCACGATTTCCGCCGGCTTCACCAGCGCGGCCAGACCGCGGCAGACATAAGGTGTTTCCGGCGCGATCCGGCCGTCCAGCGTATAGCGCACCGGTCGGTATTGACCCAGCCCCAGAAAGCTGACCAGCCGGTGAACCCTGGGCAATCCGCCGTCTTCGGACATGGAGAGGCCGTCCCGTTCTTGCCGCGCGGTGCGACCGCATCACGAACCGCTCTCGAAATCAATTGGTTTGTCATTGCGGGCGCAATTTTCAGGGGTGCCGTGCCCGAGGCTTGGGCTTGACGGGACTCGCGGAAAGAGGCTTGCTGGCGGGATGGAGGGTACAACCGAAACCGGAGACCGGAG
>CAZTNV010000028.1:0-21332 GCA_964615535.1 uncultured Mycobacteriaceae bacterium | reverse complement strand
ATGAATCGCCATTTTTCTTCGGCCGTGGCACCGGGTACCAGGCTGGTCGTGGCAATGGCCCCGGCGTTCACCATGGGGTTCATGGTCCGGTCGGCATTGAGTTCGACCGCCATCACCGAATTGAACGGCAATCCGGTCGCATTCACGCCGATCTTCTCGCGCGCTGGCTCGGCGCCGATGGCCTGACAGACCAGGGCGAAGACGAATGGCTTCGAGATGCTCTGGATCGAGAACTCGTACTCGGCATCGCCAATGGCATGGACGGCTCCGTTGACGCCGACCACGCATAAGCCGAAGAGGTCGGGGGACACCCGGCCGAGGGCCGGTATGTAATCCGCAACGACGCCGTCCTTGATTTTGCGATATCGGTCATAGGCTTCGCCTATGGAGTCGACGACCAGGCTCGCCGTTGGCAGATGACCTGTGGAGACCGCTTCGATGGCCGTCTTATCGTCGACGTCGACCGTTGCATGCATGACACCTCCCAGAAACGCCAGTTATAACGGGGCATGAGGCGCGAGCTTTGCTGAGCACGGCTCGCCAGATACACTACATGCCAACCGATAGTCTTGTTGCAGGCGCGAACTGACCGGCTCAGGATTCAAAATCCCTGGTCCGTTCATTGGGAAGCTTTGCACGCCTTATGCAAGATCGCCCCTCTTTTTTGAGGCATATAGCCGAAAGCATGACATCCAGACAGGATGGTATTATGAGTGTGGCACCCGGTTCTGCAGGAAGCCGGCATCCGTGGAGAAGACGAGGAGCAAAAAGTCCGGGCAAAACCGAGTTGCACGCCAGCCGGCAGCTCCGAAGACCCGCCCAAATCCGGGGCTCTTGCGAGCCGAACCAGCTCATGCCGCACCTGCGTGCCCAGCCTTTCGCCCTCCTTGTCTACAGACCACTCCAATCGATTGGTTGATTCGGGAGCGGCTATACATGACGCAATCCCGCCGTGCGGATCGCCCATGCGACCCACGGCGCCGGCAAGGACCCGCGGCAGGCGAGCTCGACCAGAAAGAGCGCGGCCGCCCGCGCGATCATGCCGCCGGCCCCGGCCTTGTCCAACCGCCGCGGGCAACGGCCCGAATGCTCGTTTCTGTGATCAGCGCCCGGTTATCGATGTGTACTCGCTCTCGGATACCGGCCTTGATCCTCTCGTAAACGGTGGCGCGGCCGGGGGCGATTTCGAGCGAATGGCCGCGAACCCAATATGGTGCATTTTTCCCTGCCGTTTGAACGGGCACAGGGGCTTAGAGTATTCGCCAAAATTCGCCAAGGCTCGCCGACAACAGCTTGCGTTATGTGTCCCAGACGTGAAGCCGCCCTTTTCATCCTTCGCCCGGCGCTGGTCGCCGAGCGTTTTTTTCGCCAATTCTGTCCGGACCGCAGCGGCCCGGCCGCAGGTCTTGACGGTTCGGAGCGAGGACCTTGTTCAGCTCCACCGCCGGGCCGGCCTCGCGCGCGTGGATGACCATGATGATTCATGATGAAGGCGGGAACCATTCCAAAGGATGGCCGGTTTTCGGAACTCCTGATCCGCAGTGCAAAAGGAAAGCGCCAATGTTCTACACCGATTACAAGCTGCAGTTTCCGGTTCGGGTCGAACGGCCCAATCCGGTCTTTGCCCGCGCCTTGCAGCAGGCGATCGGCGGTGTGGAGGGCGAGATCCGGGTCGCCATGCAGTACATGTTCCAGGCCTGGGGCGCGCGTGGCCCTGCGAAATACCGCGACATGCTGCTGAACACCGGCGCCGAGGAACTCGGGCATATCGAGATGCTCGCCACGGCGGTCGCCCTCAACCTGCAGAACGCGCCGGTGTCGCTTCAGGAGGCAATGTCGCAAGACCCGGTCGCGGGCAGCGTGCTCAACGGCATGAACTTCCGTCACATCCTATCGACCGGCCTGGCGGCCCTGCCGGTGAACGCCGACGGGGTGCCCTTCGACATGTCGCACATCTACGCCAGCGGCAACATCGCCGGAGACATGTACGCCAACGTCACCGCCGAAGCGACCGGTCGAACGCTGGCCACACGTCTCTACAACATGACCGATGATCCGGGGATGAAGGACATGCTCGCCTTCCTGATCGCCCGCGACACCATGCACCAGAACCAGTGGCTGGCGGTCATCGAGGAACTCGGCGGCGCCGACGCCCAGGTGCCGGTTCCGAACAGTTTCCCGCAGGAGCAGGAGAACCAGGACTACAGCTACGTGTATCTCGGCTTCACCCGGGACGGCGCGGAACCGCCGCGCGGGCGCTGGACCGAGGGCCGGTCGATCGACGGCAACGGCACCTTCTCGCTGCGGCCGATGGAACCGCAGGGACGCGAGCCGAATCTCGGCGCCGCGCGGCCGGAAACCTTCGCCCAGCAGGAGCAGATCACGCCACCGGATTAAGCCCTCCGGCGGCCTGTGCAACACTTTGTTATCGTTTCAGTTTCGGGCGACAGCAGAACGGGGTTGAATCATGGTCGACACGCTCCGCAGGACGTTTCTGACGGGTGCGGCCGGCACTCTTGGGGCGGCCGTCGGCGCTCCCGCACTGGCCGCCGCGATCGTCCCCGACGCATCGCCGCCGCGCGCCGCGGCGACCCGGACGGTGCGCCTGCTCTCGACCTACGTCGCAGGGGCCGCCTATTACGATGCACCCCGCCTGGTGCAGCGGATCGTCCCCGGCGACCGGGTTGTGCTTCGGCGCGAACCCGGCAACACCTATGACCGGCGGGCGATCGAGATCCGGACGGCAGACGGCGCGAAACTCGGCTACGTGCCGCGTATCGACAACCAGGCGCTCGCCAACCTGATGGACGCCGGAATTCAGCAGCCGCGGGCCCAAATCCTGACGGTCGTCCCCGACGAGCGGTGGCCCGAGATCCGGGTGGACGTTCTGGTGACGCTCGACGTTGGGCAGCCCGCCGGTTAGCGTCCGGATCGGGGAGTGGGGTGGCCGCCCGATACGGGCGGCCGTCATCCTGACCGTCAGGCCGGCCGGACGAGACTGTCCAGGGTTGCCGGGCCACGCGCCCGCACGCTGTCCGACCGCAACTGCCCGCACGCCGCCAGAATATCCTGCCCCCGCGGGGTGCGGATCGGGCAGGGGTAGTTGGCCTCGGCCAGAACGTCGCCGAACCGCCGGATCGCTTCTGCGGAGGAGCAGCGATAGGGCGCGCCCGGCCAGGGATTGAACGGGATCAGGTTGATCTTGGCCGGGATGCCCTGGATCAGCCGGACCAGCGCCCTGGCGTCGGCCGGCGAGTCGTTGACGCCGTCCAGCATCACGTATTCGAAGGTGATCCGCCGGGCGTTGTTGATCCCCGGATAGGCGCGGCACGCCGCCA
This sequence comes from uncultured Mycobacteriaceae bacterium, assembly GCA_964615535.1. Classification (GTDB taxonomy): domain Bacteria; phylum Pseudomonadota; class Alphaproteobacteria; order DSM-16000; family Inquilinaceae; genus CAZTNV01. Next base: position 17,994 of record CAZTNV010000028.1, on the reverse strand, counting down.
TCAGCGCGGCCAGAGGATATTTACGGTTGAGCGGCACCAGCTCGTCGCGCAGCTCGTCGGTCACGGCGTGGAGACTGACCGCCAGGCTGACCCCGAGCTCGTCGCCGCAGCGCTGCATCAGCGGCACCACCCCCGCGGTGGACAGCGTGACGCGCCGCCGCGAGATGCCGATGCCGTCGCCGTCCAGCACGATCCGCAGGGCCGCCGCCACGTTGTCGTAATTGTACAGCGGCTCGCCCATGCCCATCATGACCACATTGGTCACCGCGCGGTCCTCGCCCTCGCGGCCCCAATCCTCCAGCAGGTCGCGCGCCAGCATCACCTGCCCAAGGATCTCGGTGGCTTCGAGATTGCGCACCAGACGCTGGGTGCCGGTATGGCAGAACCGGCAGGTCAGGGTGCAGCCGACCTGGCTCGACACGCACAGCGTGCCGCGCTCCTCCTCGGGGATATGGACCGCTTCGACCTGCTGGCCGTCGGTCATGCGCAGCAGCCATTTCCGGGTGCCGTCGGTCGAGCGCTGCTCGCGCGCCAGCGCCGGCAGCTCGATCACCGCAAGTTCCGCCAGCCGGGCGCGGAGCGGCTTGCCCAGATCGGTCATGGCGGCAAAATCGGTGGCGCCGCGATTGTACATCCACCGCCAGAGCTGACGCGCCCGGAAGGCCGGCTCGCCCAGCCCGGCCAGCCATTGGATCAGGTCGGGCCGGCTCAACCCGATCAGGTTGACCCGGCCGTCGGGGCGCAGCGGCGGCGCGAACAGCCTGGCGTGACTCGAAATTCCCATGGTGGCGAATATGGCCGTGCCACCGCCCGCCCGCCAGATCCTGGTGCCAGTTCCGGCCGCGCGGGCGTCACAGATTGCAGGCGCGGTTGATTTCCTGATGCGTGGCGGAGAAGCCGAGCAGGCTGTAGGTGTCGGTGGTCCGCGTGCCGCGGGAGGAGGTGCCGCGCACGGTCATGGAGGCCCCGCGCTGCATGGCCTGGATCAGCCGCTGGTCGGTCGCGGCATCGCGGGCCCAGGCGGTGTCCTGTTCGGTGAACAGCGTGAAATTCTCGCTGCCGATGGTCATCGTCACCTCGCTGTTCGGCTGATAGGTATAGCCGGCGATGACGCTGACCACGTTGCGGCTGTTCTCGCTCGGGCGATGGGTGACCAGCACGAACGCGTCGCCGCGCCGGGTATACTGCCCCTCCTGGCTGGTCGGCCGGCTGGCCATGTAGCAGACCTTGTTGCCGCCTTCGGTGAACTGGAAGGCGTGCCAGTCGCGATTGGAGGACAGGTACTCGACGTCCTGCGCCGAAACCGGAGCCGCCGGCAGCCCGGCGGCGCCTCCGGCGAGAGCCAAAACCACGAGGAATGTGCGAACTGTCGTCACCATGGCTCCACACACTGTTTGAGTTCCATCCGAATGCCGAGGCGGACCGCCCTTGCCTGCCCCACTTTGGGTAAGCGGGGTTTTGGACATTTTTGCGGCCCGCCCGTGATCCGCACGCTCGCCGTCATCGTATACGGCGTGCAAGTTCGACATGCTACCCTAGATGACGTCATGCCATTCGATAGTTCCGTCAGTGCCGTTGGGCGACTTGTGGGATGCGAGGCAATCCCCTTTTATAGGGCGATGGCCAGCTCCCCTCCGGACTCATCGGACGTTGATTCGTCCGAATCGTACCTCAATGCACTGATCGGCGCGATTGCCGATCGCCGCGACCGTGCCGCCTTCGCGGCGTTGTTCGGTCATTTCGCGCCCAGGATTAAGTCCTATCTGATGCGGCGGGGGTGCGATGCCGGGACGGCGGAAGAGGTCGTGCAGGAGGTCATGGTGATCCTCTGGCGGCGAGCCGATCGCTTCGATCCCACGCAGGCCAATGCCAGCACCTGGGTGTTCACCATAGCGCGCAACAAGCGCATCGACCTGCTGCGGCGGGAACGGCGCCCGGAACTCGATCCCGACGATCCTGCGCTGATGCCGCAGCCGCCGCAGTCTCAGGACCGCGCCGTGGAGGCCGATCAGGACGCCGGCAGGGTACGCGCCGCGATGCTTGCCCTGCCGGCAGAACAGAAGGATCTGCTGCGCATGGCCTATTACGAGGACAAGCCGCACAGCGCGATCGCGGCCGAAAGCGGCCTGCCGTTGGGCACGGTCAAGTCGCGCATCCGGCTCGCAATGGCGCGCCTGAGAAAGGAGTTGAGGGAATCGTGACCACGACGAGCGCGGCGTCCCGCGGACCGGAAGCCGGTCCGGTCCATCATTTCAGCGACGAAATGCTGATGGATTATGCGACCGGGGGCTGCGGCGAGGCCGAGGCCCTGCTGATCGCCTGTCATCTGGTGCTGTGCCCGGACTGCCGGGCGCGGGTGGAGGATCTTGAGAAGCTCGGCGGTGCCATGCTGTCGGAAGTCGAACCAGTGGCGCTGGCCGATGGCAGCCTGGAGGCGATGCTTGCCCGACTCGACGACGACGCGTCCGAGGTCGAAACGGTTCCCCGGCGTCACGCGGTGCCCGAACCCGGCCGGATCGCCGTGCCCGGTCCGCTGGCCGACGCGCTGGGCGGCGTGGCGATCGAGGCACTTCACTGGCGCACGGTGATTCGCGGCATTGAAGAGGTCGAACTGGGTTGGGGTCGGCACGGCACCCGCACCAAGCTGTTGCGGATCAAGGCCGGCACCGCCGTGCCGCAGCACACCCATGCCGGCAACGAGCTGACGCTGGTGCTGTCCGGCGGCTTTTCCGACGAACGCGGCCATTTCACCCGCGGCGACGTGGCGCTGTCCGATCCGGATATCGATCACCGCCCGGTCGCCGACGAAGATGCCGACTGCATCTGCCTGACCGTCACCGACGCGCCGCTCAAGCTGACCGGCCGGATCGGCCGCTGGCTCAACCCGTTCATCCGGATTTGAGAGGGCGGATCCGAAAGCGCATTGCGCCGGCCGTGGCGACTGTCCGCCTTCGTCGTCAGGGCGGTCGGCGGGCTTGACGGCCCGTCCGCAACGGCGTTGGCTTGGGGGGGATGGCCGATTCCCCACCGTCGGGTATCACGCGGTCGCACCGGATCTGGAGACATCGACGTCATGCATGGACGCTTCGGCATCGGCGTGTTGGCCGCCGCGATGCTCGGCTTCGCCCCTGCCCTCGCCCAGACCCCGCCGCAACCGGCCGCCGAGACGGCACCCGCGCCCGAGACTCCCAGCCTGTACGGCGTGGTCGAGCGGTTGCGCGCGCACCGCTTCGTCGATCTGACCCATGCCTTCGGGCCGGGCATCCCGCACCGGGCGGGCTTTCAGGACGAGGAGCGGATCACCACCCATCATTACGACCCCGGCATCGGCCGCGACGGCACCGGGTTCTTCGCCCAACTGTTCTGCCATCCCGGCCAGTGGGGCACCCATGTCGATCCGCCCGCCCATTTCGTCCGCGGCACCCGGCTGCTCGACGAGATCCCGGTCACCGAAATGATCCTGCCGATGGTCGTGCTCGACGCGCACGAGCAGGCGATCGCCGATCCGGACTACCAGATCACCATGGATGTCGTGCGGGCCTGGGAGGAACGCCACGGCCCGGTACCCGAGGGCGCCTTCGTCGCGATGCGCACCGACTGGAGCCGGCGCTGGCCCGATCCCGCGCTGATGCGCAACGCTGATGCCCAGGGCGTCGCCCACTTTCCCGGCTGGAGCCGCGAGGTGCTGGCCTTTCTCTACGAGGAGCGCCGGATCACCGCCTCCGGGCACGAGACCACCGGCACCGATCCCGGCATCCGCGTTTCGGCCGACGATTATTCGCTCGCGGCCTACGTCCTTGGGCAGAATCGCTATCAGATCAGCCTGCTGACCAATCTCGGCGAGGTCCCGGAATTCGGGGCCATCGCCGTGGTTACCTTCCCCAAGCCGAGCCGCGGCTCCGGCTTCCCCGCGCGGGTCTTCGCGATCGTGCCGTAGCGGCCAGCGCGGCAGTCACCCGTAGCGGTGCAGCCGCGCGCCGTTGGCCTTGAGCCAGGCGCGCGATTCGGCAATGTGGTCGCACAGATCCCGAACCACCGCCCAGAACCGGCGCGAATGGTTTAGCTCGACCAGATGCGCCACCTCGTGCGCCACCACATAGTCGAGCACGCGGTCGGGCGTCAGGATCAGCCGCCAGCAATAGCTCAATCGGCCATCGGGGGAACAACTGCCCCAGCGGCTCCGCGTATCGCGCACGGTCAGGCCGGCAACCCTGCGGCCGATCGCGGCGGCCTTGGCGTGCGACCGCACGGTCACCTCGCGCCGCGCTTCCGCGATCAGATAATCGCGCAGCCGGCGGGCCAGATGCTCGGCCCCGCCGCCCACCTCGATCACGCCGCCGCCGCGCCGCACCGGCGGCCGAGCGCCCGGCACATGGCGCACGACATGATCCATGCCCAACACCGGGACCACCGCACCATCGGCAAAGGGCAAGTACGGTGGCACCGCGGCCAGCCGCCTGCGCAACCATTCGGCATGGGCCACGACGAACCGCGCGATGTCCCCCGGCGCGACATGGAGCGGCGCCACAACCCGTGCGATGCCGGTGCGCGGATCGACCCGCAGGGTCAGGCGCTGCGCCCGCGCGCTCCGGCGCAGCTCGACCGGCACATCGATGCCGGTGACATCAAGCGCCGAGGAGGCCTGGTCGAAGGGACGCCGGATCGACATTGCGGTACAAAGAATGGTGCCCGGTTCCACCGGCCGCCACTACATCCAAGCATTTCCCGTAAAGCCTGTCAAAGCGGTTCGACTGCCGCGAGAGAGCGGTCGCCGAGGGCCGGCCCGGCCGGTCCGGTCAGGCCTGCGCGGCAATCGGATTCGGCGCCGCCAACTCGTCTTCCACCGCAGTCACATCGACCCCCACCGCGATCCGGTGATCGCCGCCGCCAACAATCACGCCGTTGATCGGGCTGACATCCCCGTAATCACGGCCCCAGGCCAGGGTGACGTGTTCCATGCCGGGGACCAGATCATTGGTCGGGTCGAGGTCGATCCAGCCGTGGCCGGGGCACCACACCGCCAGCCAGGCATGGGAGGCGTCGGCGCCGACCAGCCGCTTGCCGTCCTTGGGCGGACGGGTGTGCAGATAGCCGCTGACATAGCGCGCCGGCAGGCCGAGGCTGCGCAGGCAGGCGATCTGCAGATGGGCGAAATCCTGGCAGACCCCGCGGCGCAGGGCGAAAACCTCTTCGAGCGGGGTCGAGATGGTCGTCGCCGCGGGATCGTATTTGAAATCGCGATAAATGCGCCGGGTCAGGTCAAGCGCCGCCTCCGCCACCGGCCGGCCGGGGCCGAACGAGCGGCGGGCATATTCGACCAGCCGGCCGGGCGCCTCGGTGAAATGGGAATTGAAGACGTACTGGAACGTCTCCAGCCCCTCGGACGAGAGATCGCGCGCCAGGCGATCGTACACGGTTTCCCAGGGCGGCGTCGCCGCCGGGTCGGGCCGCTTGCGCGGCAGCACCTGGATCGTGCTTTCGGCATGAATGGTCAGCTCGGTGTGGCGCTCCTGGATGGTCAGAAACGTCGTCGGGTTGCCGAAATAGTCGGTCGCCGCCTTGCTCACCGCCGGCAGGGGGAACACCCTCAGCCGGTTGCCGTGGCTGCGCTGCCAGGCACAGGGCCGCGGTGCGAGATGCACCATGAGATGCGAGATCGATACCGGGTGGGTGTAGGTGTAGCGCGTGCGATGGCTGATTTTGTAGATCACAACGCTCCTCCGCGGCGCGGGAGGGCCGGCGGTCCGGACGGCTCGGCATGGCTGAAATAGCTTCGCGCGAACAGGTCGGACAGCTCCGGCAAGGCATCCGACAGGCAGGTTAGCAGATCATCGAGCTCGCTGCGCCGCCGCCATGCATCGGCCTCGCAGAGCTGGGCGATTTCCGCCAGCCGCAGCTTGTTCCGGGTCGCGATGATCAGGCGCTGCTCGGCGCTCAGCATGGTTGGTTCGAGATTGCGCGGCAGTTCGTTGGCATGCGATTCGAGCGCCGCGATCTGGAAGCCGACCGAACGCGGATTGGTTTCGTCGGCGAGCAGCAGGTCGAGGACCGGCGCGAGCTGGGGCGTGGTGAGATAGCGCGACCGGTAGGTCATGAAACTGTCAGCCAGTTCGAGCAGCAATTCCAGGCTGCCATCGGCCTGGGGATCGCCGGCCAGGGTCAGGGCGCGCAGCAGTTCGAGCATGTGCAGCGCACGTTCGATGCGCCGGCCCATATCGAGAAAGCGCCAGCCATGGCTGCGCGTCATGTTCTCCATTTCCAGGCCACTGAACGCCGCCAGGGTGCGGATGCCGTCATTGACCAGATGCAGCGCCTCGCCGACCTCGAGGTCCGCTGCGGTGCCGCCGGTCAGCATGTCCGGATGGATCAGGTTCAGCGTGCGCCAGGCATCCAGCGACAGCCGGTCGCGCACCACCATGGCGATGCGGTGCAGATCGGCCAGGATGCGCGGCAGACCGGGGGGATAATCGGGATCGTAGAGCAGGGTCCGCAATTCGCGCTCGAGCGCTCCGGTCTGCCCTGCGGCGGCCTCCTGGGCGGCGGGCGGGGCGACTTTGCCCTGGCGCACCATGACGCTGAGCAGCCGGTCCAGCGTGGCCGAGTCGCTGGCCGGACCGGCATATTCGGTCAGCCGGACCAGCAGGCTGCGGAGCAGCCGCATTGTGCCCTCGGCACGCTCCGCGTAGCGACCGAGCCAATACAGATTGTCGGCGGAACGGCTCGACAGGTCCTTGCCGCCCCGCCGCAAGTGCACCGAATGATCGAACTGGCGCAGCAGGCTGAACCCGGTCACCGGCCGGTCCGACAGCACCCAGGTGTCCTTGCTGCCGTCGCCCCGTTGCATCGAAACCGCGCGGGTGTCGTTCGACGCCGAAACCCGGGTCAGCCCGCCCGGCATCACGACATAGCCGTCGCCCGCTGCGGCGAGATAAACGCGCAGCGCCATCGGCGCCGGTCGCACATTGCCGCCGTTCCACACCGGCATGGTCGAGAGCCCGACCAGCTCCTGACCGATGAAGTTGTACCCGCGCAGCTTCAGCTTTTCGGCCAGGGCCGTGCGCTCGGCCGCGGACAGATCGGCACCCAGAATCGGCTTCTGCGGCGGCGACAGGATCGAGCGGGTCTCGAAGGTCGGCCGGATCGCCAGATTGTCGAGATGGTCAAGCACGTAGCGCCGGGCATCGTCCTGGCCGCACCACCAGGTCGCGATGCACGGAATGCGTAGCGTCTCGCCCAGCAGGTGCCGGCACAGGCCGGGCAGGAATGCCATCAGCGCCTCGCATTCCAGCAGCCCGCTGCCCAGCGCGTTGGCCACCACGACGTTGCCGGCCTTGGCCGCCTGGACCAGCCCGGCGATGCCCAGGGTGGAATCGCCGCGCAGTTCCAGGGGGTCGCAGAAATCACCGTCGAGCCGGCGCAGGATCACATCGACCGGCTTCAACCCGTCCAGGGTCTTCAGATAGACCCGGTTGTCGCGCACCGTCAGGTCGCCGCCCTCGACCAGCGGATAGCCCAGATAGCGCGCCAGATAGGCGTGCTCGAAATAGGCCTCGTTGAGCGGGCCGGGGGTCAGCAGCACGATGCGCGGCTCGTCGCGCCGCGCCAAGCCGAGCAGCCCGTCGCGCACCGCCTGAAAGAACGAGGCCAGCCGCTGCACCTGGCAGTCGCGGAACAGCTCCGGCAGGCTGCGCGACAGGATGATCCGGTTCTCCAGGGCATAGCCGGCGCCCGACGGCGCCTGGGTGCGGTCGCTCAGCACCCACCACCGCCCGTCCGGCGCGCGCCCCAGATCGACTGCGTAGAAATGCAGATAGGTGTCCCCTGCCGGCCGAATGCCATGGCACGGCCGCAGAAAATGCGGGTTGCCGAACACCAGTGCGGCGGGCAGCAGTCCGTCGCGCAGCAGCGACTGCGGGCCGTAGAGATCAGCCATGATCGCGTTGAGCAGCCGCGCCCGCTGGATCAGGCCGGCCTCCAGGTCGCGCCATTCCGCGGCACCGATCATCAGCGGGATCGCGTCGAGTTGCCACGGCCGGTCCATGCCCTGGGGGTCGGCATAAACATTATATGTAATGCCGTTCTCGCGGATAAGCCTTTGGGCCTGGTCCCAGCGACGGCCCAGCTCGTCGTGCCTCTCCAGCGCCTCCAGCCCGGCGATCAGTTTGCGCCAATGCGGCCGGAACGTGCCATCGGCACCGGCCAGTTCGTCATACACCTTCGGCAGCGGCGAGTATTTGCGCCACGGCGCGCGGCCGGCCGAGGCGGGCGGAGAAAGATCGACGGGCGATACGTGGCTGGTCACGGCGGATCACACCTCCGGCTACGGCGCTCGTGCACGGGTGATAGCAGGCTGGGTCGCATCGGCGGGAGAGTTTTATGACAAGCGGCTGCAGCCTCGAACCGCTGGGCTGGGTTCGGCAAGCCTGCCATTCCGGCAATACAGAGTTGGCAATTCAACAATGGCGAAAAGTGGATAGACAATCGATGTTGGAGGCATCGCAAACCGTTCCTTGTGCATTGCGGCATAGAATGAACGTCATGGGCACCATCCGCAAACTCCTTCGTTCGGAAACCGGCATGATCACGGCGCATCTGTTGCGGCTGGATCCGGCTGATCGCCGAATGCGGTTCTGTTCGATGGTTAACGACGACTACATCCGGCGCTATGTCGACCGGCTCGATTGGTCGCGGTCGCTGCTGTTCGGGCAAGTCGAGGACGGCGCGCTGCGCGGTCTGGGCGAGCTGCTGCTGCAGCCCGGCGATCCGCCCGAGGCCGCCGAGGCGGCCTTTTCGGTCGAGCGCGGCTGGCGCAATGAGGGGCTGTGTCACCGGCTGATGGACCGGGTGACAGCAGCGGCACGGGTGCTCGCAATTGCCACTCTGCACCTGTACATGCTCGGGGAAAACGATCCGATGCGCCGGGTCGCCGGCGCCAAAGGGTTCCGGTTCAGGCTGGAGGAGGGCGAGATCCAAGCGATTCTCGACCTGCCGCGATTGGAACCCCTGGTCACCCTGGAGGCGGAAGTGTTGTATCCCGAATCGTGAGGCGGGCCGTCGCAGCGTTACGACTTGAACCGGGCACGGGCCCAGTGCCCTGATCGCGGTGGCGAGCCGTCCGGCCCACTGTACGACAGGCTGAACGACAGGGGGAAAGCCATGAGTTCCGACAGCGCTCCGACCGACGCCGGCCGCCACAGCCTCGCGCGCGAGGCCGCGGCGGCCGCTGGCGAACTCGCCGCTGCCTGGGCGGCCGATCCGGGTGCTGTCGCCGCCCTGCTGCGCCACCGCGCGGCGACGGCCTGGGTCAAGGAGCCCGCGCCCGATTCGTGCGTGCTGCTGGAGCGGCAAAAAGTGTCCTACGCCACTTATGCCGAGCTGCAAAACGCCGATCGCCGGGCGGTTGACCGGTATGTCGCGGCGGAGCAGCAGTATCGGGACGCGCTTCACCGGCTTCAAACCCTCGAATGATGCAATGCGAAGCGACCGGCGGCGCGGCGCTTCACCGCGGCCGGGCGTGGGTTGCCAAGGCCTCAATCTTCACTTGCCCCGCCATGCAAAAATCCTTCCGGTTTTGGCCGACGGCATGGCAACGCCCCGCGCAGGTCCGAAATGGTTTTCAGGCACCCGGTCGCATACCACTTGAACCCAGTCCGGCTTAATGGGGTTTCCTGAAGGGTCGATTTCGCTGCCCGGCGTCCCGCGGAGCCTGCTAAAGGCTGGCAAAGTTTTCGCCAAACGCCCAGGATTTGGGCAGCTATGGCGGCGCGGCCGACAGCCCCGGCAGTGCTTCTGTTTGCAGGGCAACGAAATGCCGGCTGGCATGCGGCTTGCCGTTGACCGGTTCGCACTGCAACCAGAATTCCGGCGGCCGACCACCTTGATGACCGCGTTTTCCTCCCGGCAGAGCGTCCATCCGTGCGGCGGCTGATCACTCGCCGCCCTTCGGCACCGGTCTCCTGGCTGTTGGCGGCTCTGCCGTTCGTGCTGCTGGCCGGGGCCTATCTGATCGCCTCGGCCGGTCGGCCAGCCGACAATTCCACCATTTTTGGGGTGCCTTCCCTGGCCGCCATCGGCGAGGCGATCGAGCAGGTGGCGACCGCGACGGAGCCGCCCGGCGGCGATATCATTCTTTGGGTCGATACACCGCGGCCAGCCTGATGCGCCTGCTGACCGCGCTGGGTGTGGCTGCGGCCAGCTTGGCACCCGCGTGCTGGTGCTCGACAAGGTGCGCCACGACCCGCACGAGCCGGCCGCCTATGGCGCAACCGTGACCTACGATCTGCCGCTCGACGACAAGGCCCGTCGACGCGGCCCGACTTCGGCCGTTCGCCAGGCCATCCGGGAGCCGGCAGAGGCATGAGCGGGAGTCGACATCCCCCAGCGGCATGGGCGGCTTGCGCCGCCGAACGAATCCGCGATCGGCGGCATTGAAGGCTTCAAACCCATGGAAGTGCCGCTTTGCGAGCGCCACATCTTTGGTGACGCAGCAGCGGGATGGGGCACGGGAAATCTTGTTTGCCTTGCCGTTTGCCGGCCTGCCGGTACGCCATGAATGCAAGCAGGCATCATCTGCAGCACAATTCATAAGCGATATGGACCGAACCGGCGCGAAATGATGAAACTTTGGTGATGACTCCGAAGTCGGACCTGTTCCATCCTATGCCGGAACCGGCCATATCAAATGACAGTCTTAACCGAAAGACCTAGCAGGACCAGTCATGGCTGATAAAATCGACAAACCGGACGCCGAATGGCGAGAACAGTTGACTCCTGAGCAGTATCAGGTCTGCCGACTGCAGGGCACGGAGCCACCTTTCAGCGGTGAGTATTGGAATACGAAGGATAAGGGCACTTATCGTTGCGTATGCTGCGGACAGGAGCTGTTCAGCTCCGACACCAAATTCGAGTCCGGAACGGGCTGGCCGAGCTTCTGGGATCCGATCGCCAAGGAGCGGGTGGCCACCAAGGTTGATCGTAGCCATGGCATGATCCGGGTCGAAGTGGTGTGCGGCCGCTGCGACGCGCATCTTGGTCATGTTTTTGATGACGGTCCGCGGCCGACCGGGCTGCGTTATTGCATGAATTCCGCCGCTCTCAAGCTGGAGCCGAAATGACCGGTGCCGCCGATGGCGGGCGGGGCTCCGGCGTTCCGAGGTGAGTGAGGAGGTGTCTTCGGCATGATCAAGATCCGTCGCGCCGTAACCAGCGATGCCCAGGGAATTGCCCAGGTTCAGGTGACCACATGGCGCGACACCTATGCCGGCGTGCTGCCGGCGCGCTACCTTGTCGGGATGTCGCTGACCCGAATCGGGGCGCGCTGGCGCGCCGTATTGAGCCACCCGAACCCGGTCAGCCCGGCCTATGTCGCCGAAGACGAGCGCGGCGAAATCGTCGCCTACGGTACCTGCGGGCCACGGCGCACCAATCGGCTGTCTGCGGCAGAAGGCGAATTCTATGAAATTTATGTCACACCCGGCGCCCAGGGGGGCAGTCTGGGGCGGGGCCTGATCGGCATCATGGCGGAGAATTTCGTCGCCCGTCAGGTCGGCTCGGCCCTGGTCTGGGTGCTCAAGGACAATCCGGCGCGCTGGTTCTATCAGCGCCTGGGCGGCCGCCTCTGTGCCGAGGAATCGATCCGGTTCGCCGGCACGCCGCTGGTGCAGCTCGCCTTCGTCTGGCCGGACACGGCGGCTCTGGAGCGCCTGGCCAGTTCGGGTAGCACCCCCGCCGGCTGAACCGGAGCGGATTCGGCCCTGCCGGTTGCCGGCGCGCCGCTGCCGGGCCGCGGCCGCGACGGTGATGGCGCAAGCTCATGGGACCGACTCAAAAGGCCAGGATGACGTTTACTCGGCAAGGCGAGCCGTCGCTCGACGATCTCAGACGCATGGCGGAGCGGAGCTTGGCCGCGCTGCCGGCGCCGTTTGTCGCAGGTCTTGACGGTGTGGCGATCCGGGTCCTCGAACTCCCCGACGGAACGATGCTGGAGCAGGTCGGGGCATCGAACCCGATGGGGCTGCTCGGCCTGTATTCCGGCGTCCCGTTCGGCCGGCGCAGCATCGGCGCGGTGGCCCAGCATGTCGACAGCATCTATCTGTTCCGCCGTCCGATCCTGGCCTATTCACGGCAGGGCGGCTTCGCGCTGGAAGACGTCGTCCACCATGTCCTGATTCACGAAATCGGTCATCACTTTGGCCTGTCGGACGCCGACATGATGCGGATCGAGCGGTCCGCCGACTGACCCCGGCGCACCACCACCGATCCGATCCTGGCCCGTGACCAGCCGTTCCTATTGAAGCGGCGGGGCATACAGCAGCCCGCCGCGGGTCCACAGATCATTCAGGCCACGGTCGAGCGCGAATGGCGTGTCGGCGCCCAGATTGCGGTCGTAGATCTCGCGATAATTGCCAACCTGGCGAATGACGTTGACCACCCATTCGCGCTCCAGCCCCAGCATCCCCTCCATACCCGACTCACTGCCCAGAAAGCGGCGAATTTCGGGGTTGGGACTGTCGCGCATCGCGTCGGCATTGGCCGAGGTAATGCCGTATTCCTCGGCGGCGATGGTGGCGAAGATTGCCCACCGGACGATGTTGAACCAAGTCACGTCGTCGGCGCGAACCACCGGCCCCAGCGGCTCGCGCGAGATCACGTCGGGGAAGATTACGTAATCCTCTGGCGTCGCTGTGCCAAAGGTCCGCATCGACAGGAGATCGCTGCGGTCGCCGGTCACCAGATCGCAGCGCCGTCCAAAAAACGCATCGCGCCGTCCCTCCAGCGATTCGGCCGGGAGGACTCGCGCTGACAGGCCGGCATTACCGCCGATATACTCTATCAGATTGTCGAGCGTGGTGGACGGTGTCAGAACGCAGATCGTGGCGTCCCGCACTTCCGACAACCGATTCCAGCCAGAATCCCGCCGCGCCATGAAGCCCTGACCGTCATAGAACGTGGTCACAGTGAAGCTGAGGCCGAGGCCGGTGTCGCGCTGGTAGGTCCAGGTCGCCGTCGGCGCGAGCAGGTCGATGCCGCCTTCCGCAAGTGCGGTGAACCGTGTCGCATTGGTCACCGGCAGAAACTCGACCGCTCGGGCGTCGCCCAGCACTGCTGCCGCCACCACGCGGCAATAATCCACATCAAATCCGGCCCACGCGCCATGCTCATCGATGGCGGAAAACCCCCTGACGCTCTGCTTGACGCCGCAGGGCAATTCGCCCCGTTCGCGAACCCGCTCCAGGGTCGAGTCCGTGTTCGATTGCGCCACCGCTCCGGCGCCCGCACCCAGCATTGCCGCGCCGCACAGGATAGCAATCAACGCGGTTGCGGCGTGCCGGGCGGTCATCCACCGAACCGCTGCGCCGGACTGTCGAGTCGCTCGGTTCTGGCGTCGATACCATCGAATTCGGGTCATCGCTGCTGTCCTTTAAAGGGTGCTCGATCGATGAAGCGGAACGACAGGATCGCGCCGGCTTAGCGCAGAGGCGGTGCGAACAGCAGGCCACCCTCGGTCCACAGGGCATTGATCCCGCGGTCGAGCCCCAGCGGCGTACCCGGTCCCAAATGGCGATTGAAGATTTCGCCGTAATTTCCGACCTGCCGGACAACCCGGTAGGCCCACGCGTCATCCAGGCCGAGCGGGGTTCCGGCGCCCGGCTCGATACCGCGAAGCCGGCGCGACTCGGGGTCGGTGCGGTCGGTCGCGGTATCGATGTTGGCCGAGGTGATGCCGTGATACTCGGCAACGATGGTGGCGAGAACCACCCAGCGGACGACATTGAACCATGCGCGGTCGTCGGCGCGCACTACGGGGCCAAGCGGTTCCTTGGAAATGACGTCGGCGAACAGGATGTAATCCTCCGGATGCACGGCGCGGAAAGCCCGCTGCCCGGCCACCGAAATCACGTCGTCGGTCAGCAGGTCGCATTGCCGGGCAAAGAACGCATCGGTCATGCCGGGCGCCGTCAGATAGGTCACCGGAGTCAAGTGGAGGCCGTTCTGCGCGATGTAGTCGCGGAGATTGGATTCGCTGGTGGTGTTGGCGATCACGCAGACCGTACCCCGCTCGATCGTCTGGACCCGGTTGGCTCCCAGGGACCGGTGTCCGAGAAAACCCTGACCTGTGTAATAGTATATGTTGGTGAAGCTCAGGCCGAGATCGACGTCACGCTGCAGGGTCCAGGTTGTCGTGGCCATCAGGACATCGACCGCTCCGGAGCGCAGCCCGTCGAATCGATTGGCGTTGGTGAACTCGACATAGTGCACGGCCTCGGCTTCCCCGGTCACCGCCGCGGCCACGGCGCGGCAGAAATCGGGAAAGAAGCCGGTCCATTGCCCCGCCGCATTGAGCGCCGACAGGCCGGTATCCTCACCGGTCACACCGCAGCGCAGTTCCCCCTGCTCCATCACCCGGTCGAGCGTAGGGCCCGCGGCTCCGGCCGGCCGGGACACCATTTCCGACAGGACAGCGAGACCCAAAAGGGTTGCGATGGTGTATCGTAGGAACGGCGGCATTGCTCTTGCTCCGCTACGGCTGTCCTCGAATGGCCGACCAGCCCGGCCCCGAGCGAAAACGCGCGCTCGTGAAGCGCATGCTTCTTCTCGCATTAAACTACAATAAATAGCTTTATGGTGGAAACAGATCATGGCCTTCTATAAAGCTCGATGCTGAAGGGACGTGATCGCCGGTTGCGGCCATGACCAGGCACAATGAATCGACTGATCCGAACGATGGCGCAGGCTACGGAAGGGCAGGCCACGGTCTCCGCAGGCGGACCGAGGGCTGACTGATGGCCAGACTGCGCATCGGGGTCGGCGTCAGGCTGGTCGGGGGGCTGCTGGCGATCGTCCTGTCCACGATCGGTGCCGGGGTGGCAGCACTCTATGGTTTCAACCAGTTCCGGGACGGCTTTCAGACCATCGCGGATGATCGCCTGCCGACGATGATCCTGGTATCGCGCCTGGCGCAGCAGAGTGAACGGATTATCGCCCAGGCACCCAATCTGACCACCGCGGGCAGCCATTTCGAGCTGCAGACCGCCGATGCCGAGCTCACCGACCAGATTCGCCCGCTTCAGGACATCATGGAGCGTCTGGCCGAGCAGCGCATGCCGGCGACGACGCTGGCGGTGCTCGCCCAGCATCGCGACAATCTGGTGGCCAATCTGACGCTGCTCCGCCAGCAGGTCGAGCAGCGGGTCGCTGCCGACGAAAGCGCGGTGACCATCCAGCGTGAAATAGCCGTGATGATGCGTCGCCGGCCGGCGCCCTACTCCGAATGGTCGACCCTGATCGACCGCACGGTGATCCTAATCCAGACCGCGTTGGCGATCGGCAACCAGGTGCGGCTGGAGCGTCTGCGCGAGGAGACCGCTGCCAGCGTCGCGCGGGCCGCGATACTTCAGACCGAACTGCCACCGGACAGCCGCGCCGAAGCGGCTGCACTTCAGCGCCGGATCGAGAGGATGACCGAGGGCGAGTCCGGTGTCTTCGAGATTCGCCGGCGCCAGCTCGATGTGGGCGCCTCGATTCGGGGCACGCTAAGCGGCAACGAACTGATCTCGACCCAGTTCACCTCCTTTGTGGCCAGCTTGTTTTTCGTTGCAGAGGACGAAATTCGTACAACCAGCGCCGAGGTGCGCCAGGTCATCGACGTCAGTTCGCGGATTTTGATTTCGGTTTCGGCGGCGGCCGGGTTGGCCGGCCTGCTGATCTTCTTCTACATTCGGATCGACGTGATTTCGCGCCTGAAGGCGTTGCAGCTTTGCATGAGCGGCCACGCCACCGGCAACCCGACCCCGATCGATACCCGTGGTCAGGACGAGATCGGCGACATGGCGCGGGCCCTGGCCTTCTTCGTGGAAGAGATCAGCCGGCGGCAAACCCAACTGCGCGACAGCGAGGCGCGATTCCGCGAACTGATCGAAGGTTCAATCCAGGGCATTGTCATCCATCGCAGTCTGAAGCCATTGTTTGTTAACCATGCCTTTGCCCGGATGCACGGTTACGATTCCATCGAAGAGATTTTGGATTCGGACCGGCTGGACGAGGCGTTTGATTTGCCATCGGCGGGCGTTCCGCCGGGCAATGGCGCGGGCATCCCCGCCGAGCCGGCATCGTTCCGGTGCCGCAGCCGGACCAGGACCGGCACAATCATCTGGATCGATGTGATTCATCGCGCGGTTGACTGGATGGGCGCACCGGCGGTTCAGGCAACCGTGGTCGATGTCTCCAGCCAGGTCCGCGCGGACGCTCAGGCGAGCGAGAAATCCGCCCAGCTCGCTGCAGCCATTGGCGCCATGCGCAACGGCATCTGCATGTTTGATGAACAGCTCAGGGTCGTGCTGTTCAATCCCCAATATTCCGACCTGTGGGGTTATCCCAAGGATCTGCTGGAACCCGGCGTCCGGCTCGATCACCTGATCCGCTATTCCGCCCGGCGTGGCGATTATGGCGGCACCGATCCCGAAGCCCTGGTGGAGGAAATGGCTCGGCTGTTCCGGTCGGGCGACTGGATGGACAGCGAAGTGCCCCTGGTCGATGGCCGCGTCCTGGAACTCCGGGGCAATCGCGGCGCCAGCGGCGGCTACGTCTTGACCTGTCTCGACATCACCGAGCGAAAGCAGCTTGAAGCCGATCTGCTGAGCGCCAAGGAAGCGGCCGAACAGGCCAACCGGGCCAAGTCGCAGTTCCTGGCAACCATGAGCCACGAGCTGCGCACTCCGCTGAACGCCATCCTCGGGTTTTCCGAAATCATCCGAGACAACATCCTGGGCTCGGCGGTCCAGCAGAAATACCGGGAGTATGCCGGCGACGTTCACGATAGCGCCCAGCATTTGCTGGCGATCATCACCGACATTCTGGACGTCGCCAAGATCGAGTTCGGCAAGCTGGAAATCCAGCCGAAGCTGATCGATCTCCGCCACCTGCTTCAGGATGCCGTCCGGTTGCTGCGGGTCCGGGCGCAGGAGCGGCGCCTCGCGCTGAAGCTCGATCTGCCGTCCGCGCTGCCGCCGCTGATCGCCGACGAGCGCGCGATGAAGCAGATCATGATCAATCTGCTGTCCAACGCCATCAAGTTCACTCCGGAAGGCGGCAAAATCCGGGTCAAGGCCGGCCAGACCGAAACCAATGAAATGGAAATCTCGATCGAGGATACCGGCATCGGCATTCCGGCCGATCAGATCGGCAAGCTGCTGATGCCGTTCCAGCGGGTTGACAACAGCACCAGCCGCGCCGAGGGTGGCACCGGGCTCGGTCTGGCCCTGGTCAAGGCGCTGACCGAACTCCATGGCGGCCGGGTTCGCGTGGAAAGCACGCTGGGCATCGGCACCAAGGTCACGGTGCATCTGCCTCTCATGGCCGGACCGGAGCGGTTGAACGACCGGCAACCGACGGCATCGATCGGCCACGGCTAGCGATCAGTCGCCCGGCGGAGGCCCGGCCGGCAATCGGCATCAGAGGTTCCTCCGTCGGCCGGTGACGCGCGCCTTCGCCCACTGGCATCCCTGATTCGCGGCACCCACCTGACCGGCATGGCAGACAATCGGATTCCCCTTGCCGGCCGGGACCGGTTCTGGTCGCTGACCGCCGTACTGTCGAGCGCGCTGGCGGTCGGCATCACCATCGGCATGGCGATGCCGCTGATCTCGCTGTCGCTGGCGGCGCAGGGCCATGACACGTTTGTGGTGGGCGTGGTCGCAGCGGCCAATGCGGCAGCGGTGCTGGCAGCCGGGCCGTTCCTGCCGAAGCTGATGCGGCGCACCGGAGCGGTGCCTCTCATGGCGGCCGGCATCGGGCTGAACGCGGTGGCGCTGGCGGTCATGCCGTTCGTGCCGGATTTGTGGGCGTGGCTGGCCCTGCGCGTTCTCACCGGCATGGGTGCTGTGATGCACTGGGTGGCCAGCGAGACCTGGGTCAACCGGCTGGGCGGCCCGCGTGATCGTGGCCGCATCGTCGCGCTCTACACTATGGTCTGGGGCCTCGGTATGGCGGCCGGGC
>CAZTNV010000027.1:19559-21564 GCA_964615535.1 uncultured Mycobacteriaceae bacterium | reverse complement strand
CTCGAAAAACTCATCCGACACTCCGGCACGTTAACCTGAAGCGATTCCCCTGCATAGAGCCGCTCCTCGATGACCGGCTCCGGAACGAAAGATAGCAGAAGATCACGCAGCTTCTGCTGGGTCATCGAAAAGATCGTCTCGTTATGCCACAGAGTATCGTCGCCGTCGAAGCCGATCGTGGTGATCATCGCCGCCGCGCCCTTTGCTTCGATCACTCTTCGGACTCGTCCTCGTCCTCCATCATCTCCAGCAGCTCCGCATAGCGCGGATTGTCCCGAAGGAATTTGCGGAAGGCCTTGACGTTCCGCCAATCCTGTTCGAGCCATTGCTGTGCGGCCTGCATGTGCTCGACATGGCAGGACAGGGAATAGAACGCGGTCTGTTCGGTGCAGGTGATCGCCTCTTCGTCAAGCCGTTCGAGGACCGCGCCAACGAAGAATGGCAGCATTTGTTGAAAGGTCAGCGGCTCCTCCAGGTCATCCTCGAAATCCTCGGCTTCCGGTTCCGCTCCCAGGCCGGGCAGGGACGGCGGGGGCTTGGTGTCGTTCATGCGCTCGACCAAGCCTTCGAACATCCGGGCCTTGCGCTCGAGTTCATCGAGCTGCTGATCGTCAAGTTTTTCGACCAGTGCCTGGTCCAGCATTTCGTCGTTCAATTCGTCGAGATCATTGGCTTCAAAGCCAAGTTCGATGACATCGAGAAAGTCGAGAAATTTCTTTTTCCGGACTTTCCAGTTGCCGTGAGCATTCAACTCCGCGACCACGAGATCGAGGAATTCCCTGAGCAGGCCATCCGCCGCCTGATAGGCGGAGTCCTTAGGCTTGGCAATATGCACGATCCGATCCTCCCTGGATAAGGGGCGGGTGCGACGCCGGACCGGCGGCGGGCGCCAATCCGCGTTTGCCGATTCAGCCTAGCGCGGTCCGCTGTCGAATGGAAAGTGTGCCGCGATGTCATCGGCCGACATGGACCACCGGCGTACCCGCCGTGTCAGCAGTCTGTTGCAGTTTGGCGGGCCACAGGATATTTGCCTGAGCAGGCCGATCGCACGCTCGGAGAAGACATGTCGTCCCCGCTCTGGACTCCCTCGCCGGACCGCGTTGCCGCGGCGGCAATGACCGGATTCACCGACCGCATTGCGGCCCGGTACGGTTTGGACCTGCCGGACTATGCCGCGCTGCATGCCTGGTCGATCGATCACCCAGAAGCGTTCTGGACCGGGATCTGGGACGATTTCGGGGTGATCGCGGAGACGCGAGGCGACCGCGTGCTGATCGACGGCGACCGGATGCCGGGCGCGAAATTCTTTCCCGATGCCCGGCTGAACTTCGCCCGGAACCTGCTGCGCCGGCGGGACGATGCGCCGGCGATCCGGTTCTGGGGCGAGGACCGGATGCGCCGCGGGCTGACCTTTGGCGAGCTCTACGATCGCGTCAGCCAGGTGGCACAGGCGCTGCGCGCCCTGGGCGTCGGGCCGGGCGACCGCGTCGCCGGCTATCTGCCCAATCTGCCGGAGGCGGTGATCGCCATGCTTGCAACCACCGCGATCGGCGCGGTGTGGTCCTCGGCCAGCCCGGATTTCGGCGTGCAGGGCGTGCTCGACCGGTTCGGCCAGATCGAACCCAAGGTGCTGTTCAGCGCCGATGGCTATGTCTATGGCGGCAGGGCGTTCGATTGCCTGGGCAAACTGGCGCAGATCGTCGAGCGGCTGCCCGGCGTCCAACGCACCGTGGTGGTCCCCCATATCGCCGAGGCGCCGGACCTGGCCGGCGTGCCGGGCGCGGTCGGACTGGAAGAGTTTGTCGCCGGCCATGCCCCGGCCGAGATCGCGTTCGAGCCGCTGCCGTTCAATCACCCAATCTACATCATGTATTCCAGCGGCACCACCGGCGTGCCCAAGTGTATCGTCCACGGCGCGGGCGGCAGCCTGCTCCAGCATTTGAAGGAGCATCGGCTGCATTGCGATATCCGGGCGGGCGACCGGGTGTTCTATTTCACAACGCTC
>CAZTNV010000027.1:15788-19549 GCA_964615535.1 uncultured Mycobacteriaceae bacterium | reverse complement strand
TGACGGCGTTGGCGTCGGAGGCGACGCTGCTGCTGTATGACGGCTCGCCGTTTCACCCGAACGGCAACATCCTGTTCGATTTCGCCGATGCCGAGGGCATGACCCTGTTCGGCACCTCGGCCAGATACATCGACGCGCTGCACAAGCAGGGCTACCGCCCGATCGACACCCACCGGCTGGACACGGTGCGGACCATGACCTCGACCGGGTCGCCGCTGGCCCCGGAAAGCTTCGACCATGTCTACGACGGCATCAAGCGCGACATTCATTTGGCCTCGATCTCGGGCGGCACCGATCTGCTGTCCTGCTTCGCGCTGGGCAACCCGACCCTGCCGGTGTGGCGCGGCGAGCTGCAATGCCGTGGCCTGGGCATGGCGGTGGAGGTGTTCGACGAGGACGGCCGGCCGGTGCGCGAGCAGAAGGGCGAGCTGGTTTGCGTCAAGCCGTTTCCGTCGATGCCGATCGGGTTCTGGAACGATCCCGACGGGTCGAAGTATTTCGAGGCCTATTTCGCCCGTTTTCCCAATGTCTGGTGCCATGGCGATTTCGTCGAACTGACCGCGCATGACGGCCTGATCATTCATGGCCGGTCCGACGCAACATTGAATCCCGGCGGCGTGCGGATCGGCACGGCGGAAATCTATCGCCAGGTGGAGACGCTGGACGAGGTGGTCGAGAGCCTGGTGATCGGCCAGGACTGGGATGGCGATGTGCGAGTGGTCCTGTTCGTCCGGCTGCGCGACGGGCTGACGCTGACCGAGGACCTGGTCAAGCGGATCAGGGACCGGATCAAGACCGGCGCCAGCCCGCGCCACATCCCGGCCCGGGTGATCCAGGTCAGCGACATTCCGCGGACCAAGAGCGGCAAGATCGTCGAGCTGGCGGTCCGCGACGTGGTGCATGGCCGCCCGGTGAAGAACCGCGAGGCGCTGGCCAACCCCGAGGCGCTGGAGCTGTTCCGGGAGCGGGAGGAGTTGCGGGGCTGACCGGCCAAGGGCGCCCCGCAATCGCGGCCAAGTGTCACGGCAGACTGATGTACATCGGCAAGTGATCGCTGTAAGTTTGGAAGAACTGGTTCGGCAGGTTCTGGAAATGGTCATTGCCATCGCTGCCGTCTCCGATGAACCGACCGGCGACGACTCCGACAGTATTGTGCAGGGCGTTTGATACGAAGACCTTGTCGATGTCGTTGACCAGCACATTGCTGCTGTTGAGGCTGGTCAGGAGATTGGTCGGCGATTCCAGAACCAGGTTTCCGACGTTGTCCTCGCGAGATGTGTTGAAGTCGCCCATCAACACGTCGGGTGCGGCGACCGAATATCTGAAGAAGCGGGTCAAGGCGGTGTTTATGTCGCCGCCGTTGGTCGGCGCGTGCCACGCCGCGACGAAGTAGGTGTTGCCGCTGGCCACGCTGGTCAGATTGGCACCCACCGGCATCCGCAGCCCGCCGGATCGGTTGCGCACCGTCTGATTGTTGTTGTTCGGCGGCGGGCCTACCGTGACTTTTTTCTGGTTCCAGATCAGCACGCAGGTTTCTTTTTCTTGACCGGTCCCGCCGCAGTCGATGCGCAACCCGAAAACATGAATCCGGTCATTAAGGTTGCCCATCTGATGCGCCTGAACCATTGTGCAGGACGCAATGGAACTTGGCGGCTCGAGGATGAAGGCGGCGGCAAACGCATTGCTTTTGCGAATGTACTCGATGACGAGCGAGACCGCTGCGCCGCTGCCCCTGACATTCCAGCAAAGCACGATCATGCGACTGACTCCTGCGGTCTGCGGACCCGAAGATCCGGTCGGGTATCTGTCGTCGGGATCGCAGGCACGATCAAGGCAGGCGATCCTCGGAACCATAAGAGGAAAATGCCGAATCGAATTCAATAGAAAAACCGGGAACCGCCCGCGCATCTGTCAGGCAAGCCCATCCGGAGGCCAGCAGCAGTGATTGGTCCGGTCGGCCGGCGATCTCTCCTGTGTATCTCGCCTTATCGGGGCCGCCCTGGGTGGGGCAAACCGTCCATTGCCGCCGCTCCGATCCCGGCGCCCGCGACCGGCATGGCATCCGCGGCAGGGTTGCGGTTTGCGCTTTCGAGCTTAAGCTCATGCCGACACGATTGCAGGACGCCGCCATGCCGCCCGAGAGCCTCGACACTTCCGACCGCAACCCCGTCGAGTCGCTGGCCGCGATCCGCCCCGGCATTGCCGCGCTGCCCGAGAGCGGGATTGTCGAGGTGTTCAACTACGGGCGCAACCGGCCGGGGCTGATCCCGCTCTGGGTGGGCGAGGGCGATCTGCCGACCCCGCCGCCGATCGCCGAAGCGGGTATCCAGGCGATCCGCGACGGCCACACCTTCTACACCTATCAGCGCGGCATTCCGCCGCTGCGCTCGGCGTTGTCCCGCTACCTGTCGGGCCTTTACGGCGCCGCGGTGGGGGAGGATCGAATTTTCGTCACCGGCTCGGGCATGCAGGCGATCGTGCTGACGCTGCAGATGCTGCTGGACCCCGGCGACGAAGTGGTCACCGCCGCGCCGGTCTGGCCCAACATCCCCTCTGCGGTGCAAATCGCCGGCGGCGCAACCCGGTTCGTGCCGCTGGAGATGGGGCAGGGCGGCTGGCGGCTCGATCTCGACCGGCTGTTCGATGCGTGCGGCCCGCGCACCCGCGCCCTGCTGATCAACTCGCCGGCCAATCCGACCGGCTGGATCATGCCGGCCGAGGACATGATCCGGGTGCGCGACTTCGCCCGCCAGCGCGGCCTGTGGATCGTTTCGGACGAGGTCTATGGCCGTCTGGTCTACGACCGCGACCATGCGCCGTCCTTTCTGGAGATCTGCGAGCCGGACGAGCGGCTGATCGTGGTCAACAGCTTTTCGAAGAACTGGGCGATGACCGGCTGGCGGATCGGCTGGGTGGTGGCTCCGGCTGCACTCGGGCAGGTCTATGAGAACCTGATCCAGTTCAACACCTCCGGCGTGCCGGGCTTCGTCCAGCTTGCCGCGGTGGCGGCGCTTGAACAGGGCGAGCCGTTCCTGCGTGCTCTGATCGCGCGCTGCCATGGCGCGCGCGATCTGGTCTGCGACCGGCTGGGCGCGCTGCCGCGGCTGCGCTTCGCCCGGCCGGACGGCGCATTCTATCTGTTCTTCGCGGTCGAGGGCGAACCGGACAGCCGGACACTGGCGAGGCGGCTGGTCGATCGCGCGGTGGTCGGGCTGGCGCCCGGTACGGCGTTCGGTCCGGGCGGGGAGGGCTTCCTGCGCCTGTGTTTCGCGGTGTCGCCGGAGCGCCTGGCCGAGGCCGTCGACCGGCTGGCACCGGAACTGGGGTGAACGCCGAGGCCGCGCTGCGCACCATGGCGGCGAACATGATGGCCGTCGGGGCGCGTGGCCGAACCGTCGTTGAGGTCGGGCCGTTCCGGGCTTACTTGTCGCCGTCCAGCGACGACTACCTGCTCAGCTTCGCGGCCCCCGCGGCACTGGCGCCCGATGGGCCCGACTGGGCGAAACCGATCGCGGATCTGCGCGCTGTGTTCGCAGCGCATGGCCGCGTGCTGCGACTGGAGTTTTTCGCCGAACTCCATCCCGGCCTGGGACCGGCGCTGACGGCCGCCGGAATCGCCCGCCGCGACGAACAGCCCGCCATGGCGATGACCGCGGAGATGCTGGCATTGCGCAGCCTCGCTCGCTCGGTGGCGTTCCGCACGATCAGGCCGGGCGACTCCGCGCTCATGAGCGGCCTGATCGAGATCCAGCAGGTCAGCT
>CAZTNV010000027.1:0-15778 GCA_964615535.1 uncultured Mycobacteriaceae bacterium | reverse complement strand
CGTGCCGCTCGAACCTCGCGGCATTGCCGAATGGCGCCGGTTCCTGTGCGCGGGCATTTGCGAAGGGACGGTGCTTGCCGCTGTGGCGCTGGTCGAGGATCGGCCGGCGGCCTGCGCCTATCTGCAGATCGGCGGCGGAGCGGCCGAACTGGTCGGCGTCGCTGCACGGCCCGGCTATCGCCGCCGCGGGCTGGCATCCGGCCTGTGCAGCCGGCTGCTGGCCGGGCATTTCGCGCAGGGCCACCGCCTGGTCTGGCTGTCCGCCGGAGATCCGGCTGCCGGTCTGGTCTATCGCCGGCTCGGCTTCAAGATGGTCGGTCTGCAGCTCAATCACGGCCTGCCGCCACGGACTCCGCTGCCGGTGTGAGCGGGATCAGCCGCGCAGGAACAGTTTTCCGACCCCGTTGAGCACGGCATAGAGCTGGTCGAACTGGCCCTTGAAGGTGTCCCAGCCGAGCCCGCCGCCGCGCGCCTCGTCCAGAGCGTGATGCAGGCCGGCCAGATCGACACTGCCGTTGATCCGCGCCAGCAGGGCCCCGGCCAGGGCCGGCAGCGGCAGGGTCAGGGCAATGCCGTCGATCTCGATCGGCAGCCCCTGGCCGGGTTTGAGCGACCGGGCGGCGGCCTTGCCGTCCAGCTCGCTCAAGCCCGGCCGGACCGTGGGCCGGTCGGGTGCGGCGACGGCAGCGGCAGCGTCGTCCCGGCGTACCGTGTAGAAGGCATGGGTCTTGAGCGAGCCGGCCAGTTCCTCGGCCAGCGCCCAGCGCTCCAGGCGGTCGAGCCCGGCCAGCCGGGCCGCGATTTTGGGATCGTTGATGTAGAAGGCCGGGTCGTAGCGGATCGGATCGACCAGGGCGGTGATCGCAAGGCCGCAGGACTCCACCAGTTCGGCAATCTCCGGAACGGTGAAGGCGCGGTCGCGGCTGTGCAGCAGCAGATCGTACAGCCCGGCATCGCTGGCGCGGTGATCGCCCAGCAGCGGGTTGCGGGCGAACCAGTTGGTCGCCGGAAGCTTCGGGATCAGGCGCCTGGCGAGCGCCAGCCGCTCGCCATCGGGCAGGCCGGCGGTCAGCCGGCGCAGCGCGCTCTGCAACGGGTAGACCCCCGTGCGGCCATAAGCGCCGTAGAGCATCAGCCCGATTCCGCCACCCGGCGCCAGCCGTGCCGTCAGCGCCGCCAGCCCGGCCGCCGGATCGGGCAGATGGTGGAGCACGCCGCAGCAATCGATGTAGTCGTAGGGACCGGGCGCCAGCGTCTCCAGCTCGATCAGCGAACCGGTGAGAAACGTGATGCCGGTCAGGCCGCGCACCCTGGCGCGGGCCTCGGCAATGGCGCGCGCGGCGGCGGACAGATCGACATAGGTGATCGCGGCCGGGATGCGCGCGTCGGCGCATTGCTGGGCCAGCATGATCAGCCCGTCGCCGGTGCCGCCGCCGGCCACCAGCACGCGGAACGGCCGCTCGAAATCGAGCCGGCCGCCGAACACGTAATGGTTCAGCTCGTCCAGCCGCGACGGCGACCCGGTGATCAGCCGTCCGGCCTCGTCCCGCGGATCGCGCGCCGGGTAGGGATAGGCCTCGTACTGGGTCTTGAGGGGGTCGGTCATGGGCGGTGGCGATCGGTCCGGCACCGCGGTCAGGCCGACAGCGACGGCGCCGGATGGATCTCCCCCGCCTCCTGCCCGCGCATCGTTCGGACCCGCGGGCGAAGGAATCGGGCGAGGGCGGCGGGGGGCAGGGCGTCGAGGGCGCCGGTCTGGCGGAGCAGGGCGGCCATGGCGACCTCCGCCGCGCGCCCGGCGCCGTCCTCGATCTTCAGCGCGATGCCCAGGCCAGTTTCGGGCAGACAGGCGCAGTGGACGCCCTCGGCGCCGCCCTTGGTCAGGACCTTGCCGCCGGTCGACCGGATCAGATCCGTGTCGAACCGGTTGCGCCCGGCGATGCAGTCGGGCCGGGTGCTCCAGGCATGCCGGATGCGCAGCGCCGCCTCGGCGCGACGGGTCGGCAGATCGCGTGGATTGGCCAGCCGTGCCATGGCAAGCGCCAGCCCGCCCAGCGACACGCCAAAGGTCGGGATCGAACAGCCATCGAGGCCGCGCGGGGCGACCCCGAGATCCTGAACGGTCATCTGTTCCAGTACGCCCAGGACGCGCTGCTGCACCGGGTGGGCGAAATCGCGATAGCCGGTCATGCTCTCGCCCTTGAACCGGGCCGTGGTCAGGAACCCGGTGTGTTTGCCTGAGCAGTTGTTGTGCAGCGCGGTCGGCATCCGGCCGCTGCGGATCAGCGCGGCGGCGGTTTCGGGATCGACCGGCGGATGCGGGCCGCATTCCAGATCGGCGACGGTGCAGCCGATGCGGCCGAGCCAGGCGGCGACCCGCTCGGTATGGATCGTTTCCCCCGAATGGGAGGCGCAGGCCAGCGCGATCTCCTCATCGCCCAGTTCGAAAGCGTCGGCCGCGCCGGTCTCGATCAGGGGCATGGCCTGGAGGGGCTTGACCGCCGAACGCGGATAGACCAGCCGCTCGAAATCGCCCCAATGGGCGACCACATGACCGGCGGCGTCGGTGATGACGGCATGGCCGCGATGCCGGCTTTCCACCATCTGGCCGCGGGTCACCTCGACGAGGATTGGCGCGCCCTCGTGATCAGCGGCGATCTCGGTGTATCCGGCGCCGTGCCCGGTTCGTTCGGTCCGGCGGTCCCCGCAGGAATGGCGGTGGTGGGTCATGACGGCCCCAGGGTAAAGTGGAGGGAATGAATGGCCGGGGCCGGAGCATGCGCCCGGAGCATGTTTCGCTTCAAGGCAGCCGGTGCCGGGATGCCGGTCCTGAGCCCGATCCGCGATGTTGCGTCGCAGCATGGAGCCTGACCGTGAATCTGGTCACCTGCTTTGCCCGGCGGCTCGGCTTGGCGCATCCGATCGTGCAGGCACCGATGGCCGGCGGCGCGACGACGCCGGCCCTGGTCGCGGCGGTGTCGAATGCCGGGGCGCTCGGCTCGTTCGCTGCGGCGCTGCTGCCGCCCGAGGAGATCCGCGCGGGCATCCGGGAGATCCGCGCACTCACCGACCGGCCGTTCAACGTCAACCTGTTCGTGGCGACGCCGCCGGAGATCGACCCGGCGGCGGTGGATCGTGCCAATGCCCTGCTCCAGCCGTTCCGCGACGAGCTCGGCCTGCCGGTGCCGCCGCTGCCCAACCGGCTGATGCAGAGCTTCTCCGAGCAGGCCGCGGTACTGCTGGACGAACAGGTGCCGGTGTTCAGTTTCACGTTCGGGATGCCCGCGCCCGACCTGATCGCGGCGTTCCGCGCCGTGGGGAGCATGGTGATCGGCACCGCGACCACGGTGGCGGAAGGCCGCGCACTGGCCGAGGCGGGGGTGGATGCGGTGTGCGGCCAGGGAGTCGAGGCCGGCGGTCATCGCGGCAGCTTTCTCGATCCGCCGGAACGCTCGCTGATCGGCACCCTGGTGCTGATCCCGCAACTGGTCGATGCTCTCGATCGGCCGGTGATCGCGGCCGGCGGCATCATGGACGGTCGCGGACTCGCGGCGGTCCTGGCGCTGGGCGCGGCGGCGGCGCAACTCGGCACCGCCTTCCTGACCTGCCCGGAGAGCGGCATCGCGCCGGGCTTCAAGGAGCTGGTCCCGCGGACCGCCGCCGAGGGCACCGCCCTGACCCGGACCTTTTCGGGCCGGCTGGCGCGCGGCATCGAGAATCGTTTCATGCGGGCCCTGGCCCAGCATCAGGGCGAGTTGCCGCCCTATCCGGTTCAGTTGGCGCTGATGCGCGACATTGTGGCCGCGGCACGAGCGGCGGGGCGGCTCGATCTGCTGGCGCTGTGGTCGGGCCAGGGGGCGGCGATGGCGCGTGCGCTGCCTGCGGCGCATTTGATCGAGACCTTGATGACCGAGACCCGGCAGGTGCTGGCCCGGCTGGTTGGGCCGGAATAACGTATCGGACTCTTTCGTTGTAACGTGGACTGTAACGGCGCACCATAAGGTACGGAGCCGATGTATCGCTTTCGTCATACCCGGCACCGCAAGGCATAATACCCCCGAAGGCATGGTATTTCGATAGAGTTTGCCTCAAATTACTTGGAAGGCTGTGGCTCGGCGTCCGCTGTCGCGCGTGCCATCTAGCCATAACCAGGCGATACGGAGGCCCGATCGCATGATTATTCATGAGCGCGTGTTCGATGGTTACATCATCGAATGTGCCTGCGGCCGGGATATCCACGTTCCCGCACATCGCCTTCGTTCCGAGATCTGCCCGTGCGGCAAGGTCCTCGGGCAGCAGACCGGCCCGGTCGAGATTCGCTGTTCGACCTTCGACGCCATCGCCCTGGCTTTCGACCTGATCGGTCGAAGCCGGTCGGCAAGGTGACCCGACGGCTCGGCGGGAACCGCTTCCCGCCCGCCCCGCTGTCCGGGGCAGCAATCCGTCCATGAGGCCCTCATGCCCCCGATCGACAATGCGACCGTCGTGATCACCGGAGCGTCCAGCGGCATCGGTCGCGCCACCGCTTTTGCGTTTGCCCGCCGCGGCGCCCGTGTCGTTTTGGCTGCCCGGCGTGCGGGGCCGCTTGGAGAGGCGGCCGAGCGCTGCAACCGGCTGGGCGGGCACGCGATCGCCGTGCCGACCGACATGACCGAGCTGGACGATGTGCGCCGGTTGGCGCGAAGGGCGGCGGAGCGTTTCGGCGCGATCGATGTCTGGGTCAACAATGCCGGGACCGGCGTTTTCGGGCAGTACTGGGATGCGCCGATCGAACTGCACCGCCGGGTAATCGAGATCAATCTGCTCGGTCCGATGTACGGCGCCCATGCGGTGTTGCCGTACTTCCTTGATCAGGGTCACGGCACCTTGATCAACAACGTGTCGATCGGCGGCTGGATCGCGCCGCCTTTCGCCGACGCCTATGCCGCCAGCAAATTCGGACTGCGCGGCTTCACCGACAGTTTGCGCCAATCAATGATCGACTGGCCGGACATCCATGTCTGCGGCGTCTATCCTTTCGTGATCGACACGCCTGGATTCCAGCACGGTGCCAATTACTCCGGCCGCGCCCTGACGCCCGGCGGTGTTATCGACCCGCCCGAGCGGAATTCTAGCTTTGGTAATCGTCACGATGCGGCCCGGCGTGTTCTGGCGTGCTTTTGCCAGCGCCAGCCGATGGATTGGGCGACCCGGTGCACCAGGGAGCGGAGGCCGGGGCGGCGCCAGTAACCGCGGTAGAACACCTGTTCCTCCACGACGTATTCGGTCTTGTGGCCCTGGTCGCCGCTGCCGCGGTCGATCGCGGCAAGGCCGAGTGCGGCCGAGGCGTCGATCACCTGCTTGAGCAGGAGATGGCCCGGCCCGAATTTGGCGAGGTCGTTGTTGTAAACCGGAAACCAGAAATGCAGCAGCCCGCCATGCCGCAGGCCGAAATGCGAGGCGACCCAGGTGTCGCCGGCATGCAGGGTGGAGAGCACGCCCTGGCACTGCGGATCGGCCGACTGCGCCAGCTCGGCCAGCAGGGCCCGCTTCCAGGCCGGGGCCAGCGGATCATCGACACCGGTGTCGCGATAGCGCTGCCGCTTTCGAACGATCAGCTCCTCAAGGGCGGGTTCCGGCGTCGATACGGCGAACTCGAAGCGGATCGGGCCGTGCGCCTGCACCAGATTGCGTTCCCGGCGCCGGATTTTGGACAGGAGCTGACTGTCCTTGGTCTTGACCTGCGCCCAGTAGCCGGCCGGATCGGCGGCCACCGGCATGCGGACGCCGGTCTCCGGGGCCTCCCCGGTCAGGCCATAGGAAAGCTGGGTCTGGTGCAGGTGATTGAAGGTCAGCGCGCCCAGCCCGGCCAGATCCAGCAATGTGCCCGGATCGATCTGCAACTCCGGTGCGGCGATCAGCCCGAACTGGTCCGCCAGATCGCCGCCGATTCGCTGGGCCGCCCGCAGGGTGCGCTGCCAGGGCTGGTCGAACTGGAACGGCAGAAAACCCAGAACCCGACCCTCCCGCTCGATCACGCACACCTGAACGTCGCGATGCACCCGGCCGACCGCGGCGACGAAGGCAAAGGAATAGAACGGGCTGGCCAGCGTCTCGTGGTTCGCGCACAAGGCGGTCCAGGTATCGCGCTCGCGCGGGCCGAGGGCATCGGGCCGGACCACGCGGGACCGCCAGGCACCCGAGGCGCCTCGGGCTTGGTGAAGTGCCGGCATAAGCGCATCTTTCGATTGCGAAATTTCAAGAAGGGTGCGGCTGCGGCAGGTGGCAGCCGCAATCCGATCCGGAGGCTGGCCGATCCGGTTTGCAGCCTCTTCAGAAATGCCGAAGCGGAACCAGGGGTCGATTGCCTGTTCGCACAAAATCATTGGCACATTTGATTTATACAAAAAGACCTATTCGACGGGTACCGCTTGGCGTTCCCGGTCGGACAGGCAGCCCGAGCCCGTTCCATCGCCCGCCCGCGATCGCGTTATTGCTTTCGCGGCCACCCTCGGGATATCTGGCGGCGTGGAGTTCAAGGACCGGATGCCGAAATCCGTGGCAGCGAGAGAATCGATGGCTGATCATACGATGCGGCAGCAGCGCGACCCCGGCAATGCGGCGTTCCACATCCGGCCGGGTCGTGAAGACGACGTTCCGGCGATCCTTGGGCTGGTCCGCGATCTTGCGCGATTCGAGAACGCCGAGCACGAGGTCCGCGCGACGGAAGAGGATTTGCGGCGCGACGGTTGGGGGCCGGCGCCGAAATTCGAGGTGCTGGTCGCCGAACCGGTCTTGCCGGGGGCGCGCGGGCTGATCGGGCTGCTGCTGTTCTTTACCACCTATTCGACCTGGGAGGGCCGTCCCGGCCTGTTCGTGGAGGATATCTTCGTCGTCGACACCGCGCGCGGGCAGGGCGTCGGCCGCGCGCTGATGGCCGAATTGGCGGCGGTTGCAGAGTCGCGGGGGTGTGCCCGGATCGAACTCAGCGTGCTCGACTGGAATCCGGCGAGAGCCTTCTACGCCCGGCTGGGATTCGAACCCCTGACCGAATGGCTTCGCTATCGCATGAGAGGCCCGGCCCTGGGCACGCTGGCCGCCCGGCCTGCCCAGGCCCGGGCTGCCCAGGATTGATCGGCGATACCGCCCGGACGCCGAATCGGCGCCGCCGGGCCGGGTCAATTGCACTGACCGATCGACGTCTCCGCGCAGACCCGCTGACCGTCCACCCAGGTGGCACCCGAGAGATCGGCATTGCGCAAAACGGCCCCTTCCAGCCGCGCGCCGGTCAGGTCGGCGCCGCGCAGGATGGTTTCGATAAGCCGGGCGCTGCGCAGGTCCGCGCCGCGCAGCGAGGCATCGGTCAGATCGGCCTTGGTCAGATCGGCCTCGATCAGCCGGGCGTTATCCAGGATCGCGCCGCTCATGCTGGTGCTGATGAACTTGCTGCGAAACGCGTCGGCACCGGTCAGATTGGCGCCCTGGAGCAGGGCGCGGCCGAACGATGCGTCGCGAATTTGCGCGCCGGTCAGATCGACGCCGCGCAGGTCGCGGCCATCCAGGAGGCAGCGGCGCCACACCACCTCGGGCGCCGCGGGATCGGTGCAGGCGGCCAGGGCATTGCCGCTCCAGGCCATCGCGAACAAGGTGACGAGCACCACGAGGATCAAGCGAGTCATGGCCTGTCATGTAGCCCAGGCAGGGGCGCAGCGCAAAGCCACAAGTCGATAAGTCGCGGCGGCGTTTTTGACAGAAAAGTAGCTTTGACGGCCATCGCGGGATTGGCGCCCCGTTCGCCGTCACGTGGCCGCCGCGCGGCGGGGCAGGGCAAGCACCCGGCCGACCTCGCGCGGCGGCATCAGGATTTCATGCCGGGCCACGACCTCTGCCACTCTGGCGATCGCCCGGTCCGGCATGGGGGCCGAGCGGCGCAGGGCGAGATCGACGTGAACCAGCATCAGCTCTGTGGTTGCGGCCTGGAACCCGGCGTCGCCGTGGACCATGCGGTGGAACAGGTGGATGCGCTTGGCATCATGGCCGAGCAGTTGGGTCGTGAAGATCAGCGGATCGCCCTGGCCGACTTCGCGGTCGTAGGTCACGTGAGCCTCGACCACGAACATCGAGCAACCGGATCGCTCCAGGTAGCCGCGGCCGAGATCGAGCGCGTCGAGCAGCGCGTCGGTCGCGTGATCAAAGGCCAGAACGTAGTAGGCCACGTTCATATGGCCATTGTAGTCGATCCAGTCCGGCCGCACGGTTTCGCGGTGGAGGGTCAGCGGAACGGCTTCGATCGGCGGCACGGTGCTCATACCACAACATCTTAACCAAGTTTTTGATAGGGCGGGTCGATCGGTGCGGAGCGGGCCGGCACTGCGCCCGGCATTTTTCGTCGCTCTTTGCGACAAAGGAAAGACTAAATTCATAACTTTATCGGCAATGATCGTCTGCGGCACACGCAAGGCTTTTGCTCCTCAACCCTCTCTCCTAAAATGGCGGCATGACAGGCGAAGAGTCAGAATATTTCGTGGTCGGGATCGCTGCGTCCGCGGGCGGGCTCGAAGCCCTGCGCGTCGTTGTGGCCAATCTCGAACCGAGCGCCAGCATGGCGTATGTCGTCGCCCAGCATTTGGCGCCGAAGCATGTCAGCATGCTCACGCAATTGCTCGCGCGGGAAACGGCAATGCGCGTGGTGGAGATCGCCAATGGCGACCGGGCCCTGCCGGGCACGATCTACATCACCCCGCCCAACGCCGATGTAACCATTTCCGGCGGCGTTCTGATGCTGGCAAAGCCCCATCTCGAAACCGGTCCGAAACCGTCGATCGATATCTTCTTTCAGAGCCTGGCGGAGGACAAGGAAGAGCGCGCGATCGGCATCATCCTGTCGGGGACCGGTTCGGACGGCGCGACCGGCATCCGGGCGATCAAGGCAGCGGGTGGACTGACCATCGCGCAGGACCGGACGACCGCCAAATACGACGGCATGCCCTCGGCGGCGATTCAGACCCGCTGCGTGGATCTGGTGCTGGCGCCCGAGGAGATCAGCCGCAAGCTGTCGTCGTTCGCGGTGTTCCCGCGCCCGCCGCTGCTGCCCGACGAGACCGAAGGCGGGACGGACGAGGTCGAGCAGGTGGTCCGGATGATTCGGGATCGTTTGCAGATCGATTTCACGCAGTACAAGACGAGCACCATCACCCGGCGGATCAATGCCCGGCTGGCTGCCAACCAGGTCGAATCTCTGGCTGAATATGTTGAGTTCTGCCAGCGACATCAGGACGAGCTGAGTGCGCTGGCGCAATCAATCCTGATTTCGGTCACCGGGTTTTTCCGTGATCCCGACGCGTTCGCCGTGCTGGACGAGGCGATCAAGAAGATCGTCGACAGTGCCGTCCGGGGCGACCCGATCCGGGTTTGGGTGCCCGGCTGCGCCACCGGGGAAGAGGCCTATTCCATTGCCATGCTGTTTGCGGAACGCCTGGACAAGCGGTCGATGCGGCAGAAAGTGCAGATCTTCGGCACGGATATCGACGATCCCGCGATCGAGATCGCACGGCAGGGGATCTATCCGGCCCCCAGCATCAAGGATGTCGCGCCGAAGCGGCTGTCGATGTTTTTCCGGCAGGTCGGCGACCGGTATCAGGTGACCAAGCGGATTCGGGAAATGGTGGTATTTGCCCACCATAACGTCACCCAGGACCCGCCCTTTCTCCGTCTCAACCTGGTGAGTTGCCGAAACTTATTGATCTATTTCAACGCGGATCTGCAAAGGACGGTGCTGGAGACCTTCCATCGCTGTCTCAATCCTCACGGCCTGCTGTTTCTCGGCAAGTCGGAAAGCGTCAGCGCCCATCCGGAGCTGTATGGCGATTCCGATCGCAAGGTAAAGATGTACGTTAAGCGCGGCGTCGCGGCCCGATACGGCTTGGTCCCGGCGCAGAGCCTCGTGCCGGGGCTGGCGCCGTTGAAGCCGATGCGTCTGGCGCCGCGGGCGCTTCCGTCGATGGGCGATCTGGCGGCGGACGGGCTGGCACGACATTATGGTCCGGCCGCGGTCATCATCGATGAGCGTTTGATGATCCATCACGTCCACGGCGATGTGAGCGCGTTTCTGCAACTGCCCGAAGGTCAGGCCGATCTCAGCCTGATGACCATGGCGACCAAGGAAATCCGGTCCTATCTGCGGACGCTGGTCTACAAGGCGCAACGCGAGCATCGATCGGTCGTCGGCGCGGTTCGGCACTTCGCGGTCGGAGAGAAAAAATCCGGCGTTCGTCTGGCGGTGCATCCCCTGGCGGAAAACCCGGAAAGCCAGCAACTCTGGCTGGTCTGTTTCGAGCGGAGCCGTGCCGTCAGCACGGGAACGCCGGTTTCGGCCGATGCCAATGCCGGCGAGGATAGCCGGGATGCCCGGATCAACGAACTCGAACACGAGCTGTCGGCGACGCGGGAGCATCTTCAGACCGTGGTGGAAGAGCTTGAGACCTCGAACGAAGAACTCCAGGCTCTCAACGAGGAATTGCAGGCGGCCAATGAGGAGCTGCAATCTTCGAATGAAGAGCTCGAGACCGCGAACGAGGAAATGCAATCGACCAACGAAGAGCTGCTCGCCGTCAACGAAGAACTGGAGAACAAATCATTCGAGTTGGCGGCAGCCATCGCCGATCTCGAAAATATCCAGAATTCAATCAGTCATCCGATTCTGGTAATCGATCGAAGCTATCGGATTCGGCGATGCAATGATGCGGCAAAGGCGTTCTTCAATGTACCGGCGGAAAGCGGAGTCCATCTGTTCGCCCTTGAGCCGGAAGTCGAGATCAGCGATCTGAAACGGGCGATCAGCGACGTCATCGAACACGGCACCGCCTGGGAACAGCAGATTTCAGAAGACGGCCGCCACTGGCTGTTGCAGATCGCGCCGTTCTACAATGCCGATGCCGCCGTGTCCGGCGTCGTGATCACTCTGGCCGACAACACCTCGATCGTTGTGGCGCAGGAATCGCTGCTCGATCACGAGCGCCAGATGCGGCGGATGGCGGAGCTTCAGGCGGCCACGCTGGACAGTTTGCCAGCGCATGTCGCCCTGCTCGACGAGACGGGGCGGATTATCACGGTCAACCGAGCGTGGCGGGATTTCGGCTCGGAAAACGGGTTTATGGCAGATGCCTCCGGGGTCGGCGACAACTATATCGAAATCTGCGAGCAGGCGGTCGGCGAGGATCATGACGAAGCGGCCGCGGTGGCTGGGGCGCTGCGCGACATCCTGGCCCGCCGGATCGACCATTTCACGATCGAGTATCCCTGCCATTCACCGGCGCAGGAACGCTGGTTCCAGTGCGTCATGGTCCATATGACGGGCCGGCACGACGATCTCGGTGTCGTGATCATGCATGTCGACATCACCCACCGCAAACTGGCCGAACGCTATCTGGTTCAGGCCAAGCAGGCCGCCGAAGCCGCCAACAAGGCGAAATCGGAATTCCTGGCCAATATGAGCCATGAACTGCGCACGCCCCTGAACGCGATCCTCGGATTTTCCGAGGTGATGGGGTCGGCGCTGTTCGGACCGCTGGGCAACCCGAAATACGACGAGTACGCGCACGATATCCATTTCAGTGGGACCCATCTGCTCGCCGTGATCGCGCAGGCGCTGGATCTGGCCAAGATCGAGGCGCGCAAGATCAGCCTTTCCGAGGGCCTGATCGATCTGCACGAGGTGGTGCTGTCGGCGATCGTGCTGGTCGAGGCCGGCAAGCGGTCCGGCGGTCCGCAGTTGCGGGCCGAGACCGCGGATCTGCCCTTCCGGCTTTGGGCGGACGAGCGGCTGATTCGCCAGATCCTGATCAATCTGATTTCGAATGCGGTGAAATTCACGGATGACGGCGGAATGGTCACCATTTCCGGCGGGCTGTCGCCTGATGGCTGGGCCAATTTGGTGGTTGCGGATACCGGCATCGGCATGACCGAGGATCAGATCGTGATCGCACTTCGGCCGTTCGGGCAAGTGCCGGGGGTTGCATCGCGCCGCGGCGGCGGCGTGGGACTCGGTTTGCCGATCGTCACCGGCCTGATCGAGATGCATGGCGGCACGCTCTCGATTGCCAGCGAACCGGGCGAGGGAACCCTCATGACCGTCCGTTTTCCGCCGGATCGGGTCAGCCGCATCGAGCCGATGGCGGTGGCAGGCGGCACCACCGGGGGCAGAGACTGAACCGCGGGCGCCGGCCTGCCCTCGGCATGACCGGCATTTCGATTAAGAAACTGATCATCATTGCCCATTAAGATCCGGGTCCGATGCGGTTTCTGCGCAAGGCTCCGCACCGCGCTGCAATTTCGGCGAAGGATGGCGGTCAGCCGCCCGCTGTTCTTCTGGACACGCCAAGATCGGAAGCTGCAATGGCAATGGCAAAGGTATCGATTGACCGCGAAACCCGTCTGCGTTTCCTCAAGATCGACGACGCGACGAGGACCAGTCTGCGGGCGACATGGCCGCTGATCGAGACTCACTTGGACGGAATTCTGCGGGCCTTCTATCAGCACCTGTCGACCTTCGAGGCGATCGCGCCATTGATCCAGGGACCGAATCAGGTTGAAAAGCTGATGAATGCCCAGCGCCGGCACTGGCAACGGCTGTTCGCCGCCGAGTTCGACGATGCGTTTTCGGACGCGGTCATCCGGATCGGCTATGTCCATCAGAAGATCGGTCTCGAACCTCGCTGGTATCTTGGTGCGTACAGCATATTTCTCGAACGACTCGAGTCGATCCTCGACAATGCATTCAAGCGCAATCGTGAAAGGCGTCGCGAAATCATTTCGGCCGTCACGAAGGTGGTTTTCCTGGATATGGATCTCGCGGTTTCGGTCTATCAAATGGTCGAAATCGAGGCACGCGAGCGGCGGGCGACGGAGGGCGACGGTCTGATCAAATCCTTTGATTCCGAGGTTCATCAGGAGCTAGTGCTGGTCGACCGGTCCCTGGAGCAGGTCGAGACCATGACGCGGTCGGTGTCGCAAACGTCGGAAGAGACGATGAGCCGGTCGGTCACCGTTGCGACTGCGGCGGAACAGGCGACCAGCAACGTCCAGACGGTGGCCGCCGCGACCGAAGAACTCGCCGCGACCATCCAGGAAATCACCGTGCAGGTCAGCAATTCGAACTCGCTGGCGACCGAAGCCATGGACAAGGCGGGCCGCGCCGACGCCGCCATCGGCTCGCTGAAAGAGGCGGCCGACAAGATCGGCGGGGTCGTCAAACTGATCAATGACATTGCGCGGCAGGTCAATCTGCTGGCCCTCAATGCTACGATCGAGGCGGCGCGGGCGGGGGATGCCGGCAAGGGTTTTGCGGTTGTTGCGTCCGAAGTCAAGAATCTGGCCATTCAGACGAGTCGCGCCACCGACGAGGTCGCGGCCCAGATCGACTCGATGCAACGCGCGACTTCGACCACCGCGGCCGAGATCGCCACGATCGTGTCGTCGATCCGCCAGATGACCGAAGTTTCGTCTGCTATTGCCGCCGCCATGGAAGAGCAGAGCGCGACGACCCAGGAGATTTCCCGGAATATCCACGAGGCCGTGATCGGTACGCGCGACGTCTCGTCCAACATTTCGATCGTCAGCACCAATGCCCGTTCGGCATCGGATGCCGTTGCCGGAACGATGACCGCGATCGCAGATCTCGGCTCCCGGTCGCGAAAGCTCAAGGCCGATATCGGACGATTCTTTGAACAGGTGCGCGCGGCGCAATAATGGCTGGGCGGCAGAAACAGCGCCGCGGTGCCATCGCCGCCGGTGATGGCGAGTTCGGCTGGGGGGCCGCGATGGCGGCAACGGTCATCGGCTGCCGATGACCGAGATCGACGCGGCGGTCAAGGCAATCTGGCTGATCAGCCCGGCAATGGTGCCGGAGAATGCCAGAAAATCGAAGGGTTCGGGGTCCTGCGGCACGACGATGACCGATCCGGGCAGGATCAGCAGCGGGGTGTAGTTCCAGTCCGACACCGCCACAGGCTGGGCACTGCCGTCGGGCTGGATCACGAACACCCGATCCTGATCGGCGTTGCGCGTGAAATCCCCGGCTTCGCGGATATAGTCGCGCGCCGTCTTGTCGTTGCGGAACTGGAGCGCGGCCGGTGCGTGAACTTCGCCCAGGACGGACACGGTGAGCGGCCGCGGCGGTACCACAACCGAATCGCCGCGTTCCAGCACGATATCGAGATCGGGAGAGACGCGCAGCACCTCGGGGTCTGCCTCTACCACCAGCCGGCCGATCGGCTCGATCGTGCGGAGCCGGGCAGCCAATTCCTGCCCGATGGTGATCTGGCTTTCGCTTGGCGGGTCGGGCCGGGTTCGGGCCTGGGCGATGCGCCGGTCGAGATCATCGGCGGCCAGTTGAAAGCGGGCGCGCTCGCGCTCCCGCTCGCCCAGCCGAACGAACACGGTACCCGGCGGATAGGCCTGCTCGGTCAGGCCTCCGGCGCGCTCGATCAGGTTCGACAATCGCTCGCCGCGCACCAGATCGTAGTCGCCGGGCCGGCGTACCTCGCCCCGGATCGACACGCTCTGCCGCTCCAGCGGATCGAACATCGGATTGACCCGCACGGCATCGCCCGGCCGCACGAACACCTGCGCGGGTGGCCGCAGGGCCAGATCGACCATGGTTCGTCCTGGCTGCAATTCGCCGCCGGTGGGTGCCGGATCGAGCGTGGTGATCTCGATGCCGCTGCGGTCGGCATTGCGGCCGAGTCCGCCGGCGGCCTCGAACAGCCGCTCCAGAGCGGTGTCGCCGGCCACCGGATACCGGCCGGGGCGGCCGACCGCGCCGCTCACGGTCACGGAATGATCGATCAGCGCACGGATCAGCACCGGGTCGCTGCCGACCGCTGTGGGGGTGCTGTCGGGCCCCTCCGCTACCAGGCCCGCCTCGGCCAGCAGGGCATGAATATCCGACGGGGCGAACAGCCGGATCTCGTCATGATCCCGAAGCGGCGGATCGGCCTCTCGGCCTAGAACCTGGCGCGGCGAGAACGGGATCAGCCGGCGGACCAGCGTCGCCCGATCATGCCGAACGATGAGTCCGAACAGGCCATAGACGTCCGGCCGCATGACCCCGTCGGTGGCGAGCAGGCCGCGGAGCGTTGCGGCCCCGGCGAGCGCCCGGAACCCGGGCAGCCAGACATGGCCCGTGAGGGTGACGCCGGGCGTCGGCAAGGCGACCACGTCGCCGGCTCTGGCCGTTCGGCCGGGCGGCCGGCCGGGCCGCCGAACGGGCATGGGCGACGCCGTCGCGCCCGACCGTATCCGTCCGGCCAGGGTCAGCAGATTGGCAAGCGCCGTCTCCGATGCCGCGGGATAGAGTCCGGGCCGCGGCACTCCGCGCCACAGCAGCACGCCGTGTTCAAGTGCGAGCGGCAGCAGGGCGGGAAAGCGGTCGAAGATCGCCGGACAGGGCGTCCCCGAGGGCGCCAGCTCGAACGCCGCCTCGCGCAGCGGACCGGCGGCGATGCCGTTCGGTGCGGCCCCGCTCAGCGTCCGGGCGAACTCGACCAAACCGGCGCAGCCATCAACCATGTCCGCCGGCAAGGTTTCGCCGCGCAGCAGGGCCAGTACGGGGGCCGATGTCAAAAAATGGATGTCGGTGACCGACAATACGATCACCACATCGCCGTCGCGCAGGATGCGCCGATGATGCCGGTCAAGCTCGGCCTGCAAATCGATCGGCACGAGGCTGCGGGCGCGCGTCAGCGGGTCGTCGGTCTCGACGGCTGCGAAGGGCAGGTACGGATCGGGCAGCAGGCGCTCA
>CAZTNV010000026.1:16058-22270 GCA_964615535.1 uncultured Mycobacteriaceae bacterium | reverse complement strand
GGCGGCCATCGAGGGCGACTGGCGGCCGCCGAACAGGCCGCCGCTCTCCGCCGAGATGTCCTCGACATGGACCAGCAGCCGGCGATCCGGCACGCGATCGGCCGGCCATTCCCAGGTCAACGACACGGGTTCCGAAGTGCTTTCCGACATGGCATTTCCTCCGCTGCCAACAGGCGCAAACGACAGAACGACCGCGACGGCCAGGATGGCGGCCGCCATCAGGACGAACATCCTGCCGGCTCTGCTTGGGCTCACGATGTCTCTCATCATTTCTGGTCACCACGCTTGGGGGGCGCGCATCCGGGGCTGCCCCAAACCCCCGCGGTTCAACTCCCCGCGGTATGGCTCCCCACGCTTCAACTCGACGAGCCGCCCCGCGCCCTGGGCGTCGGGCTGGCCATGGTGTAGGGCCGGATCACCAGATCGTAGCCGCCGCCCGGCTTGGCCTCGAACCCGACAAAGCCGGTATGGCTGACCGTGCCGGAAACATGGCCGGCGATCTGGCCATAAAGATTGTCCGGCGTATCCAGGCCGGGTATCCCCCCGGTCAAGATGCCCGAGGCGATGAACGCGTCCGAGGCATGGGTCGAGCAGTTGCCGCCCAGAATGTTGAAGCTGCCCGGCGAGCCGTCCAGCGTGTGCCAGTAGGTCGAGAACTTCGACGCCTGGGTGGCGGTCGCCGGGACCAGCAGAACCGTGGACACCACGCCATAGGCCACGGCCGAGGCGAGATCGACATAGTACAGCCTGTGGATGCGCAGCTCGCGGTAGTCGTACACCGCGCCGTTCATGTCGAGGCCGATGCTGTTGAGCCGCCGGCCGTTGACCTCGCCGAAAAACCCCATCGGCGAGCCGTCGGGCAGGATGCAGTCGGCATGCTGATCCATGTTGTCGGGATGATGCGTCGGCCCCAGCTTGCCGCGCACGATCAGGCCGACCTGACCATTGGGAAAGGTGATCCGCAAATCGGGCATGTTTCCCTCCTCTGTCTCCGCCGCCTCGCCGGTGGTCCCGAAAGCCGGTCCGCACTCCGGCCTCAAGGCCGGCGACGCCGCCATGCGAGCACTCCGCCTCTCGCTTAACGCCTCAACTCTAACCCCCTTTCACGCCCTTAGACAGTGACGGCCCTCACATCCCGAAGGGTATTTTCGGCGGGTGGGCGGCACCGCCGAACGCCGGCCCCGCCTGATCCGCCGCGACACCCCCTCACCATCCGTCCATCAAGGTTTGCATCGTCGACCGGTGCCGGTTTCGGCTCGATGCGGCCTCCGATCTTTTAAATTGAGCCTGGACATTCAAAGTAAAAATCGGCCGGACCGGCTGCCCGCCAAAGACGTTTTCCGTCCTGTTTCAGTCTTCGACGTTGATTCCCTGCCGGCCAAATCTAGACCTTCTTTCATGTCCGCGCCTCGCAACGCCGCTCGAACCGCCAGGCGCGAAGGGAGGAGGGATTTCAGCCATGTTCATGCGCATCGACCGGCTTCAGATCGAGCTGGAAAAGCCCAATCAGGCCGATCCCAATGCCGCCGCCGCGGTCCAGGAGCTGATGGGCGGGCGGTTCGGCGAGATGTCCACGCTGATGAACTACCTGCACCAGTCGGCCGCGTTCCGCGAAAAGCAGCGGCTCGGGCCATACTATGATCTGGTCGCGGCGATCACCGCGGAAGAACTCGGCCATGTCGAGCTGGTCGCGGCGACCATCAACATGCTGCTCGAAAAATCCGCCAACGGCGCCGATCCCACCGAAACGCCGCTGGGCGCCGCCAAGGATGTCCGCAACACCCATCATTACATCGTCGGCGGCGCCAGTCACATGGTCGGCGATTCCATGGGCGGGCCGTGGCGCGGCGACTATGTGTTCAACAGCGGCAATCTGGTGCTCGACCTGCTGCACAACTTCTTTCTCGAATGCGGCGCCCGCACCCACAAGCTGCGGGTCTACCAGATGACCAGCAATCCGACCGCCCGCACCATGATCGGCTATCTGCTGGTCCGCGGCGGGGTGCATCAGGCCGCCTACGGCAAGGCGCTGGAGACCCTCACCGGGGTCAACATGACCAAAATGCTGCCGCTTCCCAAGATCGAAAACGCCAAGTTCCCCGAGGCGCGCAAATGGGAGG
The DNA here is from genome assembly GCA_964615535.1 of uncultured Mycobacteriaceae bacterium. Lineage (GTDB taxonomy): Bacteria > Pseudomonadota > Alphaproteobacteria > DSM-16000 > Inquilinaceae > CAZTNV01. The sequence continues at coordinate 20,150 of CAZTNV010000026.1, read as the reverse complement.
AACGCGGCGAGCACCGCAAGCTCTACCGGTTCAGCCCGGACGACTTCAAGCATCTGGGCGCGATCTGGAACGGCACCGCCGACTGGGCCGATGGCGGCCCGCTGGAAGTGACCGAAGGCATCCCGCAGGGCGGCCCGCGCCCCGATTTCGGCTCCTCCCAATCGGAATACGCGCCGGAATACGCGCCGGAGGAAATCTTCGAAATCGCGCAGCGCCTGATGCAGCGGATGTGACGGCCGCCCCCGTCCGGCCGGCCGGGCGGGGGACGGGTCGCTATCGCTCAGTGATACCCGACATCGTGGGCCACCTTGCCCCGGAACACCCAGTAGGAATAGGCGGTATAGCCCAGCGTCAGCGGGATCACGATGACCGCCCCGACCAGCAGGAAGACCTGGGTCTCCGGCGGCGAGGACGCTTCCCAGATCGAGATGTCGGGCGGGATCACGTAGGGGAACAGGCTCACGCCCAGACCGACGAACGACAGCAGGAACAGCAGCATGGTGAACACGAACGGCCAGGCATCCGACCGGCGGTCGACCGCGATCAGCAGGCCGATCGCACACAGCCCGGTGGCCACCGGAATCGGCGACAGCCAGGCGATGTTGGGCCAGGAAAACCAGCGCTCGGCGATCTCGGGGTTGAGCAGGGGCGTCCAGGCGCTGACGATCAAAACCGCCAGCACCACCGCGGCCAGCAGCCATTTCGTTACCCGATAGGCCCAGTCCTGCAGCGCACCCTCGGCCTTCATGATCACCCAGGTCGCGCCGAGCAGGCCATAGCCGGCGAGCAGGGCGACCCCGGTGAACAGCGAGAACGGCGTCAGCCAGTCGAAGGTGCCGCCGACGAACTGCCGGTTCTCGACCGGGAAGCCCTGGATGAAGGCGCCCAGCACCACGCCCTGCGCCACCGTGGCGACGATCGAGCCGAGATTGAACGACAGATCCCAGAGCGGCCGCGAGCGGGTCGCCTTGAACCGGAACTCGAACGCCACGCCGCGAAAGATCAGCCCGATCAGCATCGCCAGGATCGGCAGGTACAGCGCCGGCAGGATCACCGAATAGGCCACCGGAAAGGCCGCCAGCAGCGCGCTGCCGCCCAGCACCAGCCAGGTCTCGTTGCCGTCCCAGATCGGCGCCACCGAATTCATCATCACGTCGCGATCGTGATCGCTGGGCGCCGCGCGGAACAGGATGCCGACCCCCAGGTCGAACCCGTCCATCAGCACGTACATGAACACGCCGAACGCGATGATCAGCGCGAAGATGAAGGGCATGTCGAGGTCCATGGCGCTCACTCCGCTCCGGCCGGCGACGGACCGGCCGCCGAGATCGGCCGCTTCGGCCGCTTCAGCAGGTCCGGGCCCGGAATGCCGATATCCTCCGGTCCGCGCCGCAGCAGCCGCACGATGTAGTAGGTGCCGGCGGTGAAGATCACGCCGTAGACCACGAAGAACAGCGCCAGCGAGAACGCCACGTTGCCCCCGGTCACCGCCGGCGACGTCGCATCCACCGTGCGCAGGAAGCCGTAGACGACATAGGGCTGGCGCCCGACCTCCGCGGTCACCCAGCCGGCCAGCACCGCGATGAAGCCGACCGGCAGGCACCAGTTGGTCAGCCGCAGGAACCACCGGGTCGTGTAGAGCCGTCCGCGCCACAGCAGGAAGGCGCCATAGACCCCGATGAACATCATCAGGAACCCGATCGCCACCATGATCCGGAACGAATAGAACACGATCGCCACCGGCGGCCGCTCATCTTCCGGGATGTCGCGCAGCCCGGTGATCGACCCTTCGACGGCGTGGGTGATGATCAGGCTGCCCAGCCCCGGAATCCCGACCTCGTAATGGTTGGTCTCGGCGGTCTCGTCCGGGATCGCGAAGAGCAGCAACGGCTGGTTCGGGCCGGTCTCCCAGATGCCCTCCATCGCCGCCAGCTTGGCCGGCTGATACTCATGGACGTTCAGCCCCTGGAGGTCGCCGGCAACGATCTGCAACGGCGCGACGATCGCCGCGAACACCACGCCCATCGCCATCATCACCCGGGCCTGCGTCTCGAACCGGCGGCGCAGCAGATACCAGGCTGCGATCGCCATGATCACAAAGCTGGTCGTCAGATAGGCCGCCAGCACCATATGGGCCAACCGGTACGGAAAGGACGGGTTGAACACGATCGCCCACCAATCCACCGGATAGAACCGCCCATCCTCGCCCAGCACCGCGCCGGCCGGCGTCTGCATCCAGCTATTGGCCGAGATGATCCAGAAGGTCGACATCAGCGTCCCGACCGCGACCATCAGGGTTGCGAAGAAATGCAGCCAACGCGGCACCCGTCCCTGCCCGAACAGCATGATGCCGAGGAACGTCGCCTCCAGAAAGAACGCGGTCAGCACCTCGTAGCTGATCAGCGGGCCCAGCACATTGCCCGTCACGTCGGTGAACCGGCTCCAATTGGTGCCGAACTGGTAGCTCATCACCACGCCCGACACCACGCCCATGGCGAACGACACCGCGAAGATCCTGAGCCAGAACTGGTACAGGGTGCGGTAGCGGTCGTCATTGGTGCGCAGCCACAGCCCGGACAGCACCGCCAGCCAGCTCGCCAGACCGATGGTGAAGGACGGAAAGATGATGTGGAACGCCACCGTGAATCCGAACTGGATGCGCGACAGGATGAAGGGATCGAAGTCCATGATCCGCTTTGCCTCTGGTTGGCCGGATTTCGGCTGACCTGTAAAAGGACGTAAAACTGTTGAAAGGTACGCTGCGGCGCGATCCCGCGGCGGCGCGGCGACTCTTGTCGATAGCGAAGATGGCGTCCCGGCCCTGCTCAGAAATGCGGCAAAATGGCTGATGCAACCAATGATTCAGCCGCCTGCGATGTTCGGCGAAGCACGGATTTGGACGAAGGCCCCACGGCCGATCCGAAGCGCGACGGCCCCTGATCGGGGGAACGGTCTGCGCCCCGGATCGTTTCATGGTTGACGGCCGGTCCCGATCGGCGCCCTGCGCCGGGCAAGCCTCGACTTTCCGCGCCGATTCGGGGCCGGCCGGTCTACCGCAACGCCATGGCCTCGGCATGCAACGCTCGGATATCGTCGCCGGCAGGACCTACGCCAGCGCGGGAGAAACCGTTCAGCGCAAGGTGCTGGACATCGGCCGGCACATCCGGCCAGCCTCGGTTGCGGCGCTGCAGGTGCCGCCGGACGATCCCGGCGTCCGGTATCAGCATGTCGGCGGCCATCATCAGCGGCTGATCGAGGAGAGCTACCTGACCGAATTCGCCGCCTGGGCGGACCGCGAAATCCCGGAAGACCGGCCGGTCGAACCCAGGCCGACCTGGACCGGCCCCCGCGACTGACCCCCGCCCGACCGGCCCCCGCCCGACCGACCGTGGCACTCCGGGTCCGGCCGGCGAATCTCCGGTTTCAAACGAAACGCTTCCGGCCGGCCGGCGGGCCCGGTTCTGCCGCGTGAAGCGGGGACCGGCAATGCGGTTTTCGCAGCCGCGTTTTTCAGGCAGACTCACTCCGCCGTCAGCAGAAGACGAAGAGAGGCCGACATGGCGACACAAAGCAAGGGGCCGCCGCGCCGCACCACGGGGTCGAGCCAGTCGACCGGATCGACCCCGTCGAAGCGGACCAGCCGGACCAAGACCGCAGCGCAAGCCGCGCCCGATCAACCCGTCACCGCATTGCCCGTGACCGAACCGGCGGCGGACAAGCCGCGCAGGACCAAACGGACACCTGTCAAGAAGCCCCCGGCCGAAACGCTACCGGCCGCAGCGCAGCCGGTGGTGGCACCGCCTGCGGGCGACGAAGATCGTGCGCCGGAAACGCCGCCTCGGGCCGAGCAGCGCATCGACGAGGCAAGCCAGGAGAGCTTCCCGGCCAGCGATCCGCCCGGCGTCACGCCGGTCACGACGGCCGGTCCGGCGGCGACTCCGGCAGCCCGGTCCGCCGCCGAGTCCGTCTCGCAGCCGGTACCCGCAGCGGACGAAGCCCCGCCCCGGGCCGAATCACCTGCGCCCCCGGCTGCTGACGGCGACTCGCACGGCCGGCCGGTCGCGGTCGAAGCCGCGGAAACCGCACCGAGCC